>JANQET010000323.1 GCA_028278265.1 Myxococcota bacterium
GAAGCCTGAATACTTGGGGTATTTGGGCGCCGAGCGATGCCGGCAGAATTGATGGATCTGCTCTCAAAAACGGAAGTTGTTTTTGCGCGAGTCCTTAGCACAAGTTGTCTATCGGCGTCGTTGAGTAGGATTGAAATTGCGTATGCCGATATTTGTAGCCGTGAAACTGTGTTTTGAACAGTTCGGCAAACGGTCTGGGCACCTCAGGCGTGCAAATGTACGGTTGAAATCCCAACCTTCTACTGGGTACGCCGCGGTAAAATTTTCCTTCATTTTTAGATAGTTACACCCAAGTAGCTGATGTTGTTGAACTTGAGTTTCAATCAGATTCATTTCGTCGGGGTTGGCATTCTCCTTGCTATTAGATTAATTATCAACGTGGCCAACCAGAATTGGAGGTGCTCAATGGTGCGGCGGATTGTTGTGACGTTCCTGATGGTAGTAGCGGTCGTCGGCGTGTCCCCAGCTGTGGAGGCGATTGAGAACGGGGAAGAGGGAGGGTATGATCGAAAATATCTCACAGCCATGTTCTATGCCGATTGGAAAGGATACCAATACACGTATCTCTGTGCCGCGGTCGTGGTTCGTCCCAATTGGCTCTTGACCGCGTCCCATTGCGCGGCGATGGTGTTTGATCATTCCTCCGATGACACCGACCCCCGTATGTGGCCCTCTATTGTCCTATTTGGCTACCAGCCCCAAAGTCGTTTCGATGTCGAAGAGGTTCATTTCTTTTCTCGGGGGCATGATGCTGAACAGCCAGAAAATTATGGCGATGCAGCGTTGATCAAAATAGCCGGATCCCTGTCCGACGCGATTGTACCCAATCCATCGAATTCGCGCCGACCCGGGTGTTACATGGGACCGGAGATTTATTCAGAAACCAGTGAATCATTGATAGGCGAAGAATTACTCTGCCTTGGGCCGGGCGGCTCTCCATATATTCACATCTGGGACTATCGAACCAAAAAGATTACCTATGGCTATTTGCCGGTCGATTATTCGGGTGAGAAAATGTTCATCGTTCGGGAGAGTTTCAACGATGATGGGCAAAAAGTGTACACCACCTGCGGGGACTCGGGTGGCCCCTGTTTTGTGGAAAATGCCGACGGTTCACTCGTGCTTGTAGGTACGGCATCTCGAAACCGAACTATTCATGAGGTGGACGGAACGACCATTGAGAGAACTGCCTATCTACGGACATCGTACGCAGCGTCCTGGATGGACAGTATCCTGCCACCCGCTTCAGAACAACTTCCCGGTCAACCGGAGGTCGTTGACATCACACATCGTCCATTTCCTTTTCCCCAGTCCGAGCGGGACCAAAATGATCAATCGTCCCCGGCACCAGGTGCTTTTGAATCGTACTCCCATTTCAATATTTCGTTTAATCGCGGGGAAAACGCAAAGTGGCACCAGGTTCAATATTCCAATAACCCGGAGGATCCCTATCCGGAGTCAAGCTCGTGGTTTAAATCTGATTCGATTACGATTTCATTAGAACCGGGGAGAATTTACCACATTCGGGTTGCTGCGATGACCCATTGTGGCATTGCTATCAGTGAAGAGGTCACATTCGCCGCCACGGTGGATCCTCCAAAGCTGGAGCTCCCGATAGTAACTCCCCCACCGCAGATCGAGTTGCCGTGAATGCACCGAGGTGGGGCGTGAGAAAAAAAGTACCCGCCGAAATGCTGTTCCAATACTGTAGAGATGTTTAGTATGAGGTGAAAACGCCCATCATCGAAGTCAATTTTTTATATCGTTAACAAATCATTTGGTTTATACTGGCATAGTAGAATTTTTTAATTGTCGGTGATGATTGGACTAATTAGGGCTCGCGACAGTCGCGCATTGGGGGTACGTCATGGTCCGACCCAAAACCGAGCTCCATTCCCGGCTGGAAGAAGGTGCTCCTCCCCGGTCCGCTGCGGCTGATTCCGTACCCCACTCCTCCTATCGGCTAACCGCAATCATTGGTGTCGATGCTACCGGAACCCTGTATCGCGCAACGCTCGCCGGCGGCGGCGAAGTGGCGATAAAAGCCCTTTCTGATGACGTCGTCGTGGATCAGGGACGAGTGGCCAGCGTGTCCCATGCCAATCTTCTGCAAATTCGCGACCTGCTCGCGGATCGCAACGGTTCGACCCTCGTGCTGTTGGATCTGCCCCGCGGCGCCTCGCTCGCGGCGGCGTTGAACCGCCGAAAATCGGTCAAGCGGCGGGTGGCGATGACCGTGATACTGCGGCTGCTCTCTGTGCTCGAAGAACTTCACAGCCGAAAGATCCCGCACCATAACCTCAATCCCAACACAATTTTTTTGACCCGCTCCCAAGAGGGATTCCTCGACGTCGATTTGCTCTTTCTCGGTCTCAGCGGCCCCGGGGCGCTGCTAAACGACGTCGGCTATCTCCCGCCTGAGCAGACCACCGAGACGGAGCTCTCCGATCCCCGCACGGATATTTGGACCGTCGGGGTGTTGTTGTACGAATTGCTCTTCAACTGCCGCCCCTTTGAGGGGCGCTCACGGGAGGAGGTGATCGGGCGCATTTTGACCGACCAATATCGCCTGCCGGATCGGTTTGCGGTCGATCAGCCGGCGTTGGCCGAGGTGTTGCAGAGAGCGCTGAGCCGAGACCCCCACGCCCGCTTTGCAGATGCAGCGGCCATGCTCAACGCCCTCTGGGCAGTGAATGATTCGATGGACGAGGCGACGGCAAACGAGTCTGCTCCGCCGCTACCATCATTGGCATCGACGATGGAGCCGCTTGTCGATCCGACTGACGCGGCGCGGGTCGACGCGGAACTTGAAGCGGCGGCCGCCCTGATCGTGGAGGAAGGGAATACCGCATCCCGCTCGGGTATCCAGACTATTGCCCTGGGGGGGAAACCTGTGATCACAGCTTCGGAGGAGGAAGAGGAGGAGGGATCCCCTGCGGCCTCACTGGCCAGCAAATACTTGGCCTCGATGGCCAACCTCAATGCCATGGGTCCGTCCAGTGAAGTGCCGCCCGGCGAAGTGTCGTCCCGTGGTGTACCCCAAAACTCCATTACACCGCCATCGCCCAAGCCGACCGATTTTCAAATCATCGCTGTTACGACAAATACCCACAAGAGAAGTCGACTCAGATTGTTTCTGGCTGCTGCTGCAGCGTTTGTCGTGGTTTCGGCAGCGCTCGTGTGGTGGAATATCAACCCGTCCGGGCAACTGCGGCACGGCGAGTCCCTTTCTACCTCGGCAAACCGAGCGGTGGTCGGTTCGCTCCGTCCTGAGCCTGCGCCACCCGAGTTGACCGGGGTGGTTGCGCCCTCAGGGGCCGTCCCCGACGGTTCCATCAATTCAACCAGCGAGCCCACTTTGGCAACACCACCGGAGCAGCCCTCAAAGCCGGGGAAAAGCCCGGCGATCAAAATGATCACCATCGAGCTCGGAGAGTTACCACAAAACGCCCGAATCACGGTGGACGATCGCGCGGTGGAACATCCAATCACTTTACCGTGGTCAGAAAGTCCGGCCGAGCTGGTGGTCTACGCCAATCGTATGGTCGTCTTCAAGAAGACCATTGTTCCCACACAGAATTACATCATCAGTTTCGTCAATAAAGCCCAGCCGCACGCCAGCGGAGCGCGTGGTAGGAAAAAACGCGGTCGTTAGTCAGCGCTGCGGGATTTGCGTGGTTTGACGAATCGCTCGGCCGGGGTGCCGGCCAGTTTGTCCAGCGCTGACCTGACCCAGCCGGCGACCCGATCGAATAGTTGGTTGTCGAGCCAACTGACCGCGGTGAGGACCCGCTTGAACGATGCATCATCACCGGGCCACAGTTCGGCGGCAACCTCTTCGTCGGTTTCGGCGACGAGGCACTTGATACCGTGGACGATGAGGATGATGTCATCTACCCCGCCGAGGCCGGGCAGGGCATCGATATCGTCCGGGATCAGATCCCCCTCGATCCAGCCATAGAGCCCCGAGCCCAACAGTTTCAGTTTCGCCGATTGGGGCACTCTCGGATCCCGTAGCAGCCGGAGCAGGTAGCGCGCTAGTCTGAAGGGATCGCCTGCGAAATCCACCACCTTGCCCAGCAGCTCCTCCACCTGTCTTTTGGTCTTCTTTTGTTCAGTCAACTTGCCCTCTCCTCAATTGTGTGTTCGGCGCATTGTACCACCGGATGAAAAAGATGGAGATCTATTTTGTCGCCGAGTGGTACGAGCTGGGTGGTGGCCGGTGTAGTTCGGGTCAGTGTTGTTGATCCAGTAACTTTTGCCGAAGCTCGTTCTCTTCGTCTTCCAGTTTGTCTCGGTCGAAGTATATTTGGCTTGGATCGTCGGGATGGACGATCACTGGAATTTCGTTGCCGGACTTTTTCAACCGATAGCTGGCCTCCTTGCTGATGAAAAAAAGTTTGTCGTAAAAAGAGGAACTGTCTCCGCAATATGTTTTTCGTCCTTCATCTTTATCGGCGCGTTGAACCTTTCCGGATTGATCTTTGTACTCAACGGTGAGCTTGTACATCTCTGCGCTTTCAGTCTGCACGGTGCCACCAACAGGGCCGAAGTACTCTGTTTCAACGATGGTCGCCGTTGTGGCAAACCCATTTGTGGTCCAGTGATGATGAAGGGCTTCCATTGACTCCTTGCGCTTTGTTGAGCGCTTATTCAACGATCTGAGAACTAAAACAATAACGACAAGTACAACGGGAATTGAGACTAGGGGTATGATGATTTCCGGTGACATTACAGGCTCCTAAGGACTCGAGGTACTGATCGATATTGTCAGGAATTGCTACATTTGAAAACTGTTTCGTCGAGAAAATCCCTTCGCGCACCAAAGTACTCCGGGCTTGGTGTGTTTGTGTGGTGCGTGGCGGCCTGCAAATGAACGATCTATTTATCCGTCAAGATATATCCGCTGCCGCTTCGAGGGCCGTTGCGGCGGGGATTTCGATAGAAGGACCACCGGATGTAGGCCAACAGATTGTGGGACAAGATGTCGGTCGGCGGTTTGGGAAACGGGGCGCTCTGAACCACACAGGATACGCATGCGGCGTCGAAGACAGCGTGCCCGGAGGAGCGAACCACCAGGATATCATTGAGCCGTCCGGTTCGATCCAATTCGAATTCGGTGACGGTGACCAGGGTGAGATCTCCGATGGGGTGAGAGCCCAGTGACGTTGCCACTTCATTGTCCGGCGGAGGAGAATAGAATGGATTGTATTTCAGAAAGCTCGATTGAACCTTGCGATGCAGTTGATTGTTAACCGATTCCGAAGAGTGGAGAAACGTCGAAAACCGCGGTCCGATTTTTTTGTCGAGCTGCCGCAAGTAAGCCGCAAAGGACTGCTGACGATCAATCCCCAACACTTCCTGGTTGCCGGGCTTGACCCATCCAGGGCGGGGCTTCATCGAGTTCTGTACAATCTTGGTCAGGGAACGGCCCTTGCGCGAGGCCGGCGAGCGCCCCCTGATCGCTTTTTCTTTGTCGTCACCGCGATCCTGGGCCATTTCGGCACCAAAAAGACGATCCAAATCGGACCGAGCGATACGCAAGTCGAGGTTCTTTAAATCAACCTGACGGGTGCCGGCGTCCGCGGGCTGCTCGTTGGGTGACGGCAGCGGCAGTCCTTTATCCAACGGCGCTGAATCACTCTCTCGTACCAATCGATCGGTCCGCAGGGGCTCGGCTGACGGCTCAGAACGGCGGCGCTCCGGTCCAGCCGAGGTCAGCGGAGGTGGACGACGTGATGGGTGGCGGGGTCGCCAGGTGTCGATGGGCTGATCGGGCAACGGCACGCGGACAACCCTCGCGGGCTCGGTATCGCCGGAAGGGTCCGGAATGATGGTCAACTCAACAGCACGGGGAGCGGCATGTCGGTCGCTCGGAGCCGAATCCAAGGTGAACCAGCAAAACACCCCATGAACCATCACCGAAGCAACGATGGCAATCGTCCAGGTTCTGCGTTGTTTTGGGTCGACAGCACTCACGGTTGCCCCATTCTATGTCTACACAACACCGCACTGTCGCAGTTATTCCGTTCGTGTGGTTTGTTTAGGGCACGTCTATTCGGAGAGACCTAAAACACTCGTTACGGGCGATTCGTCTATCCGCGTGATCCGTTGTCGGTCGGCTCGGGCTGCTTGGCGTCTTCCTCGATCTGACCCACAACTGCGCCGATGATGATTCCAAATGTCAACTGCCTCTCCTTATCAACTCCGTCCACAGCCAATCTTGCCTCAGACAGAATTCCATCACAAGTCAATCGCATCAGTCGTATTGAAAAACGTTTCCCAACACTTGGTCTTATGGCACGATGGGAACACTACTCGTACTCCAGGGTAAAGCGATGACAGTCAAAGCCAAGGCGCTCAAACGCGTGACCACACCGGCCTATCCCACACTGACGGATGTCGAGTGCGATCCCACACTGCTCAGCAGACGGCTGCCGCCGGGGTGGATGCGGTCGCCGAAGGTGGCCCGTATCGCGGCGGCGGCATTGGCGTTGGGCGCCGGAGGGTGCGGTGGTTCGATCGGCCAATCCCTCCCATCCGATGCACCGTTTGAACGATTGACCGCGGACACTTCTGAGAATCGGTGCTCAAATCCATTGGATATCCGCGTGACGGGTAGTCGGGCAATAGGTTGCATCTACAACCCACCGGTCTTCCTGTCAGAGGACGAGGCCTTCGGGATCATCGCCGAGGAGTTGTCCAAAGCCGGTGTGTCCTTGTCGCGACGAGAGATTCCCCATAAAGAGGTGTTTCTGTCTCGATGCTCGATACGCCTGGGCTATGACTATCGGTGGGTCGACGGCAGCTCGAAACTGTTCGAATTCAGGAACAAGCGTCAGACCTTTGTCCTCGATGCGATGGATCCGGATAAACAGATCGCAGTGGAGTTTGTGTCAAAGGACGACTACTCCCAGCTCGCCGGTTTTGAAGTCGGCGGGAAATACATGCTTGATTTATCTACTCCGGCAAAGGAATTGGAGCGGCATATCGCCGAGAACAGACCTGAACTCATTTTTCGCGCTTTTTTTTTTCCTTTGGCTTTTCCGCTTTTCCAGGACCACGACTGCTATGGAAAAGTTTCAAGCGACACCAAATTCGGTCGGGGGGCCAAGCACGAGCTGCTCAAGAATCGGCTGAGAAAGGCGTCGGTGGACAACCTGAGGCGCCAAGCAGCGGCCTTTGTGGGTTGGCTGGAGGAACGCGGGGTGATCTGAAGTGCAGTTGACGCTCTTTCTAACCCGCGCTTGCAACATGCACTGCGAGTATTGTTATTCGCCCAATGAGGAGTGCGACGGCATGAACCGGGAAACCGCATTCCAAGCGCTCGAGTTGGGCCTTCGGCTCAATCGCGGAAAACCCTGCAGTATCGTGTTTTTCGGCGGGGAGCCGCTGCTGCGTCGCGATGTCATCTACGCTACCGTTTCACGGGCTCGGGAAATGACCCGTGAAGGGAAGGGGAGATTCTATTTCAGGCTGACCACCAACGGGCTGCTGCTGGACAGCGAGTTGCTGTCGTTTTCGCTGGCGAATAACATACAGATCGCCATCAGTATCGACGGCATTCGCGAAGCACAGGATACCCACCGGCGATTGCCTGACGGTAGCTCCTCGTTCGATCGGGTGCGCGCCAAGTTGGAACTGCTGCTCGCGGCTCAGCCCTACGCCAGTGTGCTGATGACCGTCACCCCGGCGACCGTGAAATTTCTCGGCGAGTCGGTGGAGCAGCTCTCTGAAATGGGTGTCAAGTACATGGTAATCTCACCGGATTACACCGCACCGTGGCAATCAACGGATCTTAAAGTCTTGAAAGGTCAATATCAGCACCTGGCCGACCTCTACCTCGCTTGGACGAGAGAACACCGCAAGTTCTACCTCAGTCCGTTCGAGGTCAAGCTGCTGTCTCATATCGATCGACAGTGCCACCTGAAAAATCGCTGCGAGTTGATCCAACGTCAAATAACGGTCGATCCGCAAGGCTTTCTCTTTCCCTGTGTACAGTTCATCCGTGGCGGACCACAGAGCAGTTGGTGCATCGGTCATCTGAAACAGGGAGTCGACGAGGCTGCCCGCTCCCGAATTCACGCCCGTTCCACCATCGAAAAGGAACCCTGTCGGACATGTGCGATCAGAGATCGTTGCAACAACACCTGCAGCTGTCTCAATTGGCACGCCACCGGTTCAATCGAAACCGTCTCCCCGGTACTATGTCGCAGTGAACAGATGCTGCTGCCGATCGCCGACCGGGTGGGTAAAATCCTCTACGAAGAGCGCAACGAAACATTTGTACACAAACACTACAACCCCGCCTATCCGGTCCTATCGCTGCTCGAAGATACCCTATGCGTAGGGCAAATACCGAAAATGCTCAGCAGGTGAGATGCAGGCCCATGACCATCCCTGAGATGTCGTCTAAGGAGGTGTAATATTCGCAGGCCTGTTTTGTCGGCATTGAGGTGAGGTCGATTCCTCGGGCTGACAACCAATTTTTCGTTGAGTCCGGCACTGTTAGTCGTCCCGGATCACCCGTGCCGATAATCAACTGCTCGGGATGATGGTTCATAATCGCCTCGAGGTCTTCTGGATAGAGGCTGTGCCCCTCTTTTCGCCACCAATTTTCGACAATTGTTTTGGGGCAGATGATGAGATCCTTTTTGTACGTTTTTCCATCTATCACTATCTGGCCAAAGCTGTACGCTTCAATTTCGAACCGCATTCGTGTCTCCCTCAGTTACACCACATCCAACACCTTATCCTGATTCGGTGAAAACCTGAACGCAAATCGACCTGTGTTGACCGGGGCCCGCGTCACCACTAGAATTTCGGTAACCATGGGAGGTATTTGATGACCGAAATTCTACGCTTGGATGATTATTTGAATTCACTGACCGACAAATTCGAGAAACGGAAGAAATTGCTCATCCTGTCCAGCTTATTCTATCGAAAGAGCTCGGAGAAGGTCATAACGGGTTTTCGCTATTTCGATTGCCCGATCGATCCGTTGAAGGAGGCCTTCGAACGGCAGGATTTCGCCGCGATCATGGCGCTGCCCTTTGCTGTTGATGAGGATGGTGACGTGGACACCAGCGCCGTTTTATTGGATTTGGCATACACCTACTCTGGCGCTTTTGTTGCGGCTCAACCGGTGGAGTATCAGGATTATAATCCGACACCTGTTGCGTCCCCGCTATTGATCGAAGGGGAACCGGCCAAACAGCTGTTTGCCCTCATCAAAGAACTCGATCAGACCGAGTAGACCTCAACGCCTCATTCGAGAATTCGCTTCGACTCTTCAGGAAAGTTCTACGGCAGGTGCATAAACCAGGTTAGGTGACGATGTAGATCCGGATGGTGATCTCGTCTTCGGCTTCGTTGGTGTCGCTGTCGATTACCTTGGCCGTGATGGTGTGGTTCGAGCTGCCCACGTCGGTCATGTAGATGCGCGCCGTGGTGTTTGCCCCGGTGCCCACCAACCCCTGGTTCTCCTCGTACCATTCAATCGTCAACGTGGCGTCGTCGTCTTCGTAATCCGTGGCCGTGGCCTTGAGGGTGACATCGGCGTAGGTGCCGTCGTCGTCGTAACCGGTCGCCATCATCACTGTGCCATCGGTCGGGGCGGTGATCACGATCTGGGGCGCTTGATTACTGCACTGGGTATCGGTGACGGGAATGATGTCGATGTCCAGATAGTCGGACGCCGTTTTGCCACCATCGTCGATCACCGAGACGGTGATGCGCTGCTCGCCCACCGGGAGTTGGTCGGTGCTGATCACCGCGCCACTGCCCAGGGTGTAGATGATCGGGAAGGGATTGGCGTCTTTGGCGGATATCCAGGCGTAGTCATCGTCTTCGAGGGTCTGGTTGGTGTCGGAGCCGACCGCTCGGAACAGGATGGACTGTCCCTCACACAGCAGGTCTCCTGCGGACGGGGTCTCGATGGCAACGGTGGGCGCCGGGTTCGTCACGAGCACGGTGGCCGTTTCCACGAGGGTGATGGGCGGGAAAATACCCCATGGGTCGCCGGGCCGATCCATTTCGGCGGTTACGGTCAACTCGTGCAGGCCCCCTGTGAGGGGATAGTCGAGATAGACGCGCGCCGTGTGCACGTCCCCTTCGTCACATTCGACCGTGACCTCTTTTGTGCCGAGCTCCCCGTCAATGGAGGAGGTCCAACTGAACGACACGTCGATGTCGGGCCGCGGTTTGGAGACAAAGGTGATGTCCGCGGTGAGGGGCGTGGGGATACCCTCGATGATTTCGCTGCCGGACGCGGGACTGACGAACTCGAGATCCCTCAGAATACCCACTGAGGTCAGCACCGCTTCGTACGCATTGACCTTCTCTTCCCGATAGCCGTCGGCCGTATCGGCCAGAATCTGGGATACATCCGACGCGCTCAGCTGGGGATTCGCCGCCCATACCAGGGCCGCCACACCGGCGACAAAGGGGGACGAGATACTGGTACCACAAGAGGTGTGGAAGACATCGTTTGCCGGATTGGGCCCCACCGCGACACACCATGGGCCGTAGAGATCAACGCTGTTGTCGCCGTAGTTGGAGATCGGATCGATGGTGTTGGGGCCGCTCAAGCCCCCCACACAGGTGACCCCGCCGTTCTCACACGGGGTGTAGAAGGTCTTCTCCCAGCAGTGACCCAAAAAGCAGATCTTCGAGTCCACGTTTTTGTGCTCGTTGCCCGCAGCGGCGTAGAGCAGCACACCGGAATCCCGAACCGCGCTGGTGGCGTGGCGGAATCCGGCTGCGGTCCATTTGAGCCACCAGGGGACCGGGGTGCCGTAGCTCATGTTGATGATTTTGGCCCCCTTGCTGCGCGCTCGATACACGGCCGTGATCGAGGCCAGGTAGTCGTAGGTGGTGTAGACCAGCACCGGCTCACCCACCGGACCGCCCGAGCCGGCAGAGCCGAACCGATTGTCCGGGATCCCCATCGCCGCGCCCGACACGTCGGTGCCGTGCCACGGACAGGGGGTCCCGCCGCTGCAGCTGTAGTCGTTCTTCCGGTTGAGGGGGCCGAATCCCGGCCAGACCGTGGTGGCCGTGACATTGTCGAGATCACCGGTGACCTTGAAGCCCATGTCCAAGATGGCGATTTTGACCGAGTTGTCGAGGCGACCGCCGTGGTAGAGCATATCCCACGCCTCGGTCACACCGGTCTTCATCCCGGTATCCAAGCCGAACCAGTCAAACGAGTAGGCGTCGTGGTAGCCGCCTGCACCGTTGGGCGCCTCCTCGGTGCTGCCCGGAATTCTGGTGGGCTGACCGACCCAGTTGACGGCGACGTTCAGTCCCTGTTCGTGGGCCTCTCTCGCAGCCAGGGCGATCAGCGCTGCTCCGACTTCGTCAGAGAACAGCAGGGTCGCGTCCTCCGCCGTGATATCCTCCCCGTCATCGCCGTGCTCCCCGTCGTCTGTCAGGGCGTTGACCGCCAGCGCAGGGATCGTGGTGGCCATCGTGGAGGGATCCACTTGCAGCGAACCGAGGCTGATCAGGTGCATGCGCGGCCCGTTCACACCGCTCGTCGTGGGATCCTCTTCGAGGACCCGCTCACCGCCGATCCGGGTCACGAACGCGTCGACCGCGGCGTCGTCGTCGCTGAAGAGCACCAGCTCGTTTCGAACAAAGGTGGAGGTGGGCATATCGGTGCCCCCCACGGCCGAGAGCGGTCGGTCCGCGCCCCCTTCTGTCAAGGGATGCAGGGCGTCGGCAAAGGGCACGATCGTCTCGTCAACTTCCCACAAAAACTCGGGTAGTTCGATTTCATTGCCACCGGTGTCGGCATCGGTGTCGGTGTCGGCATCGGTGTCGGCGTCTGCGTCGGTGTCGGCGTCTGTATCGGTGTCGCTGTCGCTGTCGGTATCGGTGTCCGTGTCCCCCGACGATCCCCCATCCACCGGATCGTCTCCGGCTGAGCCCCCACCCCCGCAGGAGGCCATTCCCAAAACAAACAGGCCGGTCATCGACCACAGCCAAGCCTGTCCCCTCCCGTGCCCGCGATCCGTCTCATCTCGATTCAAAACTGTCATAGCCATTCCTCCAATCCTTTGCGGTGTTGCGCCGATGGGGCGCAAGAACCGCCGGTGTCATGGCCCGTTGGGAATGGAAGTTTCGTGCCAGACCGCGCTCCCGGTCTGTTCTTTTGCGATATCTGTTTGAATTTATTGAGAAAACGTCACTTTTGTGTTGTGCTTCTACCGCCGTTTTTTCACTGGAGAAGCGGGATCGTAACCCGGGTTACACCGAAGGTTACAGACCGAACCGCGTCACCAGGAATACGGCCACAGCCAACAAGACGACCGCGGCGACAACGAAGATCGAGGTGCGAACGGCCCGGCTTCGCAGCGGAGCCGCATCTTCAGGAGGTCCGATTGGATCCGTTTCATCGGGCGATTGAAAGGGCGCGTTGTCCATCGTCACCGCCGTGGGTGCGGAGGTCTCTCTCGACAGCGGGAGGACGTCGATCGTGGCGGCCAACTCAAAGGCCTGCTTCATCGCTTGGGCGCTCGAGAATCTCTGGGCCGGATCCTTGGCCATCGCCTGAAGGATGACCTGCTCCATGGGCAAAGAGATTTGAGGATTGATCCGTCTAGGTGCCAAAAACGGCTCGCCGATTATTTTGAAAACGAGTTCGTTGGTGGAAGATCCAGAATAGGGCCGCCTCCCGGTCAGCACCTCGTAGAGGATCACCCCCATGGCGTAGATATCGATTCGGTGATCGATCTCCTTGGCCCCTTTGGCCTGTTCGGGCGCCATGTAGGCGGGCGTACCGATGACGGTTCCCTCCTTGGTGTAGACGGATCCGGTCTCGTTGGAGACCAACTTGGAGATGCCGAAGTCGAGCAGTTTGACGAATACATCACCGTCCGAGTTGGAGTTGACGAAGATGTTGTCCGGTTTCAGATCGCGATGGACAATCCCCGCCTTGTGGGCCGCCATCAGGGCCGAGAGGGTTTGGCAGATGATGCTCGAGATTTGGCTGGGGAGGAGCGGCGCTTCATCCGACTTCAGCCAACTCGACAAGGGACGCCCGCGGAGCAGGGGCATCACCAGGAAGGGGAGATCGCTCGGCAAGGTGCCCAGATCGATCACCTCGCAGATGTTGTCGTGGCCGATTGCCGTGGCCAGGCGCGCCTCCCGATGAAATCGGCTCACCACCTCGGGGACGTGACAATATTTCTCGTGCAGAACCTTTATCGCCACGGTGTGCCCGGAGGCGAGCACCGCTGCCTCGTATACCGTGCCCATGCCCCCGGTGCCGATGACCCGCGTGATGCGGTACTTGTTCTCGATAATGGTGTTGGAACTGAGCGTCGTCAAAGCCTCTGTCATCGAAGGGATGTTAGCCCAACTCGGCCCGCCTTGACCAGCAGATAGCGCCGACCGAATCTATGGCGGTGATGGCCTGAGCGTCTTTCCAAACCGGGCTTTTTTTGCAATACTTTGTCGGTGACCGATGAGACCACCACCCAACGCTCCACCCGACACAGTCATGTTTTTGGAATGGGAACGGCCACGCCTGGGTTACTTCTCGCCTTTGCGCCGCCGGGCACTTTGACCACGGATCGGTGCGTGGTCTCGAACCGGTTTGTCGTGGGCCGGGGCTCGGACAGCGACCTGCCGCTGTTCGACGACAAAGTGTCCAAGCAGCACTTTGTCCTCTCAAAGGGGACGCGGGGATTTTTCATCGAAGATCTCGACAGCACCAACGGCACGTTTGTCGGCGGCAAGCGGATCATTGGCAAGCAAGCCTGCCCGGACGGTGCTGTGATCCGCGTCGGCAAGAACGTTCTGGTGTTTCACGCGAACGCCGGTCCCATGCTCACCCCTCCTCCTGCCACGCGCTACGGCATGGACGGGCCGTTCCACAGCGGCACCATCATTCAGGGATTACTCGAAGCGGCCCACTCCAACAGGCACGTCCTGCTCACCGGGCCGTCGGGCTCGGGCAAGGAGCTCGCCGCAAAAGCGCTCAGTCACATGCTGGCCTCCGGGGATGTGCCATTGAACATCCTGGACTACAATGCGGCGCGGTTCACCTCTGAAGACGAAGCGACCGCGACCCTGTTCGGCGTGACCGCTCGGGTGTTTTCCAACGTGGATCCCAGACCAGGGCTGATCGAACAGGCCGGGGGCGGCATTCTCTTCCTGGATGAGGTGCACAACCTGCCCAATCGGGTGCAGCGCGCCCTGCTCAGAACGCTGGAAGACGGCCAATTCTCCCGCATCGGCGAGTCCAAACGGCACAGGACGGATGTGCGATTCGTGCTGGCCTCCAATGATGCGCCGCCCACGTTTGGTCTGGCCCACGATCTGCTCGCGCGCCTGCGAGAGGTGCATATCCCGCCGCTCCACCAACGCGTGGCGGATATCTCCCATATTTTTTTCGCCACACTTGGCGCTGCACTGAACGACAACGGACACGACGTCGATGCCATCATGCCCCTGTTCGGGACCGACCATGTGGAGGCCATGTGCCTGGACGGATTCGAAACCAGCAATGTTCGCGGGGTGCTCGATCTGGTGGATCGCCTCATCTCCAAAATGGTCACCGGAGTCGAGCCGAAGAGCGCCGTGGCCACGGTCTTTGCCGAGCGGTTCGGCAGTGGTCCGGTCGCCCTGCGACATCAAAAGGTCGTCCCGGCCGATCGAGAAGAGCCACCACCGATTGAACCGGTCAAGGAAGACGCGACAACGACAGCATCCCACTACGACATCTACCGGGAGCAAATTGAGTCCGCCTATCACCAGTGCAACGGAAACCTGGCCGCCACGGAGCGCATGCTGCGCTCGGCGGGAATTCGCTGCACCCGTCGCTGGCTCGGCATCTACCTCAAGAAATGGGGGCTGCGGTAACCACCTACAGGTTGCATTTAGAGCGTTGGGAGAGCCGGAAGTGTACGGGGAGCGAGGAGCCGGTTACTCGATGATGATGTTGGCCAGTTGCATTCCGGTCATGTCGCTGTAGGTGTAGGGGGAGTCGCCGATGGACACGGTTTCGATGTCATAGGTATCGGGGTGGACTTTGTACGCCGCGTTGGCCGAGCGGGAGACGACCCAAACGTACCCCTCATAGTCAACCGCCACCCCGATCGTGGCCAGTCCACCGAATGGTCCGGGCTCTTCGAGTTTGATCGTCTTTTTATGCTCCATGGTCTCTACATCGAGCTCGATCAGTCGGCCCAGGGTTTCAGCGATCCATACGGATCCCTCACTCGGCGTGTCCTTGACCCCGATGGCGATTCCCCTGCCCCAGGTCAACTTCTGAATCGAATCGACCTCGTCCTCGGTCTCGGTCGACGGGTCGAAGCGCACCACGGCCGAGCTGGCAGTGGTCCAGACCCGTCCGTCGGTATCGATGCAGATGCCGTACGCCCCGCGAACACCGTAGGTCGTCACCGTGAGGTTGACCGTGTCGATGCGGGCAATCGCATTTTCCCCGGTGGGGGAGCTGTTGGCGATCCAAAACCCCCGGCGCCCGTCAATGGCCCCGCCGTACGCACCAAAGGGAATTTCAATCTCCTCCAGCACGTCTCCGGTCTCCCCGTCGAGCTTGAACACGTATTCCTGAGCCGAGGGGTCGTCGTGTTGCTGGAATGAGCCGATCCAGAGGAAATCCTCACCATCCCAAGCAGTGGCGCGGGCGCCCACCTGTGCACCGTTGCCGTGGGGATCGAGCTCGGTGTACCAGAGCATGCACTCGTCCTCACCCCAGGGCCGCACATCGCCGGGGCCGGTGGAGGTATCGATCACCCCGTTGGTGTTCCGATCGATACAGCGATCTTCGACCGAGGCGAACTTGGTCACCGACGAGGGTCCCTGACTGGGTTTGCGATTGGTCACCACCGCGTTGCCCTCCAGGCTGACCGAGGTCCGCGAGGGATCCGAATTGGCCACCGGGGAGGTGCGGTACCGGCCGACCTCGATTCGGGTTTCCGTATCGATTTTCGAAAGGGTGCCCTCTCCTGAATTTGCGATCCAGATGTACGACAACACATCGGCATCGGTGTCCGAATCGCTGTCGCTGTCCGAATCGCTGTCACTGTCCGAGTCGCTGTCACTGTCTGAATCGCTGTCCGAATCACTGTCTGAATCGCTGTCGCTGTCCGAGTCGCTGTCGCTATCTGCGTCGCTGTCCGTGTCGGCATCGGTGTCGGCATCGCTGTCCGCATCTGCATCGCTATCCGCATCTGCATCGGAATCAGCATCACCGCCCGGGTTTGTGCCACTGTCGTGCAATTCGATGGGGTCAGAGGGGGGGTCTTCACAGTGAAGAAACAGTATTGCGGCGATCACAAAAACGATGATCGATGGTGTTTTGTTATGCATTTTTGACTCCTTATAAAGTACAGGCCTTTCGGAGTTGACGATCTCGCCCAAAAAAAATCCTTTCTCCTAGCAAACCGCACATTCTCCCGGGCGAAATTTTGATCTCACGTTATTATTGTACACATTTGTTGCCAATACAAACTATTTTATGCGAGAAGCAGCAGAAATATGCACCAATATCCATCATTGTTTGACCTACCGAGCTGGGTTACTCCCAGCGAATGTTGTCCACGCTGATCACGAGCTCAGCGCCGGGTTGTACGGCGGTGGACCAACCGAATCCGCCCAATACACCGTCTTTGTCATACGATTGGCCGTTCACGTTGATGGAGAAGGCCTGCGGTGTGGTGGTTAAACTGAACTCCTGAACGACGAGGATTTCGTCTTTGTAGGGCAGGTCCTCGCTGGTGATACCGCCCACCATGAAGTTCACCGCGTGGTTGCCGCTTGCAATCCAGGCCATAAACGATACGGTGGTCGCTCCGGGCTCCACTCGCAGTCCCGGATCCAGGCCCCAGTTGTTGACCGGATACTGCCAATACACCCCTCCCCAGGGTACGTCCGGATTCTGCCCCGGCGCATAGCGAAACTTGCGGCAGGGGACCTCAGTCGGCGCTTGGTTGTTGCAGCCCTCGTCTCCGGTGATCTCTTCAACGGCGTAGTAGTCTCCGATGTACCCGCTGGCCACGTAGTAATTCTCAACCCAAAAAGGGAGTGCCACGTCCCAGGGATCGGTGTCCCCATCGGAATCGCTGTCGGTGTCACTGTCCGAATCGGCGTCTGTGTCGCTATCGGTGTCGGCGTCGGAATCGCTATCGGTGTCAGCGTCCGTGTCGCTATCGGTGTCGGCGTCGGTGTCACTGTCACCGTCACTATCGGTATCTGAATCCCCGTCACTATCGCTGTCCGAATCCCCGTCTGCATCGGAATCGCTATCGGTGTCGGCGTCGGCATCACTATCAGCATCGGAATCGGTATCGGAGTCCGCATCAGAATCGGTATCGGAATCAGCATCGGCGTCTGTGTCGGCGTCTGTGTCGCTATCGGTGTCACTGTCCCCATCCGCATCCCCGTCGGCATCACCTCCGGTGTCTGCGTCATCGTCGTCATCTCCGGAATTATCACCACAACACAAGGCGACCATTGCTACCGCCAGGCACAAGAGCAGGGCGGTGACATGATGATGAGCTTTTTTGTTCATGATGTATCCTTGTGGCAAATATATAGTTTGTTATCGCTACAAATTTGCTAATTTGAGCATATCGCTCTTCGGATTTACCGTCAAGAGAACTTGAATTTTTACTTTGCCGCGGTAATCGAGTGTCCTGTTATTCGACGATGATCGTATCCTGGTCCGGCTCGGTGATGAACTGAAAATCATCCAGGATGACTTGGGAGTCGAAAATGGAGTCAGCCGTGTCGTGAAGGTGGTAGATAAGCGTAAATGTCTCGCCTTCGTCGACCGTCCAGGTGGTCTGCAGCCAACCGGTGGACGAGCCGTTGTCCGAGCCGTCGTTACCCTCGTTGGGCGCGCAACTGTAGCCGGTCCCGGAGATATCGGTCTCCCCTTGTCCGTCGGGACAGCCGTCATACCAACAACAATCCGAAAAGGCCGCGTTGATTGCGATATAGCAGTACTTTTCTCCCTCTTCGCAGCCCGTCTGGTCTTCCTCGCAGATAAAGTCGTAGTACTCTTCAGGGTCCCGGCAGCGGGTGAAATTGATGATGGTCCGCTCGCCCCCGTTGGTGCTCTCTGCCTCAATGAAAACGTAAAACTTATCATTGAATTTGGATGACACGAAATCATCGTATTCCGCTGAGAAGAACACATATTTGAAACGAAATGCCTTGGCCCCCGGGGGGGTGGTGAGCTTCATCCGCCATTCGACCACATCGAACATAAACCCGGTATCGCTGCTGAACGGATCGGACACTTCCCCACAGGGCCCCACCGGATTGCCCGAGTTGCAACAGGATTGGTCGTGCACGGTTCCTTCGGCAAAACCGGTGGCCATCAGCGCATAGGAGCCGTATTTTTGAGGGGTCAGTTCATTGGAGGGGTCGCCGAACCGTTCGACGGCTTCGTACGAATCCTCCAGCACACAGGTGTCCGGGTTGAACGGTGTGGCAGTGGTGTATTCCTGTTCGACGAGAACGCTGGTGCCGTCGACCTTGCACACGTCAAACGCACAGGCCATATTTTCCAGGCTCGAGCCCGTGTTGTCGCAGTCGGAGCAATCCATTAGCAGCAGATCGGTATCCCCGTCCGCATCGCTATCCCCATCAATGTCCATATCCATATCCGAGTCACTGTCCGCGTCCCCGTCGGCGTCACTGTCACCGCTCGTGTCGTCGTTATCTTCGCTTGCAGTATCGCTGCTGGCGCAAGCCGCCAAAAGCGTCCACATCATCAAGATGATTAGCGAAACAGTCCAATAGCATCGAGACATAATGACACCTCCCATCATTGCTCATGTGGCCACATATACTTGGTTATTGTTGCTTATTGCAGTCCTCATCGCTACTTTAGTATGTCTTAACAACAAACAAAAGTAAACCAAAGGTTTGTAAAAATACATCATTGATAAAAGCGACAGAATTCGACATGTCGGTATTCTCGAACCGGTTATCTCGGCGTGGATAGAGCCGGCATTGGGGAGTGTGCATTTTGGGGTGGTCGGGGACCGGCATTTTGTGATTAAGTAGGAAACAAAAAAAGTGAGCAGAGATAAATCGATGGATTTGAAAACTCTAGAAAATACGCCGCCTTGGGACTGGCCGGAGGATACTGCTGAGATTCTATTGAGCTCGATCCGCAATGGGGATCTCGAGCTACGGCAGCGCCTGACTGCAATTGAGCTGGCCGGTGACATCGTGGCCATGAACGACGATGTGGCCGCTGAGCTACTGTTCATCGTCGGTAACGGTGAAGCGCCTGAAGAGCTGCGCAGATTGGCGGCGGCCGCCTTGGGACCGGTGCTCGAATACGCCGATATCGAGGAGTTCGAAGATCCGGACGCCGTGCCGATTTCTCAGGAGACGTTTCAGCGGATCAACAAGATATTTCAACAGTTGTACACCGATGCCAGTGTCCCCGAGGAGGTCAGGCGTCAAGTGCTCGAAGCCTCGGTACACGCCCCACAGGAGTGGCATCCGGATGCGGTTCGCGCAGCGTACCACTGCAATCACGAACAGTGGCGGCTGAGCGCCGTTTTTGCGATGCGATTCGTTCGCGGGTTCGATGAACAGATTCTCAATGCGCTCGAGAGCCCGAACGCTGAGATTCACTATCAGGCGGTCGTGGCCGCGGGAAATTGGCAGCTCGAAGGGGCCTGGCAACACCTGGTTCGACTGCTCAATGGTGAGAACACAGAGAAACCCCTGTTGCTCGCAGCGATTGAAGCGGCGGTCAACATCCATCCGGCTGAAGTGGGGTTGCACCTCGTCGACCTGGCCGATCACGAGGACGAAGATATTGTCGATGCGGCTCATGAGGCCATGGCCTTTGCCGAAGCGGAAGCGGGTCTGGTCGATTTCGATGATGATGAAGGTATTTACTAGGAACCAACTCAGCCATCCTTGATTAAGCGCCTACCGGGGGTTCAGCTATGAGGATTTTTTTCGAAGTGCGTTGACCAGCTCGGTGAGGTCTTCGAGGGTGTACTCACCGGTGAGATCCAGCTTTTGCTCGGTGCGAAATTTTTGCAGCGCGGCCTGGCTCTTTTGGCCGAAGGAGCCGTCGATGCCGTCCTTGTTCGGGCCGTAGTTGCCCAAATTGTACCCCAGTTGGACGAGCAACCATTGGACCGCTGACGGTTGGTTCAGTTGGGGATCATTGGTAGTGGCATCTTCAATTGGAATATCGGCGGTGATTTGGCGGGCGATTTTGCGGGAGGCCCCTTCCCCGTGTAACCACTTGAGGCTCCAATAGGCGACTTCGTCGGCCCCGGCTTGGCGCGTCCCTTCCAGTGATTTGAGCAGGGATTGTCTGGCGTCCATCAGGGGCAGGTTGCCGAAGCGCGCCGGCCGCTTGGCCCAGTAGTTGGACAGCCCCATCACCAGCGGCTTGCCCCCCTCGCTCCACGAGGCCCAAGAGGTGAGCTGTTGCGTCAGCGGTTCAGTGGACCGGGAATGGCTCCAATGATCCGGTGAATTGGGCTTCCAGATACTGTAGGCCTGGCCCAATCCATAGTCGCAAACTTCCAGCAGTGGCTTGACCGTTTGATGCAAGTTGGACAGGCCGGTCACTCCCAAGGGACACGGCATCTCGGCAAACACCTGCTTGACCAACTTCGCTGCCTCCGGTGCGGAGATACCCCACCCTTTGTGCCAGTCCTTTTCAGCGTCCAGCATGCCCGACTCCGCCCCGGTCTCCCGGCAGATCCGACACATCCAATCGCCGCATTGTCGGATATAGGTCTTCTGCCGGTAAATCCAGGCCATGATGTGGACCCGCACGCCCAATTGTCTGAGATCGTCGACCGCGGCGACGATTTTGGCCGTGGAATAGGAAGGTTTGAACTTGTTGGTCTTGGGCAACACCACCCCCAGCACCACGTCGGTGAAACCGAGCGCTTCGATCAGATCCAAGTCTTTTTGTACGGGCAGTTTCCAATCGGCAAAGATCCATTTTTTCTTCATCTCATTCTCCCTTGCAAAAAGTAATCAGAAAGTCGATCCCCATTCCTCTACTTTAAATCCGATATCCCAACATCTTTGAGTGAGTAAATGATAGCTTGTTTTGGACTCTAACAACAGATTCATTTAAGCTGTGGTGGCGGCAATTTCGGTATGCCGTGGACGGGGAGACGATGAAACTTCGCATTGTTGCACTGTTTAATGTGATTTTGGTGTTGAGCTTGGGCTGCGATCGGCCGACCGGGAGCTCCCCTCCTCGAGAACGAATGGAGCGGAAGATGTCCCCAGCAGAACAACAGCGATCGATCGAGCGAACACCAACTGACGCCGCCTTGAAGACCCGAGTGGTATTGTTGGGAACGGGGACCCCCAATGCGGATCCTGATCGGTCGGGTCCGGCAGTGGCGGTGGTGGTCGGCGGGCGCTCCTATCTGGTGGATTGCGGACCGGGGGTGGTGCGGCGAGCGGCTGCGGCCTATCACAACGGCATCGAATCGTTGCGGGCCGATCGGCTGACCCGATTGTTCATCACCCATCTGCATTCGGATCACACCATCGGCCTGCCAGATTTGATTCTCACCCCGTGGGCGCTCGACCGCAAACAGCCCCTCCAGGTCTACGGCCCGCCGGGGACAGAGCAAATGACCGACCACCTGCTGAAGGCCTATGCCGAGGATATCGCCGTGCGGCTCCACGGCAATCAGCCGATCGATCCGCAGGCGCAGATTGTGAAGGCAAAGGACGTGACCCCGGGCCGGGTTTACCGGGACCAGCAGGTGGAGGTCACTGCATTTGCCGTACGACACGGGGCGTGGAAGCACGCCTACGGGTTTAAATTCGTGACCGCCGATCGCACGGTGGTGATCTCCGGGGACACCACGCCGGCCGACAGCGTCGTCGAGCAGTGCAACGGGTGTGACGTCCTGGTGCACGAGGTCTATTCCAAGGCAGCCTTTGATCGCCGAGAACCGAGTTGGCAAGCCTATCACGCCGCCTCCCACACCTCGACCGAGCAGCTCGCCGAGATCGCCCGGAGGGCCAAGCCGGGCCTGCTGGTGCTCTACCACCAGTTGTTGTGGGGCGCGACACCGCAACAGTGTCTAGATGAGATTCGCCGGGGATACAGCGGAAAAGTGGTCTACGGCAACGATTTGGATGTGTATTGATGTCAGGGCAACCCCTTGTGGTTGCCCTTTTGAATGGTGATGATCGGTTTCTTGCATCCAAGGAGGGCAGGCACGGGGGCCTACCCCTACACCGGGTTCCCCAGATTGGCGGCCAGTTGCTCTGTCAATTCTTCGAACCGGCTGAGGAGCTCGTGGGCGAACAGAAAGTAGGGTTTGATCGGCGGCACGGCCCGTTGGAGTTGGAAGTAGTAGTCGATGATATCCTGAGTTTGATTGAGGCTGTGCTCGAAATGGCTCAGATCGACGATGCCGATGGCCGGTCGGCGGTGCCTGACTTTTTCGGCGGGGAGAAACACCAGGTCGACGAGCCATTGGGGATCCCCCACCCGCACGTCGTTCTGCAGCGACCGTTTCACCTGGAGCCGTTTCGAGCGGGAGAACTGGTCGAGATAGAGTTGAAAGAACAGCTGTCTCAAACACAGGCCGGTGTCGTCGACCGGTGCGGCCAGGTCGACTGCGCTCACGCCGGAGGCCTCCTTTCGATTTCAGGTGCCGCGCTGATGTACTTGCGCCAGAGGTAATCGGTGATGCTCGCCTTGGCGTGGGGTAGGCTCTTGAAATCCCGGTGGAGGAAATGAAACGCCCGGATCTTGGGTCGGCTCATCAGGACGTTCAGCTCCCCTTTGCGCTTGGCCGGATCGTCCCCCTGTTTGAAGAATTTCATATTGGATTTGTTGATATCCCACAGGTAGAAGATGAACTCCCGCTCCTTGCCCTGCAGGGCGGCGCCGGCCCCGTCGAGCACGTCCTCCCCGCGCCTCAGCCGGGCGAGAAACTCCCCTTTGACATTGTCAAAGTAGGGACCGTTTTTGAGCAGGAAGTAACACAGGGCGACCTCTTTGTTCATGTCTATTTTTTTGCCGAATTCCCGCTCCAGCGCTCTTATCGTGCCGCTGATGAAGTCGAGAAACCGATCGACCATCTGGGTTTCGATGCCGCGGAACTTGCCCGATTTGGCCCGCTCGCTGGGGGGGGCTTGTGCTTCGCTGTAGTCCACGACCACCGCCGGCGGGGTGTCCTTCATCGTCCACTGCATGATTTTCAGTTCATTTTCGTAGACGTAGCGATTGGAGTACTCGATGATCTCCGGGGCACAGCGATAGTGCTCGTCGAGCATCACCGACGCCTGCTTGATCCGCTTGACCAGACCGAACAGATGGGAGCCCCCCACCTTGACCCCACGGGCGCCGGAGGTGCGCAAGTACTCGTCCAGGTCAAAGGCGCGAAAGAGAAAGTCGTCCAGTGCCGAGTCCTTGGCCAGCACGGTCTGCTTCTCGTCCCCGACGACCATCAGCTTTTTAGCCCGAAAGAGGAGGGGAAGGGCGTCGTCCACCCGGCATTGGGTCGCTTCGTCGACGATGACCAGGTCAAAGCACTTGGCCTCACAGGGAAAGAGAAAAGAGACGGCCCGTTTGCGGCACAGCCACACCGGGAAGGTGTCGAACAGGAGCTGCTGCAACTCCTCGAGCACGGGCCAGCCACTGGCCAGGGATTCATAGCTCTCCAGGCTGTCGAGCAGGGAGAGGATGGTGGTCAGGGGGCTGGTGTTGCCGGACTTGGCGGCATGCTGTGACCGGGCCGCGATTTCAAACAGACGGCTCAGCAGTTGCTGGCGCACCAGGCCGTCTCGTTGCTGCTGCAATTCGGCGATCTTCTCGAGGTGTTGATGGATGAACAGGGGGTCTTCAGCGGCGCGCATGCGAGCGGCAAAACGGCCGAGCTCGAGGACGAGAGGCGGCGCGTCCCCTTCTTGAAAGAGTGCTTTGTGCAGCTGTTTCAACTGCACCCACAGGGCATTGTCGATGGCCGAACCGTACGAGAGCAGGTCGATGTGGTGCGCCAATAGCCGTTTGAGCGGGGTGATGTGTTCCATCAACGGATGGCGATAGCGGCGCTTGAGCCGCGTGACGAAATTCCACGAGGCGTTGGCCCGATCGGGGAGCGCCTGTTCCAAACAGCTCGTCAGGTATTGGGCCAGCTGCCGATCCGGTGCGTGCCGGCAGTGGTCGGCCCACTGTTCGGCCCCCCGGGGCGGGGTATCGATCAGCCGATCGAGCCATTGGTCAATGGTGTGCAGCTGCGTGATCGCCTCTTCCCAATGGGCGTAGCCGGGGATGTCGAATAGATGACTGCAAGCGGCGAGATCGATGGCGTGGATCTGATCCCGATCGGCGATGAACCGATCGACCAGATCGCAGAAATCCCGGTCCGACTCGGCGAGGCACGACCCATTCATCAGCGCCTCGATAAAGACGAGCAGCTTGGCGATTTCGGCTTCGCTCCTGGGGTGGTTGCCCTTGGGGGTGACCCGGTCCGATGGGCTCTCCCCGCTATTGAAGTAACGGGCCAGCTGGTCGGACATCGACTCGGCGGTCCAGTCGATTCTGGCGTCGATGCGTTGCACCCGCGTTGCCAATTGCTCGGCGCGCGCCGGCGCCTGCACTTCGGTGACCCGATCGACCCCGAGCATCTCCCGCAGTTGGCGCGTCCACTCGGCCAGGGATGTGTCGTGGTCCGGGATTTGATCGATGGCCTTCACGCCGGCAGCCCACAGGGTGGAAAGCTGCTTGGCCTCGGTCGACGTCCGGTCGTCCCCGACCAGGTAGTCGGTCAACCGCTCCAGCAGCGCCTGGATCGCCGAGCGCCGATCGCTGACCACGAGCAGCCGCTTGCCGCTGGCGATGCAGTGAATGATCAGATTGGCGATGGTGTAGGTTTTGCCGGTGCCAGGCGGTCCCTCGAGCAACACCAGGTTGCGGCTGTTGAGCCGCTCGATGAGCAGCCGGGTGCTCTTGGGTTGGGGACCGGGAAACCAGAGCGTCTCATCGAGGGAAGGGACCGCTTCTTCGACGGCCGGTCGCGAGGGGGAGAGTACGCGGCCCAACAGGGAGTTGAAGAACAGCTTGGGTTGCTGGTGGGAGGTGGTGGCGATATCATCCAGGTCGTGATCCAAGGCCCAGACCGTCGGGGTGGTCGGTCGGGGGGAGCGATACAGTTGGGTTGCTTCGAGATCGCATTCGATGCTGGCTACTTTCAGGTCGCCGAGTAATCCTCCCTTGCCCTGTTCTCCGGGAAAGCCGATCAGGATCTCCCGAATGCGGGTGTAGATCTCTTCGTGAAACGGGAGCAGGCGGGTGATGCGCAGCCGATCGGAATCCCCGTCGATCTCGAATTTCTGATTGAGCAGGGTTTTAAAAAAGTTGGCCAGGGTCTCCTGGCTGTTGCGCGATTTGGAAAACGTCTCCACCAGATTGGCCAGGCCCAGGTGGTTGAGCAGCACCCGGTTGGTTCGCGGGTGGAGCTCCACGTGGCGCCCGGATTCCTCGAGGGTGACCGGCAGATAGTAGAGGGGAAAGCGGTAGGTGCGCAGCCCCTTGCCCTTGCGAAAGATGCAATCGAGGATTTCGAAACCGACGAAGTACTCGCAGTCCCGCGCGGCGAGAAATTGGCGGCGCATCTCTTTGATCTGTTGAATGCCGAACTCACAGCGAAAATACTTGGAAGAGAACTCCTTGATATCGCCGGCGATCAACGGCAACTGGACGCAGTTGCCGATCTCATCACCGGCAGCGACTTTGAGCCGGGTGTCACCGGATTTGGCCCCGCGGCTCTCCGGTTGTTTGACCGCCTCTTGGAACAGCTGTTCGTAATTGACCGCGTAGTCGTCCTGACGATCCTTTTCGGCCAGGCGGGAGCGGAAGAAGGTGCTCTTGGTCTGCTTGGGCCCCGGTGGGCGGGAGGTGCGCTCCTGCTTGGCCCCCTCAACAGCGGCGGCGGTTTCGGCTGGTGTCGCCTCAGTGCTGCGCTTGCCCAGGGAGGGGTGGTAAACGGCCGTCTCGCAGAGCACGTCCTTGCGCAGGATCAGGTCGCTGGTCATCGAGCGGCTCTCGTCGGCAAAACTGAATTGAAACAGCTGGTGATAGGTGATGATCCGTTCGAGCAGGTCGAAGCGGTGTTTCAGCTCCGGATTGAACAGCAGATTGCTCAACGTGCCGATGCCGTCCCAGGGCACCGAGAGGGAGCCGGTGGAACCATTGAACGGCCGGTGCTCGCTTACCGAGAGCTCCTTGGGCTGGCTCTTCTTGGTCACCACGGAGAAGATCTTTTGTGTGCGAAAAAAGAGGTTGCGGCGATAGGCCCGCCGTTCCCGGTCGTCCTGAGCCGCCAGGGAGGCGCGAAAGATCTCCGAGCGAAAGAGGTCGAACAGATCCTGGGGAATGTAGATGCGCTCGCCCCGGGCAGTGTTCTCCAGAATGTAGACCAGCAGGCCGCGCTTGCTCTGCACACGGGAGATGCGAAAGCGGTAGCGCCGGTGGTGAGCGGTGGTGATCCCCTGCTCGATCGAGGGGGTGGAAAATAGTCGGTCTAGGCCCACGGGGGTACTCCTGGCTGTTGGCGGTCAGGGACCATTATTTCACGAGCAGCGATACGCGGCGGTTCTCGGCCCGGGCGCGCTCGAGCTCATCGCCGAATTTGTCGAACACGTCGACCTTTGGTTTGGTGTCCGCATACCCGACGATGCGAACCCGCTCGGGTGAAAAACCGTAGGTGATCAGATGGTGCAGCACCGCGCTGGCCCGCCGCCCGCTCAAGGACCAGTTGGTCTCGATCTCCCGTCCCCGTTTGCGGTGGAGCGGCACGTCGTCGGTGTGGCCTTCCACGTCGATCTGGTACTCGGTGTCGAGCAGCAGGCGCAACAGGGGGGCGAGCATCTCCAGGGCTTGCGGTTTGAGCACCGCGCTGCCCGTGTCGAACAGGGCGGCCGTGTCCAGGTCCAGGCGCACCCCGTCCGCGGCCAGGCCCACCTCGACTCCGGGCACCCCCGGCGGGGTCTTGGCCACGTATTGCAGGGTCTGGTTCAGCTCGACGAGGGTGTCCTCGGTGCTGCCGGTGACCCCGCTGCGAATTCTCTCGAACGAGCCTTTATCGATGTTGCTGATGCTGACGATCATGGCGAAGAAGACGCAGAGCAGGATCATCAAGTCGCTGAGGCTGATGTAAAACGGGTTGACCTCCTCTCCGTTGACCGCCTCCTCGAGCTCGTTCAATTTCATTGGGGCTCCTGCTCGGGGATGTGAACCGAGTCCAGGTGGCGCTCCTCGCGGATCAGCATGATGCCCACCTTGCTCATCAATCGTTTGTGGATCTCGACGTAGATGGTGTTGTGGTGTTCCAGCCGGCCGGCCAGGGGATTGAGCACCAACGAGCCCAAGCCGGCGCCGTAGGCCGTGGTCATCAACGCCAGGGACATGGAGGGACCGATTTGGCTCGGATCATCCAGGGAGTTGAGCACCCCGATCAGTCCGATTACCGTGCCGAACAACCCCAGGGCCGGAGCGATGATCGAAGCGCGACGAAACACGGCCACCGCCACCTGGCGATCGAGCACCTCCTCGGCGATGCGCGAGGTGATGAACTCGTCGATCTCTTCGAAGAGCAGTCCCCGGCGGTACATGTAGACGATGTCGTTGAGCAGATCCCCATCCAGCTCGTCACCGGCCCGCAGGCTCAGGATCTGGGCGTTGCTGACGATCGCCTCGTCGAGTTGGCGAATGGTGAGCAGGGTCTGCTTGCTCGGCGTGCCCAGAAAGGAACGCAGAACAACCACCACGCTGGCGAAGACCGATCGCAGGTCGTACTGAAAGAGCACGCAGGCGATGGTACCGATGAAGACGATCAGGAAACTGCGCAGATCGAGCAGGTTGCGGGCCGTTTCGAAATTGGCCACCGCGACGATCACTGCGGCGAGTCCCGCCGTGCTGACGATGAGCGAAAACGGATCGAACCGCTTTTTGGTCGTCCGCAGATAGTACTTGGTGCGCATTCCTTCCACTAGGGGACCTCGTCCTCTGTTTTCTTGCTGCGGGGGGCAGCGCCGGGAACACCCAGATTGTGGCTCGACTGTTTGATCACCAGGGATTCCTGGATCCGGGCCACCAATTTCTTTTCGGCCTCATCTCCGTATGGGGCAAAGCGGACCAGGTGGTCGTCGACAAAGTAGAGCGCGATGCGCTGGCCCCGGGAGAGCCCGCGAATGATCTCCTCCTCGCGTACGTTGTACGCCGTGATCAGCCAGTGGCGCCGGCGTTCGTCCCGCACCTTGCAGCGCTCGTTTTCCACGTGGAGCACCCGGGCCAGGGTGACCGACATGGAGACCCCCGGATCCTCGTGAAAGAGGAGCTCGATGGCCACGCCCTCCTGCAGGCTGATCAGGCATTTCTGCCCGGGGGAAGGAACCGCGCTCAGCCGCGCCATCGGTACGGTAATTGTCGTTTGGGTGGTCTTGAGGGTGATCTGTCGGTTGGCATAAGAGACCTTGTGCACGGTGCCGATCTGTACGTTGGCCGGCAGGATGTTCATCTCCTCGAGGGCCTTGGAGGCCTCTCTGTTTTGCCGCGTAGCCGAGTCCAGTTTCTGCACCAGCTCGTCGAGCTTCTCCCGCAGGGCGCTGTTTTCCCGCTTGAGCTGTTTGTTTTCCTTTCGCGTATCAGCGGGATGGGCATCCGCTTCGGGATTGCCAATCGCCATTTTGTGCAGGCGAGCGACCTCTGCTTCGTAAGCCTGAATCTCCTCGTAGAACTTTTTCAGTAGGGGCCCGACCCGCCCCTTCTGGGGCAGATCGAACTGAATGCAGGGGGTGTATGCGTCGGCCACCGGAGTCTCCAATTCGTTGGATTTATGGGATAATTTCACCCTGAGACCCAGCTTGAAGCACTCGAGACAGCTGAGCAGGTTCTCCAGGTTGAGCTCGTAGTTGTTGGCCTCGAGCACGGTGCTGACAATGTCGTAGGCGCTGCGAAAGCGAACGTTGGCTTCGGTGGCAAAGAACAGCCGCCCCGCCTCGTCGAGACCGATGCCGCCGAGCGCCTCGCTCAACGAAGCGCGGGAGAGATCACACGCCTCCCGCTCGACGACCACCCGTTCTTGAGACGAGAATATGCCCTTGCTCAACGGTCTCCCTTTCCGTCCATCCGCTTGCCGGTGTGCGCGACGGTGTGCCTCGCTCCCCTACTGAGAATTATAGCAGCAATCGGTGATCGGCAATTGAGTCATTGAATTTGATCAGGCGTGGATGACTCGATTGTAAAAGGGAATTAAAAGTGGAAGACCCCGGAGAGGCCGAACATGAAGGAGTTGGTCGCGTACTCGCCGCCGAGCACGCCGGTCTCGGCGTTGTCTTCTACTTCCTCGCCGCCGAATGACCAGTAGCCGCCGAAGTTGATGTCGAAATAGACCAGGTGGAGGCCCGTGCCCAGGTGAATCCCGTGGAGCAGGCCGGGGGGCGTGAGGAAAGGCTGGGCGTTCGTTTTCGGCGTGGCCGAGTTGGACAAACTGTAGCCGGCGCGCAGGTCGAGCAAGGGGAGGAGCGCGTACTCCACTCCCAGGTGAACGGCCAGCACATTCTTCCAGTTCATCTTCATTTCCTGAGGGGGCAGCTCGGTGCCGTCCGGTAGAAAGGTCCTAATCGTCATGGTCTCGGCGACCGGCTTGTACAGCGCGAATTTCAAGTCGAGCGCCAACATCAGTTTTTTGTTCAGCAGGGAGACCGCCGTGCCGAACCGGAAGGTGTGGGGCGCGGCAAACTCGGATCGGGTATCAAACGTCGCCCGCTCCCCAGCCGGGGCCGGGGGCGGTGCGTTCATCTCGGTGGTGCCTTCGGAGATGAGGTCGATTTTGTTGCGAAAGACAAAGCTGAAGCGCAGCATATCGATCGGCTGGAAAAAGAGGCCCGCACTCAACCCCTTGAAATTCCAGCCCGACATTTCGGACTCAATTTTGCCCATCATGAAATCGTGAGCCACCATTTGGTTCAACGTGAAGGTGCCCCGCCAACCGACGCTGACTGCGAGACCGTCGATAATGGTCAGGATGATGGGGGTGTGAAATTCGAGTGATGTGATGGTCTGTTCGATCGACTCGCCCCCGTAGATCTCGATGTCCTCGAACTTGGCGCCAAAACCGGCGGTGGGGTACACCGCCGCGGCGAGGATCGGCTTGACCGGCATGTCGTCCCACAGGCGGTAGGCGGCGCCGAGGAAGAACAGCGGGAATGCGGAGCGGGCGGAATCGATCTGTTCCACCCCTCCGGTCATCGCGGGGAACGGAGCGGTGGCCCGGGGGATGAACAGAGAGACGTCGAGGGTGGCGACGAACGTCTCCATCTGTTCCAGGCTGGCCGGATTGAAGGCCAGCGCGGCCCCGTCATCCAGGTAGCCGGCACCCGCACCGCCCAACGCCATGCTCCGGCCGTCGTATTGCGCGGGGAGCTCTGTTGAGGCCCATCCCGCGAGCGGTAAAACGACCGCGATGAGGATGGGGATAAACTTAGAAACCATAGGGATCTCCTTTCACTAGCGCCCTGGTAGTTGAATCTTCTGAGTTCTGGTAAGCTTAGAATCGAGGGTGGGGGCTGTCAACTTTTCGGCCCCTGTTCATTTTTGTAATTGATTCTGTTTTTTCTAATTATATCAGTCTGTTAGTTGGCTCTTGGGAAACATAACCAGGTGTGAGGAGAGGTTGGATGAAACAGGTGCGATACAGCACGCGCGGAAAAAGGGGGGCGGTTGGGAGGGCAACCGGAAGGTGGCTGGTTTGCGCCTTTCTGGTTACCGGTTGTACGGGCTCTCAGGGAAATTCCGCAGCAACCACCGCGGCGATTGAGACGGTGCTGAACGATTGGCACGATGCCGCTTCAAAAGCGGACCAACAGCGCTACTTCGGGCATATGGCAGCAGAGGCGGTTTTTTTGGGAACGGACGCCAGTGAGCGTTGGACCATGGCGGCGTTTCGCGCCTACGTCGAGCCCTACTTTTCCCAGGGGAAGGGGTGGACCTACCGGCCGCACAATCGGTCCGTGATGCTCTCGGCCGATCACCGGCTGGCCTGGTTCGACGAGCAGCTCAGCAACGAAAAATACGGCGAGCTCCGCGGTACCGGCGTGCTGCGCAAGGCCAAAGGCAAGTGGAAAATCGTGCACTACAGCATGGTTTTCACGGTGCCCAACGGGGTGGCCAAGGCGGTGGTGGAGACGATTCGGCGAGGGAGCGAGCAGTCTGGCTCCAGTACCGACTAGCGCGTTAGTTCGCGAATCGCCCGTTCGATAGTGTCGAGGCGTTTCTTCCCGTCGTCGGCCTTCGACGCTTTTCCCCCAAAAAAGAGCCGCACGCTCCCGTGTCGGTCGACCACGAACAACCGGGGAATTTGGGCACCGACGCCAAAGGCGCGCCGGGCGGCCCAGGAGCTGTCCCACACCACCGGGAACGACACGCCGAGCCGATCCAAGGCGGCGATCGCATTGCCCCGATCCAGATCAATCGAGACGGCGATGAACTTCACCGGGAGATGGCGGATCCTCTGCCAAAGGATCTCGAGCCTGGGCAGCTGTTCAAAGCACGGGGGACAGAACGATCCCCAAAAGTAGACCAGGGTCACCTGACCGGAATGGGGTACCGGGAGGCGCTCTCCGAGGTGACCGGAATCGATTCGAATCGTCTCGCCGGCTGCCACGGGCCGATTGAGCAACGGGTGTCGCTGGGTCAGGAGGGAGGGGGTACAGGAGAGGGCAAAAGAGCAGACGAGAATAAGGGTGAATGGCCGATTTACGGGAAACCCTGTCAGGTGGTTTGTGATGATCGTCAACATCGGTGAAGTCTATACCCTTTTGCCGTCGGAAAAAATCTCCCAACGGACCTGGACGTAGAGGTGCCTGTAATGGCGCAAGTCGGCCGCGAACACGAACCGAGGGTGACCAAAGACGAAATTGGGTCTATCAACCAGGCTGACTGTCGACCCAAAGCGGGCTAAAACTTGACCTTCAGGACTTTGGTCGGCCCCTCGTGGTACTTGCTGCGCGCGCAGTATCCGATGGCGCTTTCGAGCTTGAAAACTGCTCGCTGGGAACGGCTGAATTCCGGGGGGGCCGTTACACCGTCTTTGACCTTTCGCTTTTCCCAATAGTGCTTCTCATCGGTCGGACTCATCCGGAGGAATTTTTTCTGAAACTCAATTCGAATCCCGGAGCCGGACTTGGCGTTGATCGGCGTCACCTTGCGCCCCATGAAGGTCCCCTTCTTCTTGAGGAAGATAGCCCTGAGCTCTTCGGCGTCGATGGAGTCCGCTTCGAACGACTTGTTGGCAATGATCACGATGTCGTTGAGCTCCTCAGCCGAGAAGCTGGCTGGGAGTACCGTCACGAGCAGCGTCCCCATCACCAGCGAGAACAGCTTGCACTTCCTTCTCCGCTCGCAGCGGTTCATTGGTCCATGCTCACGCATCAGAATGACACGACCAACTGGGCGTTCAGCAACTTCAGCGGCCCGCCCCATAGCTCACTCTCTGGGACGGTATAGACAAATTCGGTCTTGATGGTGACATATGGCGATGGTTTGAAGTTCACGCCACCACAATAGAAATCGTTGTTATAAGAAGGCAACGTGTCGTCCATCTTGGTATGTTCCAACATGAAATAGGGAGTGATCCGCATCCCGCCGGTCAACTCTTTTACAGGTAGTGTCCAGGCCAATAACACGTAGTAACCCAGACCCAAATAGCTGGCCTGGAACAGCGGCATAGTTGCCGGAGCACCTGACAGTATTTTATCTGGATCGCTGCGTTCTGCCGGTATTCTATAATCGACATAGTGCCAGATGAATTCCGACTGAATGCGTACGCCAAATAGCTCGATTAACAGATCGGCAGCTGTGGCATATTCGAAGTAGTTTTCCCATTCGTCGACAACGAATCTCATTCTGCGACTACTGTCGAGCGAGCCATCCGAATTGAGCCACATTTCCACATGTTTGTGTGTATCGCTGTATTCCCCCAAATACCCATAGCCACCGGCGGCGATCGCCACTCTGTCGCCTTCGTAGGACAACCGTAGCCTCAGCCCAACCCCTTTGTTCTCATCGAAATCCAACACCTCCTGAGCCGGACCTCGACCGTTGGAGACCGTGATCGCATAGTCGAAAAACAGGTCGTAGCGCGGATAAAACCTGCCGTAGACCTGCAGCCCGGTTTGAGCCAAGGGTATCATTCGCTTTCTTTGTAAGTATGGCGGAAGAACCGGAATGATTACCGGCGAGCCGTGGTCGGTGTTCCAGATACCATACGGCGTCAGGTAGTAACCTGCTATTACATTGAACCAATCCAGCGGCGTATAGATCAGCTGTGCCCGTTCAATCATTACACCGCCTGTTTTGTTGATGATATTCTCGGAATAGTCATAGTATTCGGTATTTATACGAACATACTCATTGCCCGATAGCTCGGTGTTGCCCAGGTGAGCGATGAAAGGGTGTTCCGATTCAAAGCCGGCGGGCCAAAAGGTAAACCGAAGCTCTACCAGTGCTCCGAGCGTCTGGGTCATCTGGCTGGCAAGATACAGGTTGATCTGGGACAACACAAAAGAGCTGTTTGAGGGGACCGAGGTGTGATAAAAGCTATCTCGCTCAACCAACGTCTTCATAAATTGCAGTTCGAAAAATCCGAATAGCTTGAGTAGTCTACTATCCTCCAAGGCGTTGTCCTCAACGGCGGCTAGGGCCTCCTCCTCCTGGAATTCGGTCAGCTCATCGATCTGCTGTTGCTGCCCCTCAAGCTGCCGTTGTTGTGCCTCCAACTGATTTTGTTGTGCTTTGATCTGCGTTTTGTGTTGATCCAGCTCGCCCTCGATGGCGGACAACTTCTCGGCGACAGTTGGTTCATCCGTTTCTTCGCTTGCCTGTTCTTGCGCCGCGATTGTGGTAGGTGCTGCCAGCCAGAAAACTATAATCGCGAGTCTCATCGTGGCAGACACCCCGGAGGGCAATTTCCAGTTCATTGTGGTCATGAGCAACTGCATCCGAAGCCAATTGCGGCAGCCGCGTCGTCGGCGTTCATGCAAACTGCCGCGTCGGCGCCTTGTTCCGTGCAGTCGCAGCACTGATAGTCCCCTGGGCAATCCCCCGCAACACAGTCAAAAATGGTGCAATATCCCGGGTCGTTCGGTGTCAGCGGATTGATGGCACAATAGTCGGCGTCATACGGCGCACAATCCGGCTGGTCGACGCACTCGTTGCCGAGGCCGGAAACGCCACCGTCCGTTTCGCTATCCGTCCCGTTAGTTGTGTCCGAGTCGGTGTCGTCCTCGGCGATTGGCACGCACGATTTGTACGAGCTTGACCATACCAAGTAGTCGGGACAACGGTCCTTGTCTGCGATTTGGCACGCCGGGGTCGACAGTCCGGTGATGATGAACAGTGTGAAAGATGCCCTCATGCATTGCCTCACAGCAGTAGGTTGCCGCTCCTGCCTCAACCCACCGATTGTTTATAGTTCTGCCACCAATATGGAAAACGGGACTTTCAAGTAATAAGGGTATCGCCAGACAACCACTCGTCAATGTTGTGATGACTTTTTTGGTTCGTCTACCGTCGATAAATTTTGCAGCATTTTGCCGCCGATGTATCCCGGCTCCCCGCGTTGCTCGTCAAGAGCGCGCGCCATGCCCGCGCCTTTCGATCCGGGGCCCTCGACGCCCGCGATACGCGCAGAGTTTATGGACTGTGGTACTGGGTTATTCGCGGTTGTTGGTATACTTGGTGATCGTTTTGTCTCTCAGTTCGATGAACATCTCGGTGACCCGGTTCTGCAATCCGTTGGCGTACTTGGTGAGTAGGTCCCGCGCGGCCTTGGGATCCCTTTTGTGGAGCTTGAGCGCCTGTTGCTCGATCTTTTTTTGCGCGGCAAAAATCTTCTTTTCGAATGGATCTCGGACAGCCCGGACATCCTTGATCACCGCTTGAAATTTCAATTTGGCCAAGTTGTCCACGAAGTCGATCGCCCAGCGGGCGGATCGATCGTCGTACTTTTCGGGATTGTAGGTGCTGTAGCTGCGGTGCACCGAGCTGTTGCCCGCGTAAATCGGGACGTAGGGACTGAAGTAGGGATTGTCCAGGTAGACCCAGTAGACCCCGCCGATAGAGTTGGGCAGCCAGCCCCGCAGCTGGCAGACCATGCCGTAGTGGCCCCGGTGACGGGCGATGGGGCGACGGTAGGTGAGCTGCAGCAATTCCCGCAGGTCCTTGCCCGGAAAGGGCGTGGCCAGGGGGCTCTTCTGCAGTTGACCCTTTTTGTTGGGCACCAGCCACTGGGGGCTGGCGGTCATGTCGTAGATGGTGCCCTCGAAAGTGGATCGCTGGAAGGCGATGATGTCCCGCAGGGAAATTTTCTTGTCCGGCTTGACCGAGAAGGGGTAGATGGAGAGCGGTTCGACGGTTTGAAAATACTGATTCAGTCCCTTGTACCGATCCTTGCCGAGGGATCGATCCGGCCACTTGGCCTGTTTCTTGGCAAAGGTTTGATGAAACAGCCAGAACCGCCCGGTGGCGAACTCCACGGGGAGGGGGGCATAGGCGTTCTGCCAGATAAACGGCTGGCCCGAGGAGGGATCGTAGTAGCCCCGCTCGACCGCTTCGCTGCGATAGTTCGAAGAGACCAGGAAGTTCTTCTCATCCTTGGGATCGATTTCCTTGATGATGCTCCAGTTGGGGATCATCGTCGCCTCGTCGTCGGGCAACCGTTGGGCCGCCCAGATCGCCCCGGGTTTTTTGCTTTTGAGGGACCACTTGGGGCCCACACCGAATACCTCGAAGACCCAAGCTTCGTTCGGGTCGGCGATGACCAGCGCTTCGGAGCCGTCGCCGCTGGACGGTAGAAATCCGTAGGTGGTCATCAGGGAGCCGATAAACTCGACCGCCTCCCGCGCCCGTTTGTGGCGTTCGAGAGCGAAGATCATCGCCTGCTCGACGGTCATGATCTGCTTGCCGGTCTTGCGCGTGACGGCGAGCGCTTTGCGCTGCACGGTGGTGCTCTCGGCGATGGCCAGCTGGTGCTCGTTGATGTGGGAGTAGGCGGACTGAAAGTAGGTATAAGTGCGCGAGACCTGGGGAATGTAGCCCAAGACATCGCCGTTGTCATTCAGCGGTCGCTCGGCATCTTGAATACCGAAGTAGACCGGGGCTTTGGAGCCGGGCTTGAATGTGCGACCGGGAATCACCACGATTCGCGAATCAGGGCCCGCGTCCGTATGGGAGATGAGTACCGAACCGTCGGTGGTCGCCTTTTTGCCCACCGCCACAACTGTGCAGGCGTCAATGCTCGGCGGCACCAGCGAGAGTGTGAGACAAACTATCGCGATAATTCTGACATGGTCCATGGATTGCCTTCCTCTGTAGTGAGCTCGCTCCCTCAGGCGAGATCGACTCAGAGTCGAGCGGATTGTGTACCAAAAGTCAACCAGTCCGAGGTTCATTCCCGCCGCCGAACGAAACCGCCGCGAGGGGCGCTGCCTACTCAGCCGGAAATGTGGCCACTATCTTGACAACTCCTTCGATGTAGTCTTTGCGGAGCACGTAGGTAATCGATCCTTTGAGACGAAACGCCGCTTTGAGCACATCCTTCAACTCAGGGGGGTCTTTCAGACCGCTGCGCATTTTTTGATCCTCCCAGTAGTCCTTCTCCTTGGCAGCGGTCATGGCGAGGACAATCTTTCGAAAACGATTCCTCAGCTCGGGATTGCCTTTTACATGCAGCGGGATGATCTTTTGACCTCCGGGCCAGGTCTGTCGTTGTTTGAGAAAGATCTGCTTCAAATCATCCTTGGTAATCGTATCGATCGGCACAGTGGAATTGGCCACGATGAGTAGGTCCAGGGGATTTTCCGCCCGAGCCTCCCGACCGACAATGCCGAGTGCCAAGGACAGAATTAGCAGGGAGAAGATTCTCATTGATGTTGTCATGGTATTCATTCTCCCCGGCTAAAACGAGACGGCGATCTGGCCCGCGATAGATTTGATCCCATCCCCCATCCCCTCGTGTAGGGGCTTGGTCACGCCCGCATCCAGCTTGAGCGTGATGTAGCGAGACGGTGCGAAGTTCAGTCCGCCGATATAAAACACCGAGCGGGAAAAATCGGCCGTATCATCATATGAGGAGTACTCGAAGAGGAAGTAGGGTGTGAGGGCCATCTCTCCCAGGAGGGGGATGCGATAGGAGAGCAAGCCGTAGGCCGCGGTGCCGATGTAGCTCGGCATGTAGATATCGGCCATGCCCGTTCCACCGGCAAAGAGCCCGACCGAGAAATCTCTGGCAGGGCTCTTCTCCATTGCGGTTCGCTGCCAGATATACTCTCCTTGGAGCTTGAAGCCGAAGATCTCAATCGTCAAATCTGTGGAGACCACGTATTCGTCGTACTTCATCATCATCGCGGTCTCGACCTTGATCGGCTCCTCGGGGGTAATTTCCGGATCCAACCCGACGACGTGCAACACCATTTTCGAATCCGAAACCTGTCCCATATAACCGTATCCGCCCAAGGCGATGTTGAAATTGTCGGCCTGATAGGTGAGCTTCAGCTTGAGCCCGACCGCCTTGTTGTCGTCGATATCCACGATCTCGTTGATCGGACCGCGGCCATTGGAAAGGGTGATCGCGTAGTCAAGGAAAACCCGTTGGACCGGGAAAAATCGGCCAAAGACCTGTAGCCCGGTTTGCGCCGGGGTTAAGAACCCGATGGTTTGGGTGAAGGGCACCCGAGTGGTCAACCGAACAGTGGACGCGTGGTCCACGTTCCAGATGCCAAACGGGGTGAGGTAGCGACCGGCGATGACGTTAAACCAGTCCACCGGCGAGTAGGCCATGTGTGCGCGCTCGATTCTGACGCCCCCTAACTTTGATCGCTCGACCGAATAGAAATCCTGGATTTCTGTGTCGACCCGCTCAAACGCTACCCCCGGATAGTTGAAATACTCGTATTCCAGAATTTTTCCCTGGGGGGCGAAAGTGAACTTCAGCTCGACCAGGGCGCTCAATGTCTCGGTCATCTGGCTGCTCACATAGAGGTTGACATTGGAGAGGAGGAAGGTCGACCGATCGTGGACGAACAGCTTGTAGGGGCTGTTTTCTTCCATGAAGATGTTGAAAAAGGTCAAATCGAAAAAGCCGTAGACATTGAAGTATTTTTCAAATCCATCGACGTCGGCGGTCATCTCCTCCAGGGCGGCCAATTCTTGCTCCTCCAGCTGGGCTTCCAGGGCCTCGATGCGTTTCTTGTTCTCCGAGTCCCGCGCTTCGATCTCCTCTCTCATTTCCCGGCGCAGCTCTTCCTTGAGCGCTTCGATGTCGATCTCCTGCGCAGGCGTGGCCTTCTCGGTCTCGTCCTCCTGTGCTAGGGTGGTCAGGGGAAGAAAGCTGGTGCAGAGCACAATTAATAGAACGTTGTGTTTCATTTCTTGGCGCCCCCTTTATTCACAGGTACAACCGAACCCGCCAACCAAAGTTGCGTCATCATCGGTAAGGCAGGCGATTTCCTGAGCCACCGCTTGACTGGCGGTGCAATCACAGCACTGGTAGCCGGTGGGGCAATCCGGTGCGGCGCAATCGAGCAACGTGCAATACCCGCTTCCCGTGGTGGGGTTGACGGCGCAGAAGCTCGCCTCCAACCCCGCACAAGCGCTGTCGTCCGTACACTCCGTGCCGAGCCCGTCAATTCCATCGGAATCGCTTGCGCTGTCCGAATCAACCCCGGCATCCGGAGGGGGAGATGCACAGAGGAGCGGGTTTGTCGGATCGTACACGTGTCCTTCGAGACAGCAGGACTCAATTTCCGGTACGTAGAAAAAACCGCTGGGACACCTGTCTTCGTCGTCGATCGTGCAGCTGGTGGACGCGACAATTGCAACGAGCGCGATTGACCATCCGAATAGTTGTATTCGCATCTTGCCTCCTGGATTCTGCTTGATCAGCCCCCCGTCATGTAACAATAACTATGAATAGATAATCAATCGGGTCAAGAAAACGGCACTTTGTAAAAGCTCATCGCCGTCAGTGTGTCCGGTCTCGGGGGGCATTACAGGCCGTGGAGAACCCTGCGAAGAAACTGCTCGCTGGGAGGAGATTCGATGTGCATAGCCATGTGAATGTAGGAGTTCTCCATCGAACTGAATGAATGGGCCACAACATCGGGATGCCTGTTTGCGAGGACCAAGATCCAATTGAGTGAATTCCAATTGTTGAGCTCTGCCCCCTGGATCTGGACTGATTACTCGGCAGCAACGGGTAAGCGGATGGTGAAGCGGGTCCCCTCTCCAGGTGTGCTGGTGACCCCGATGGTTCCGTTGTGCTCTTCGATTATTTTTTGGGAAATGGACAGGCCCAGGCCGGTGCCCGATTCTTTGCCCTTGCTGGTGTAGAATGGCTCGAAGATCTGGTTCAGGTTCTCCTCGGCGATCCCACAACCGTTGTCTTCGACGATAATCTCAACCTGGCTCGGCTCGTCTTTGCACCGGCGGGTGATCAGTCGCAGCCAGGAATCCTCCTTGTCCGCTGCTTGTCCAGCGTTGATCACCAAATTGATCAGCACCTGCTCTATTTTGCCGGCGCTCATCTTCACCGGCGGTAAATCATCGGCGGTCTCCACGTCGAAGCGCTTGACCATTTTGCGCACCTGCTTGCCGATCAGCGTCATCACGTGGTCGATCACCCCGTTGATCTGTTGAGGTGAATAGGACGGCGCCTCATCCAACCTCACGTAATTCTTGAGCTCGGAGACGATGCCAGTGATGCGCTCTGACCCATGGGCCATGTTCTCCAGCAATTTGAACAGGTCCTCGCGGAACAGCTCAAACGGCATATTCAACACCGTCAGCTTTGGGTCTTCGGCCAGATGGTGTTCCAGCATGGGTTGAATCGCGTCGATATACTTCTTGAGAATGGGCAGATTGAAATAGATGAAGTTGTTCGGATTGTTGATTTCATGGGCTACTCCGGCGATGATCTGGCCCAGGGAGGCCATCTTCTCCGCGCGAAACATCTGCTGTTCGGTCTGCTTGCGCTTGGTCACGTCGAATGCAGTGGAGATTACCGCCTCGTCGCCGTCAACCTCGATCCGCATGCCGGCCACCTCGAAACAGCGTCCACTTGGCTCACAGAGTTCATAGCGAAACTGGTCATCACCCCGTTCACTAGCTTCGGACCAGGCCAGCTCGGCCGCGTGGAAGGCCTCCGGGGCCAGCACGTCCTTGAGCGGCGTGTTCTCGAGCTCAACCCAGCTCCGTTGTGAGTAGTCGATAAACGCCTTGTTGGCGTAGACGATTCGGCCCTTCTTGCTGATCGCGATATGGGCGTTGGTCGAGTTGGCCAGGGTGCGAAACTTGCGCTCAGACTCCTGCAATGCCGCACCAGCGGCCTCCCGTTCCCGGCGCAGGATGCCCATCCGGTCGCCGAGAGCGAGGGTGAGCAGAATTGCGTTGGCAGCGCAGCCCCCTTGAAAAAAGTACACTTCGAGCCACCCCATGTCTACCGGCAGGGCAAACAAGAAGATGCAGATGCTGAAAATACCCCAGGCGGCCAGATGAAAACGGGCCGCGCGAAAACCACGGCGAAGCCCCTGAATGCCCGGTAGGATAGTCGCCAGCGGAGTGCCCAAGCCGAGCACCATGGTGAACCACATGAGAAAACCAGGACTACAGAACGGCAACAGGACCAGCCCGGCCACACCACCGGCCATGTAACCCAACAGGAGCTTGTCCAATCCGGGAAATTGCGCCTTGGTGTTCAAAAATGAGCGGGTGAATGCTCCGGAAAAGAAGACAATTAAACTGATCATCACCACGTGGAAGTAAACCCAGGTCAAAAAGAGGGGGGTGGGAAAATAGGTGTCAAAGAAGCCGTTCTGACCCAACGTGTAGATAACGAGCATGGTCTGATAGGCAAAACAGAGCAGGTAACTCTTGTCCCTGAGGTAGAGGAACATCACCAGGTTGATCAACACGAACAACCCCATCAACCCGTAGAACACACCGAACCAGAACAGGAGGCGCTTTCCTTCTTCCTTACTGGCCTGTGCGGTGAGAACACAAAACGTGAGATAGATGCCGCTCTCGTTCTCCACGCGAACGTAAAAGGTCTGAGCGCCCCCGGCGTCGCTGAAATGGAGTGGTGCGACGATGGGGAAAGTGACTTCGCCGATTTCCCGGTATCCCCGTCCGATGACCCGCCACCCGTCATCGAGGCGCGTGAAGAGCTTGAACGAGTCCATCACTCGGGTCCGGGTGTCGAGCACCCAGTGTCGGTGATCACCCCTGACGGCCGAGTTGTCGACGGTGAAGCGGAACCAGACCGCGCCACGGGGATCATTTATCGAGCCGGGTTGACCTGGCAATCGTTCGAATCGGTCGGAGAGGGGGGCGGTGGATACGTCGTCTATCGACCAATTCCGGTCCGGATCGTGCAACATCTCGATGGCGCCGTCCGGACCGTAACCATCGAGCCCCGGCTCGAGTGTGATCACGGCGTCGGCGAGTACCGGATGGGCGAACAGCCACACTGAAAACGCGATTGTGATATTGAAGTAGAGAGTACGTTTTTTAGTCGTCGTCATCGTGCCATCCGGCCATCTCCGGTCGCTCTCAGTCCGCAGGCCACACCTGGACTCCTATCGGTGCACTATCCTGAACCGGCCCGAACCGGCCCGTAACCCCGCTGGTTTCGCAGTGTAGTCCCTGGGGGCGGGATGATCAAACATCCGGAATTCACGGACGACTCAGGTGAAAGGCTAGCGGTACGGTAGTTTTACACTATCCTTTTTGATTCCGATTCATTATGATTCGGTGGAGCTGCACAAAAAGGAGGTTTGACGTGGAAATGCGTATTACTTGGATATTGGTCATCAGTGTCGTGATTGGGAGTTGTGGAGGGGTGAACAACGTGGACACCGACGCCGGTGGTGGGGATGGGGACACCGATACGGACACCGATACCGGTGGCGACACAGATACGGGAAGCGGGGATGCGGACACCGATTCGGACGCGGACTCGGATACAGACGCTGATACGGACACGGATGCGGATGCGGATACCGATACGGATGCGGATTCGGATACCGATACGGACGCCGATGCAGATACGGATACGGACACAGACACCGACACTGACGTGGACACGGATGCGGATACCGATACGGACACCGATACTGATACCGATTCAGACACCGATTCAGACACCGATACGGATACGGACGCGGACACCGACACGGACACCGACAGCGATACGGATTCGGACACGGACACCAGCCCGGTGGGCCGTGTTTACTACGTGGACAAGGACAACCAGTTCGGCAATGGTGCTGACAACGACTGGCCCGGGACGATGGATCAGCCCAAGCTGAATCTGCAACACCGCTGGTTTCAACGGGATTTGGAACCCGGAGATACAGTCATAATTCGACAGGCTACTTCGTACGGAGCCGTGCGGCTCTATGACTCGAGCAGCGGTACGGTTGACGATCCGGTGGTGATCAAGGCCTGGCCCGGAGAGACCATAGTGCTCGACGCGGCAATTGTGCCCACTGAATATGCGGTGAGAATGCTCGACGGTGCGTCAAATATCGACATACAGGGGCCGATGACCATCACGGGGCACCAATACTCCTATGAGACCCGGGAAAACAATACCAACATCAAGCTGAGCAACGCCGAAATCCACAATTGTGAAAACGGGCCGATTCTCAACGGCTTGATCGGCGGTGAGTTCAAGAATCTGTCGATCCACGACCTGTCCGTCAACGGTTTTCAGCTCGAGGGTCAGGGGAGCGCCACCAGCGGACCTCCCTGCGAGAATATTCTCATTGAAAACGTAGACGTTTACAACGTGGACGACGGCCTGCTGCCCAATGCCAGCAATGCGGACGGGTTTCACACCTATGGGGGCGAGAACATCACGTTCATCAATTGCGACACCTGGGGCAATGCGGAAGATGGCTTCGATTTGAATGCCAATGCGGTGATGGTCAATTGTACATCTCACGACAATGCCGGTTCCGGATTGAAGGTTTGGCGGAGGTCACAGGACAGCTGGGCCGATAAGACGGTGACCGTGATCAACTCGATCTTCGCCGAGAACGGCTATTCCACGGACGCGACCAGTCCCGGAGTCAGGGTTAGCAACGGCGCCGGGCTCAATATGTATCACTCGGTGGTTTCCGGGGGGTACAAAGAGGGGATTTTCGCCCGGTTCACGATGAGCGATGTCCCGTATCAGGAGGGGGTTCCCTACCAGGCGGTCAAGGTGTACAACACTATCATCGCCAACACGGATGACGGCGCGGGCATGCGCGCCAGTGTCCACCCGGTCCAGGGGGTGTTCCTCGAAGCGGATTACAATCTCTATTTCAATAATCCGCAGGATGTGCAGGACTTCACCATGGGCTCCAATTCGCTCACCGGCCTGGATCCACTCTTCGTCAACGTCGCCACCCAAGACTTCCACATCCAGGATGGCGGCGGGGCAGTCAACGTGGGAACCGACCTGCTGGGGACCGACACCCTCTACGATCAATACGGCCAGCTCGATTACGACGGTGTGTCGCGCCCGGAAGCCGGGGGCATCGACATCGGCGCCTTCGAGTGCGTGGGGTGTACGACCCCCTGATTTCTCTACCAGATAGAATCCCCCTATCTCCCTTTTTCAAGGTAATCTGAGCATTCCCAAACCATAAATATGGTGACATACCGGCCCTTGTTCAGCGTCTGTAATCGATAGATGCGAATTATGAATGGATTGCCAGTGATAGTCTCGTGCTACTCAATCGGCTGGGGGGAGGAGCGATTGGAATGAATGTGCACGAAGTGGCCTCAAGGGCCAAAGCCGCCTCGTTCAAAGCGGCGGCTCTAACAGATGATCTTAAGAATAGCGCGCTGCTGCGAGTGGCCGAGCTGCTCGAGGCCCATCGCGCTGAGGTGCTGTCGGCCAATGGAGCGGATCTCGCCCAGGCGCGGGAGGACCAGATTGGCGATGTATTGCTGAAGCGCCTCGCCCTTGATGAACAGAAAATCGCCGGCATCATCGAGAGCTTGCACCATGTGGCGGAGCTGCCCAATCCGGTGGGGCGGACAAAACTGCGCCGGGAATTGGATCAGGGGCTGGTATTGGAACAGATCACCACCCCCATCGGTGTGATCGGCGTCATCTTCGAATCCCGACCGGATGCCCTGGTGCAGATTTCGAGTCTCTGTCTCAAAACCGGAAACGCCGTGGTGCTCAAGGGGGGCTCCGAGGCGAGGAGTACCAATGAAGCGCTGCACCGGCTGATCGAGCGAGGTCTGGCCGACACCCACCCGGATTTTGCCGGGTGCGTACAGCTGCTGGGCAGCCGCGAAGAGGTCCGGGCCCTGCTCGCCCTCGACGATCAAATCGACCTGATCATTCCCCGGGGCTCCAATGCCCTGGTCAAACAGATTAAACAAAACACCCGGATTCCGGTCCTGGGGCATGCCGACGGTATCTGTCACCTCTATGTCGATCGGGAGGCCGACTTGAAGATGGCCCGCGCGCTCACGTTCGATGCCAAATGTCAGTATCCGGCGGTTTGCAACGCCGTGGAAACCCTGTTGGTCCATCGAGATATTGCCCTTGACTTTCTCGGCGGCCTGGCGCCGGTGCTCTTCGATGTGGAATTGCGCGGAGATCGACGTGTGGCAGAGCTGATCGATGTCAGACCGGCAACCGAGGAGGATTGGCGCACCGAGTACAATGATTTGGTGCTGTCGATAAAAGTGGTCGATTCCCTGGCCGAGGCGATTGAGCACATCAATACCTTTGGCAGTCACCACACGGACAGTATCGTGACCGCCGATGAATCCACTGCGCGCGCATTTATGGCGGGCGTGGATTCGAGCTCGGTGATGTGGAACTGTTCGACCCGCTTTGCCGACGGATTTCGCTACGGACTGGGGGCCGAGGTGGGGATTTCGACCAACAAGATTCACGCCCGCGGCCCGGTGGGGCTGGAGGGACTTACCTCCTACCAGTACCGCGTCATTGGCCACGGACACGTGGTTGCGGACTACGCGACCAGCAAGCGACACTTGACCCATCGGGACTTGAAGCCGGCCGGCTGAGCGGCCCGGACGGACCTCATCATGCAACGGGATTTTTCAAAAACAAGGCGGGTGGTGATCAAGATCGGTACCCGCATCCTGACCAATGGCAACGGGATCGATGATAGTTTCATCGAGCGCATCGCCGGCCAAATCGCAACCATCCGCAAGAGAGGCCTGCAGGTGTTGCTGGTCTCTTCCGGCGCTATCGGAATCGGCGCGCAGACGTTGGGGATGGCGCACAAGATCACCAAGATCAGAATGCGACAGGCCTGCGCGGCCATCGGTCAACCCCTGTTGATGCATCGCTACCGGCTGGCCTTTGGACAATACGATACGCCGATTGCCCAATTCCTGGTCACCCGGGATGTGCTCAACAAACGGGAATCATCGGTCAACCTGCAAAACACGCTCGAGTCGTTGCTCAACATGGATGTGCTGCCCATTTTCAATGAGAACGACTGTATTTCCATCAGTGAGATCGGACACACCTTCGGCGACAACGATCAGCTGAGCGCCCACATCGCCAGCAAGCTCGATGCGGACCTGTTGCTAGTACTTTCGGACATCGATGCGCTTTATGACAAAGATCCCCAGCGGCACAGGGACGCCCGGCCGATACACCTGGTGCCTGAATTGACCGAGGAGATCGTCAACGGGGCGAGTGAAAAGGGGAGTGTCTTCTCCACCGGAGGGATGAAGACCAAGCTTCTCGCCGTCTCCATCGCCCGCCAGGCCGGGTGTAGCACCGTGCTGGCCCACGGCCGGGTCGAACGGGTGATTCCGCGAATCCTCGATGGAGAAGAGCTGGGCACCTTGTTCTGCGCCGCCCCCCGGTTGAAGAACCGCACCCGCTGGATTTTGAACTCCGCGCCGATGGGCCGGGTGATCACCGATGACGGTGCCGAGCGGGCACTGGAGGAGCGGGGAAGCCTGTTGCCGGCCGGTATTCGATCCGTCGAAGGGGAGTTCAAAGTCGGCGACGTGATTCTGATCAATGACCGGTTCAAAGCAGTGTCTGGATTGAGCAGCACTGACATCAGAAAGATTGCCGGCTGCCATTCCAAGGAGGTCACTCGAATCCTCGGAACCAATAGAGCCGAAGGGGTGGCCCGCTCATCGGACATCGTCCGCCTGGACAATCCAATTACGACTTGAGTACCTTCACACCGCGACCTTGATTGTACCGATTGCAAAGCAGCGGGACGGCCTTGTCGCGCCAAAATTCGGGAGAGATATGGCCGCTGGACATCCCCCCGTGGCTCGAGCGCTCGAGGTGGAACGCTTTTAGGGCGGAGATCGGCCGACCGGTCAACGCCTTGAAGGCTGCCCCAATCAACACGGCGAGCTCATCGGCTGCCGACGGTAGGGGGACGTGTTCGAAGTGCCGTCGCATCTCCTCCCAGAGATAGGGATCCCCGCGCAGTCCCCAGTTCATCGGTTCTTTTTGAAAGAGGTCGGCGACTGTTTTTGGTTTGGCCATTCAGCGATCTCCAGTCGGTACCGCGTAGCTGCGAAAAAGGGTGTTCAGCCGATCGGGATGTACACCGATACTTCGGCAGTTTTCAAGCCGGGGCTATCGCGTACCAGGTGGAATTGTTCGAACGGTGGGCGTGATGGGTGAACCTGTTTATTGTAAAGAGGACACCACTGGTAGATCAGGTAGTGATAGCAGCCGGTCAATTGGTCGAAGGGGCCGTCGTATTCGGCTTTGGCATAGTACCCATCGCTGATCTCACACTGCGGTTCGGTCGTTGCCACCCCGTCGGGGAGAGCGACACACGCGTCATAGCGAATATGGTGCGCGCCGGTGATCGTCGGATCGTCGTGGCTGATCCCGAACAGCTCCAGTTCCTCCAGGGGGCGATGAGGCAGTGGCAGGCGCTGGACCAGCAGGCGCCACAAAGAGGAGGCGTCTTCGGGCCTTCCACTTTTTTCGTACGGCCCGGTAAAACGCCGGAAGGTACAGGCCCGTCGTTTGAAACGGACGATTCTGACCCGGCGAATGTGCTGATCAGAACCGCGAACCTCAAACCAGTTCTTGTACCTCGACGGGTTGACCGAGAACCGTTTGCAAAATGCCCGGGTAAAGGTTTCATGGGTGAAATAGCCGCTGCTGAACGCCAGATCGATGATGGGTTTTTGTTCGATACGGAGTCTGAAAGCGGCGTTTTCCAGTCGTAGCCGGCGGATGTACGATTTGACCGATTCCCCCAGAAATTGGCGAAACATCCGGTGAAAATAGTAGGGCGAATATCCCGCGTGCGCAGCGACATCAGCCAATCGGATTTCGTCGTTCAGGTGATTCTGGATGTAGATCACAGCGCGCCACAAGGCCTGGTGATTCAATTTGAGCGACCGTTCGGACATAGCTATCAATAACACGATCGAGCACCATCGGAGTGAGGCAATGATGGCTAGACATGCTGCACCACGTCAACGGGGATGCCGTTGGGATCCACAATGCCGAAGTGAAGCTGTCCCCACGCCTCTTTTTTGAGATCGAACGCGATCGGTACGTCGGCCAGTTTGATTTTTTCGTAAAGTGGCTCAACAGCATCCACCTGAATGCTCAGAATGAGCCCTTGGCCGTTCCAGCGCGGCTGGAACAGAGGGGGTTGACTCGGATGGTCGGGTTCCATGAACGCCAGTTCGGCGCCGTCAGCTGCGCGGAGTTGTTTGTAGAACCCCACGTCGGCAACCGTCTCAAAGCCGAAATGTCTTTGATAGAACGCCACAGATTCTTCCATTTTGTCCGTCGCGATAACGCTGTAAATAACTTCAATAGACATCTGAATGCTCCTTTTTTCTGTTGTTGCCCAGATCCAACCCCATGGCGGGTTGAGCCTATTGGGTGTCTATCAGATGCTTAAGTCCACCAGCAGACCGCCGCTTGACATTTCTTGCGCTTTGGGGAGAGCCGCGCCGACGAAGTCCCGGCCATGCCAATGCCACCACCACCAATTCGTCAAATGACGATTTGGTGCAGAGATGTTTGTCGAGGTCTCTTTGCACCAATTTGGCAAATGACGATTTGGTGCAGAGATATTCGTCTCGTTTTCATCAGCACCAAGTTGACAACGCTACGCTCGAAAGTCGTTCATTTTTCGAAAGTTTAAGCCGAACTTGGAGCTACTCCCAAAAAGGACGTGGTTACGATCTATGACTTGATCTCCTCGGCGCCGTGGGTCAGCGCTTTGAGCTTTTTGAAGAACACCAGCAACAGCAGACCGAACACCGCACAGAAGACGAAGATGCCGGTGAACACCTCGAACTCTCCTGCCCTGGTGGCGAGCTCGCCCACCTTGCCGGCCGCTAGACCGCCCAATCCGGTGGCCGCAAAATAGAGCCCCATCATGCTCGCCGCGTACTTGGCCGGGGCCAGCTTGGTGATGAACGACAGGGCCACCGGCGAGAGGCAGAGCTCACCGACGACGTGAAGCAGGTAGGCCATCACCAGGAAGATGAGCATCGCTTTAACGCCAGTCTCGGCCTGCATCGCCGCCCCGGACATGAACAGGAACCCCGAGCCGGTGATCATGATCCCCAACGCCATTTTGAATAGGGAGGAGTTCTCTTTGCCCTTTTTGCTTCTCCTGGCCCAAAACGCCGCGACGACACCGCCCAGGATGATGACGAACGCCGCCGGCACGGACTGGAACCAGCTCGTGGGAATCTTCCAGTCGAAGATGACCCGGTTGATCTTTTCCTTGGTGTAGAGGTTCATCAACCCGCCGGCTTGTTCGTAGGCAGCCCAGAAGACCACCACAATGAGGAATGAAATCAACAACACGATCACCCGATCCCGTTCAACTGGGGTCAGCGGTGTCTTTTTGTCCACTTCAGCAGCTTTTGGTGAGGTGCGCAGGCCCACATCCTTGAGGTGTTTTTGACCCCAAAGATAGACGGCCAGTCCGAGCAGCATACCGATGCCGGCCATGCCGAAGGCATAGCGCCACCCGTATAATTCGCCGACTGCCCCCACAGCCAGCGGGGCGGCGAACGCGCCGATGTTGATCCCGATGTAGAAAATGACGAATCCGGAATCCCGCCGGGAATCCCCTTCCCGATACAACCCGCCGACCATCGTCGAGATATTGGGCTTGAGACATCCGACACCCGAGATGATCAGCGCCAACCCCGCATAAAATGTTTCTATCCCAGGGACGGCAAGGGTCAGCTGGCCGGCAGCGATGAGCACCCCTCCGACCAGGACGGTTTTCTTTTGCCCCAAGAGACGATCAGCGAGGATGCCGCCGGGAATGGACATCCCGTAAACTAATCCCATGTACCAAGCGTAGAGGGAGAGGGCGTCGGCCTTGGTCCAGCCCAATCCCGGGTTTTCGCCGATGGTTTCCTGGGTGAGGTAGAGCACCAGAATGGCGCGCATGCCGTAAAAGCTGAAGCGCTCCCACATCTCGGTGAAAAAGAGAACGATTAGACCTTTGGGGTGGCGATTTTTCATGAAGTCTTCTCCTCGAGCAGGTGGATTCGCGCGGATGATACCCGCTTGAAAAATTTTTCTCCTCTAATAAAACAGCCCTATGGTCAAAAAGTACGTACCGATTGGCACAAACCTGGGATACCGGGGCGGCATTATCGTGGACCGGGACCGGTGCACGGGATGCAAGAAGTGTTACAACATCTGTCCGGTGGATGTCTTTACCTTTGATCGGGCGGCCAAGCAGGTGATCACCACCTATCCCGAAGAGTGCTGGAGCTCGAGGGCGACGGTCGATCGCTTAGCCAGAACCTGGAGAGCGCCTCGAAATTCGACCGCTACGTGGAGACCCAAACCATGGGGTTGAACGCGGAGCTGCTGTTCAACGACGCCTCCCGGATTCCCGGATTCCCGGATACCCCGAGACCAACGGGGAGATGGGCGAGCTGCTCGAGGCCGAGGAGAACGAAGCGACTAGTCTGGCCTCACAACTCGAATGCGTATTGCTCAATCAGTTTTTGGTGGACGATTTCGAATCGGGAGAGATTGGTATCTACACTGTGCAATTGGATCGAATCGAGGCCGGCGGCCTGGAGACATTCGAGTTGCACAACCACAATTGCCCCTTGCTAAACGATACCTGGGACATAGAATCGGTTTACGTGGAGGCGATGTTGGACGACGGCTCATAATACGACAGCCGATTCAATTACCCAATCCCCGAAATAGACGAAGACGAATCGTTCATTCCGCCGAGCTGCTACAACTGATCAGTTCGAAAGATAGACCGTCTTTCCACCAATGATGGTGCGCACCACACGGGTGGTCAAGATCTCCTTGGGCGGGAGGGTGAGAATATCTTTGTCCAGGATGATCATGTCGGCCAACTTGTTCACTTCGATGGAGCCTAACAGATCTTCTTGCCAGGCGGCCTGGGCGGCCCAGATGGTAAAGCCGCGGATGGCCTCTTCGATGGTCAGCTTTTGCTCGGGGTACCATCCCCTTTCGGGCGTGCCCCGATGATCCTGTCGGGTGACGGCGGCGTAGATGCCGAGCAGGGGATTGGGTGATTCCACCGGAAAGTCCGAGCCGAAAGGCAGGATCAACCCGGCGTCGATGAACGATCGCCAGGCGTAGGCCCCCTTGGCCCGCTGTGCGCCGATGCGCTCCTCTACGAAGTCCATGTCCGAGGTGCAGTGGGTGGGTTGCATCGACGGGATTACGCCGAGCTCGGCGTACTTGGCGATGTCTTCGTCGCGGACGATTTGGGAGTGCTCGATGCGAAAGCGGTGGTCCCGGCCGGGAAACTCTTTGAGCGCGATTTCGTAGGCGTCCAGGCAGGCCCGGTTGCCGCGGATGCCGATGCTGTGGGTGTTCACCCCCATCTTTGCCTGGAGCGCGGCTCGGGACACCTCGGTGATGTACTCCGGAGTGATTCTGAACAGCCCCCGGTTGCCCGAGTCGTCCGCATAGGGCTCGTAGAACGCCGCCCCGCGAGAGCCCAGCGCTCCGTCGAAAAACAGCTTGATGCTCTTCACAGTCAAGCGGTGGTTGCCGTAGTTCTCCAATCGATGCTGCTTGAAAAAGTCGACCAAGTCGTCGGCCTCGAACATCGGTTTTTCCTGTTCTCCGAGCATGGCGTAGACCCGGACGTGGATTTTGTCCTCGTCGATCAGCGCTTTGTAGCGGGCGATTTCCCACGGGTTGATGCCGGCCTCGTGCACACCGGTGAGCCCCAGTTGTTCGCACTGCTCCAAGGCGATGACCACGCGCTGTTCGTACTGTTCGGCACTCTCCCGGGGCAGGTGGCGTTTAACCAGGTTCATCGCCTGGTTGATCAGCACCCCGGTGGGTTCGCCGCCGGGCTTGCGGACGATCTTGCCGCCGGGGGGATCGGGAGTGGATGGGCCGATACCGGCGAGCTTGAGGGCCGCCTGATTGACAAAGGCGGAATTGCCGTCGACCCGGCTCAAGTAGACCGGGTTGTCCGGCGAGGCGGCACTCAAAGCGTCGTGTACGGGAAACGCCTTGCCCGGCCACTTGGTCTGATCCCAACGTCCGCCGACAATCCATTCCCCCTTGGGGATCATCTCTGCCTTTTCACCGACCCGCTTTACCACGGCGTCGAAACTCGGCGCGTCGGAAATCTCGAGCAGCTCGAGCTTCTTGCCCAATCCGTAGATGTGGGCGTGAGCATCGATCAATCCAGGAACCACGAGCCGACCCTGCAGATCGAACACCTCGGTCCTTGGGCTGAGATAGGTGTCGAGTTGCTCGTCGGTGCCGACGAAGATGATTCGATCGCCTTTTATCGCTACCGCCTGATGGATTGAAAACGCCCCATCGACTGTCGCGATCTTGCCATTTTTAAGGGCCAAATCCGCTGTCATCGACTCTCCTGAAGGGGTAGGGGCGTCGCCGCCCAAATGGCCCCCGCAACTGAGCAGCAGAGCGCTCAAGCCGAGCCACACCACTGGCCATACAATTGTCGATCCGGTCTCTTTTTTCATCATTCCGCCATCTTCGGCGCTGGGACCGATCGGGTCAAGTCTTCTGTTGGAGTTTACCGTTAGGACTCGCGCAAAAATAAATGCCGAATTTTGAGAGTAGAGGCGTAATTGTGCCAAAGAGTGAAGCCTGAATACTTGGGGTATTTGGGCGCCGAGCGATGCCGGCAGAATTGATGGATCTGCTCTCAAAAACGGAAGGTATTTTTGCGCAAGTCCTTACCTCTGAGCAGGCCTTGTACCTCTTCGTAGTCACCTGGGACGGGACTACTTTCGCGCAAGAGTTGTCATCAAGGGAGATCAATTTGAATTC
>JANQET010000367.1 GCA_028278265.1 Myxococcota bacterium
GGTGGTTCTTCCAAAGATGGAGATTCTTTTTTCTCTAATCACTGGCAAGCCATTTCTGATACCACTGGTAGAACCAGTGGCATATTCCTATTGGTTAGCACTGGTGAGATCGCCTTGGCCAGCTCTGGCCGATCTATACGGCCCCCTACAATCGAGCTAGTCAACCGCCGGACTAGGGATAATGAGGATCGGGGACGCCCGATTCATCGGCCAGCTTTGTCCTGAAATTATCGATTGCCTCTTTCAACACCTCACTGTCCAACTGATTTACTTTGGCCACCGCCTCTGGTGTCGGATCGATACCGATCTCTCTGAGCGTATCTGCGGGATTGGCTTTCAGTCGATCGACAAAATCCGCGTCAAATATTTTGTGCGCACCCATACCATGCTCCTTTGTGATGCGTGCTTGCAAAGGCCGTTCAATCGTCCCCCACAAACAATTGTACTACAGCCATCGGACAGTTTTAGTAGACCGGATTAATGTACTATTTTCTCGACAAAGAAGTCAAGGCTGTGATCTTCAACACCTATATGAACTATCCCCAATTTCTCCGATTTCACACCATTTGGCATCAAGTCTTGATGGCCTGTGACGCTCGGCGCGCGCGTTCCAGGTCAGGCGCAGCCGACAAGGCGCTGAAGATCTCGATCGACCGGTTGAGTTGTTCCACCCGCGCAGGATCGCCAGCTTCGAGACGACGGCCGATCTCCAACCGGGTCAACGCCTCCTCGTAAGGCATGGCGAGTTTCTCGCACAACTCCAGGTTCTTCCGCCAGAGTTGGTGCGCCTTTTTCCACTTTCCCAACAAATAGAGGTAACGCCCTCGAGCAAGCAGTAGTTGAGGCCGCCCAATCGGAATAGCTTGGGCGAATTTATCGATGTAGCGACAAGCGTTAGCAGCCATTTTTCGGAGAGACGACGACTCCCCACCCTCTTCCCAGGCAGTCAGATAGGCATCGGCCAGATTGTAGAAGATTCGCCCGTTCTCGATAACGACGTTGAAATTTTTTCGAACCGCTTCTGCCAGACGATCGGCTACCTCCACTGCTTCATCAATCCCTCCGCGATTGAGAGCCATTCTGATCTGCTCCCCGAGTGCCATCAACAGCGGCGCACTGGTCGGCATATCAGCATTTTCCCGATAAAGTTGAAATACCCGCTGAACGAGTTCGACCGCTTGATCCGGCTGTCCGATATAGTTGAGGTGGGTTGCCTTGGTCGCCGGAGACACGGCTACAAAGAACAGATCAGTGCGTTCGCCGACAATGCCGTCCAATTCCTGCATGAGTCGGAGTCCCTCGTTGAACTGACCCCGAAAGATGCATATCTGTGCGCGGTTATGGGTAACCCCTTCCGACAGCCGGCGATCTCCCAAGCGAAGGAGGAGCTGCTCTGCTGTGTCCCAATGCTGCTCACACGCGGCCCACTCGCCGATCTGTGCCTTGTACATTCCCGCGTACAGGTGCACATAACTCTGTGCGCCCAGGTTCTGGACCTCATCGGCAACGGCCATGGCGCGTTCGAAATAGCGATCCGCCCTTTTTCTCAGTGGGGTCATTCCCATGGCGACCCCCATGACACCGAACCCGCGGGCCAGCTCAGGGCAGGGACCCGCTTTTTCGGCAACGTTGAGGGTGGCCAGCATGGCGTAGACGACCAGACCGATTTCGTTGCGATAGATAGCGATCTCGCTGAGCTTTTCATATGCCAAAGAGATGTCCCGCAACACCTGCTGGCTCTCGGAATCAAGCGGTTTCCGGCGGCCCGGTAGGAAGCGATTTCTGAGCTGGCGAAGCGCCTGACCGATGATTCGACGCACGAGATGGAATTTCCCCTGAGGCACCGGATACCCCATGCCAATCAGCCCGTCGACAAAGAGCTGACGGGCTTCGGTGTACTTGGATTGGTGCACATGGGCTTCTGCCATCTTGAGGCGCCAGCGTGACCGCCGGGTGCGCCCGATTTCCATTTTGTGTTTTTCAGCCAGCTCGATCGCCTTGGCGAAAAACTCGATCGCCTCTTCGTTGGCAAAGTTTTGCAGGGCCTGCTCCCCGGACTTCTCCAGGTAGCCGATCGCATGATCCGGATCCTCGGCGCTCGTCCAGTGATGGGCCAGCAGCGGAAAGTACGGCGCCAGGTTTTCGGCCTGATGCTTCTCGTACCACTCGGCGATGCGCCGATGGAAGCCGCGCCGTTGAGCGTACAGCATCAAATTGTAGGTCACCTCGTGGAGGATGTTGTGCTGAAAGACGTACTTCAAATCGGGGGGCGGGCGATGGCGTCGGGTGATCTCCTTGGTCTCCAGAGTCGAGAGATTGTCCGCCAGCAGCTCCCGGTCGGCTTCTATTGGATAGATATCTTTTAACGTGCGAAAGGCAAAGACGCGACCCAGCACGCTGGCGACTCTCAGTGTTGTCTGCAGCTCTGGTGGCAAATTGTCGATCCGGCTGGTCACCACCCCCTGTATGGTATCGGGAAAGAGAAACTCCTGTTGATTTCGCGCAAACGCCGTGAATTGACAGACACCACTGGAGTCGATTTCCAACAGACCGGTATCGCGAAGCGTGTAGGTCAACTCCTCACTGAAAAACGGATTGCCCTCTGCTTTCTCCCACAGCAGCTCCGCCACATCATCGGCCAATTCCCGTGCGCCGAGGCGATCCCGAACGACCGCCAAGATGTCATCTCGGCCCAGCTGCTCTATTCTCAACCGTTGGGTCTGTTCGTGGGCGCACAACTGGTCGAACTCTTTGGGGACATCGGTTTCAAGGGGACGGGTTTCCAGCACCAGTAACAACGGATGCAACTGGTGATGAACCACCTTCATCAACCCCCAGGAGGCCGAATCCATCCACTGTAGATCTTCAAAAATAATCAACAACGCACCGCGCTCTTCGCACATCTGCTCGAGCAACCGAGCCAAGGTCTCCCGGGTGTTTGCCGCCCTGACCTCTCCTGTCATCTGGGCTGTCAACGCGGTATCGGGAATTTCCACGGGCAACACGACGCTGAGCAAGGGCAGCCGATCCGTCAAATGGTCATCGCCAGCGACCCTGGCGGCAATCCGTTGGCTCAATTCACGGCGATCAATCCCCTCTTTCTCCTCCGCCCCAAGCAGCGCACCAAACACCGGGCGCCAGGCGTAATAGGCCGTCGCGTGCTCAGCCGCATCAGCCACACCCACCAGTGTCGGGATATCGGCTGCCCGTGCCCGCTTTTGCAGTGCCGAGATCAGATGGGATTTCCCAATACCGGCGATTCCTTCGAAGATCAGGCAACCGCTGGTTCCCCCGAGCAGTTCGTCCAATTGTTGAGAAATGACCCGACGCTCCCGGGTGCGCCCCACCACCGCCCGAGAGAGGTTGCGGTGATGCCCTCGTTCGATGGTCCGCCGCACCTCCTTGTCCACCGAGTAGAGAACCACCGGTCGAGCGATTCCCTTGAGGGGCAGTGCATCCAACTCATGAAAGGCGAACCCCGCGGCAGTCTTGGCGATTCTTCTGGTCACCAGCACCTGTCCCGGCCGAGCCTGATTCATCAACCGGGCTGCCAGGTTGACCTCAGGGCCCAACCCGGCGTAGGTGCGGCGGGTCTTCCCCCCGTTGGTGCCGACATACATCAGGCCCCGACTGATCCCGATGCGCAAATCGCGAATGAAATCGAACTCTGCCGGCGGGGTAGACAGTTCAACAGCGGCAGCGACCGCGCGGGCTGTATCATCTTCGTGGGAAATCGGGGCTCCGAACAGAATGTAGAGGCAATTGCCCTTGTCCCCCATGGTCAGCTGGACCAAGTTCCCTTCATAGCGATTGAGGACTTCGAGGACCCAGCCAATGAACCGCCGGAGCTTGGCGCTCGCCTGGTCATCCCCGTCGTAGTCGATACCACCGAAGCGCACGAAGCAGGGGGAGGCGAGACGCAATTCGGCGAGCAGCTGCTCTTTTTGCAACTCCAATCGACGGGTCACGGCGGGCAGCAGCCACCCCCGGCCAACCCCTTCGACATCGGCAGGCATCGGCGGCCAGGGATTCGGCTCGGCTCGAGCGGTCAATCCCCGGACGACTACCATCCTGTCACCGAGAGAACTGGACCGTTCTTCGAGCCACTCGACCCGTTCTCCCAGATGTCGCCACACGTTCGGCCCCACACCGATCTCTTCCGACCGAAGCACTTGTTCACCCGCGGCCATCCGATCGAGCAAACTCCCGGCGAGCACATCGATCAGTTGATTCTGTTCATCGCCGACCAAAAAGCGTTTGGCCTGACCCGCCATGACGACAATCTTGACGGTGAAGGCCACCTCAGTCTCCCCAACCTGAAACGGGGGTAGCCGATTGATCACCTGCTGCATTTCCAACGCACAGGTGGTGGCGGCGAGCCCCTCATCTCCATCGAACCAACAGGTGATCGCGTCACCGGCAAAGGTGATGACGCTGCCTTGAAATCGGTGAACCTCGTCGATTAGCGCGCCGTAAACCCGCTCGAGTTGCCAGGACAGCTCCTCGGCACCGCGCAAGGGACCCAGGGATTGGGTCAGGAGTTCGGTCAGCGCTGAGAATCCGGAAATATCGGCAAACAGCACCGCACCGTTCACGCGCTCGGGTAGGGACTCACCACGGGCGAGCGCTAGCCGCCGATCCATCGGGGCATAGGCCTCAAATCTACTCTTCATTCAGGGCCTTGTTCAACACAGCACTCCTTCCGCTGGGCCTGAAATCGATTGTATATTCTTTTACTAGTATTTTTGTCTACCGTTAATCATCTAATCATCGGCTAATCATCGGCGGAAAGAAAAGGGCGAGATGGACGGCGCTGTGGCAGGCTAAACGATCGCTTCAGCAGTGAGTTGAATCAGCGAGGGCTCCCTCGGTGCAGGGTTGCTGACAGGTTTGCCATGTGGCTACAATACCGCGCCATTTTCTGCTGTGTCGCTTCGAATCCGAGCTGATCGGTCAACCGCGAGATGGCCGCCCGGCCCAATTCGACCTCCAGCGCGGAGACCATGCCCTTGGAGCGGGCCCGCAGCTCCAGGCGACTCAGGTATTGATCCACCACCTGCTCATCGGCTCTCAGGGGGTCGACCTCCCGGGTCTTCAGGTGGGCAATCTGTTGCTTTATGGTCCAACGGTCTGTGCTGTTGGCCTCTGAGAATTCAGCGGCATTCCGGCCGGTCGGTCCCTGGTGGGTCGTCCTGCCGAGGAGAAATGCCCCGGACAACAACGCCAGTACAATTGCGATTGACAGCGTTTTGTTCATTATTTGGCGTCGATGAAGATTAAATAGAGCTGATTTGTCGAGGCCGAACCGGTGACCCGTACTTTATTGCCCGCATCTGCCGTTTGGATCAGCGTTTGATAAAACGAGCCGAACATCGACTCCGGGTAGAGGTTTCGATCCCGGTCCACGTCGGGATGGGTCGCGCCCTCACTGAAAAACCACCCCCAACCGAGATATCGGCCGTCACAATTGGGCGCTTCATGGAGGCTGATGAAAATGTAGCCCACCTCCCCATAGAGCGATGTCGTGGCGTACGGGTTGTGGTACACGGTACAGATATAGCCGTCCCCGTTGTAGGCCGCCCGGGCCTGCTCGGGGACAGCGACCAGTGCCAGAGTCAGCAATGTGCCACAGATGACCAATTGGTTAATTTTTCGGTGCATGGATCTCCTCCTTCTCGGTGGGTTTGTCTGCCAAGGGGCATCGCTTCCGGGCTTGCCCTTCCCCGATATCTACAGCGGAGGCACCGCTGATCTGACGGCATACGGTAAAAAAACGGCCTTCAGCCGTGGGGAAGTTGCAATTTCTTGACCAAAGCGGGGAAGTTTTGTGATTGACAATGCAATTCAAAAAAAGACAAGATTGCCCAATCGATGACTGATGGAGGTTGTAATGGTCACTAGAATAGTCGGATGTCTTTTTATGGTCGGTCTACTCGCCTCAGCGTGCGCTACTACAGACGGGGCGATCAACCTGAACACCATATCGCCCGAAGAGGTCGCAGCGTACAACGCCGATCCGAACAACACGGACAAAATCATCTGCAAAGATGAAAAACCGATCGGCAGCAGCATTACCCGCCGGAATTGCTACATGGAATCGAGCCTCGACGATGCCGAACGCGAGGGGGCGCGGGCGATCGAAGAAGTACAGCGGCAGACTCGAATGCCAGGGGAATAAACCCGGGACTACTCGGGCAGCACGTACAACAGCATCGCGAAGAAGTGACTGACGCTGCCGGCCAGCACGAACAGGTGCCACACGGCGTGGTTGAACGGGATGCGTTTGGCCAGGTAGAAGATCACCCCGAAGGTGTAACACAACCCGCCGACGACCAACCAGACAATCCCTCCGAGCGGCAACGACAGCACCAGCGGTTTGAAGGCGATCACCATTAACCAGCCCATCGCCACATAGGCTATTAACGCGACCACCTTGAGCCGGTCGATGAACAGCATCGATTGGAGCACCCCCAGAACGGCGATACCCCAGACCACTCCGAACAGGGACCAGCCCCACGCCCCCCGCAAAGTGACCAGCAGAAATGGGGTGTAAGTTCCTGCGATCAACAGGTAAATTGCCGCATGATCGAACTTCCGGAAGAGCTCTTTTAGCTTTGGCTTGCGAAACCCATGGTACAATGTGGAGGCGACGTACAACAGGATCAGGGTCGCACCGTAAATGGCAAAGCTCACCACGCGGAACGGATCGCCCATCATCCCGGCATAGGTCACCAAAATGGCCAGCGCCGCCGTGGCCAGGCCGGCCCCGATCCCGTGGATGATGCTGTTGGCGATCTCCTCACCCCGTCCGTGGGAATCGATCTGAGTCAGGTCAATCGTTTTCATCTTTCACTCACTAGGGCGCTTCCTGATCAGCGCCGGGTTTAACCCTCCTCCCCCTCAATATGGGGCTCGTCCAGCGGGTGTACATCCCCCAATCGGCAGTTCAGCAGGGGTTTGACAAAAGATTGACAGTGGGGTGTTCGTCGGATTGATATTGCTCAGTGGAGCAAGTACCCATCCTGGGAAATCTTATCGGGTATCACCCAAATCGCACCGCGACCGTTTGAGACCGAATGCCCGCTCTCCTCGCCGGGGGCGCCGATGGCCAAGTGGTGTCCTCTGGTAAACGAGCCGACGGCAACCGATCGCCCAAAGAAATCCATCGTTTCGTTTTCACCGGCGTGTCCAACCGTGACCAGGTTTCGGGGGAAGGTCTGTCGCATACCGAACACGGGACTGGTGTCGATGCCGCTGGGCGTACCATAACAGTAATACATCGCACCGGTCTCGAGTTCGAACTCAACTCTACCGGTACCGATCACAGTGTATCCGAAATCCCGTAACGGATCGCCGATGAACAGATCGGTTTGACCGTCTTTGTTGTAGTCGCCCACAGCCATCGACCGAGCAAAGTCGGTCAAATCAGCGGCATCGGCTGTGGCATCGATGCGATCGCCTGTATAGAGCAGGCCGAGTCCCTTGCTGTCGGTGAACATGTACGCCACGCCGCGGCTCAACCCATTGGTGGTCCACTGATTGGGTGCGGCGACGAAGAGCTCGTCTCCGTTCTTTTTATTGAATCGACCCGCTGCCAGATTCGCGCCGAATCGATCACCGTCGGAGAGCATCAATTCCCACGTGGGGACGAGTTGGTGGCGTGTCCACCCGGTATGGGTGATGGGACCATAGACCACATACACGCTGCCCGAATCGGCACCGGTCGAGGGGTCTTCATTCCCCGGCGCTCCGATGGCGAGATCGTCACACCCGTCCCCGTCAAAATCGCCGGCAGCCAGCGCGTAGCCGAGCAGATCATCTTTCCAATCGGCCATGTCGGGCTCGAACACCGATCGATCCAAGGGATGTCCCCAGCCATGAGCACCGCCATCATAGTAAATCGACACTGAGCCGATCGCATCCCCAGCCGCGTCTGGGTGGTTGTTTCTGAAAGTGGGCGATCCGATGGCCACGTCGAGGGAACCGGTACAGTTGAAGTCACCGATGGCAAGCACCGGATCTGATCCCCCCATAGAATCCTGCTTGGGAGAACGGGCAATACCTTGAATGCGGGACCACGCCTTGCCAGATCCATCATTGTAAAAGGCGTAGACCCGACCTCGCAGATCATCGCAGGAACGACAACCGACCACCAAATCCATGTCCCCGTCGCGGTCCAGATCCCCAACCGCAACCGTGCGGCCAAACTCATCTCCGGGCTCGACAGACCCGTCAACCGCCCCATGACTGAGATAGATCGTCTCCTCGAAGGGCTTCCCCTCGGCGGATAGATAGAGGGTCACATTGCCGGCATTGACACCGTAGGCGACATCGCCCGGCGCACCGGCGATGACATCATCGATGTGGTCATTGTTCATGTCGGCCACGGCAACACTAGATCCCAGCGCGGCGTTCGGCAGGCGGGCAAAGTCTTCATTTATTTTTATCAGCTCCACATCCGGAGGGTCGGGCATTGGATCACCCAGGGCACCGTGTCGATCAATATCGCCCCATTGGGCATCGATCGAATCCGTTTCAATTTCACAGCCGCAGATCGAGCTCGCAGCGGTGATGATCACCAGCCACTTCAGTAGCTGCTCTTTTACTTTGACTTTTGACATCTGATTCTCCTTTACAACTGTTATCTATGGGAAAGGTGTCAGTCCGAGCGCCGCTGAACACTTCCAGCGCCCGATCGAGCATGTGCCGAGTGTGAGTCGCCATGTAGCTCGTGCGCAGGAGCTCCTTGCCTTTGGGCACGGCCGGACTCAATACGGGATTGACAAAGACCCCTTCTTTGAGCAGCTTCTGATACAGTGCCAGGGCGAGCAATTCGTTGCCGCAGTGTATCGGCACGATGGCGGTTCCCCTGAACGGGGCTTCGAACCCCAACTGTTGCAGCTTTTCGGACATGTATTTCGCATTGCCGAGCACCTTCTCTCTCAGCCGATCGCCGGTCTTCACGATCAATAACGAAGCGAGAACGGTCGCCACCACCGGCGGGGGCAGGCTGGCCGAAAAGAGATGGGGACGACAGACGTGGCGCAAGTAGTCGATGACCCGTGCCTCTCCGGCGATGAACCCGCCGACCGCGCCGAACGATTTACTGAACGTCCCCATAATCAAATCGACGTCGTCGGTCAGGCCGTATTGGGCGGCCACCCCCCTCCCCTCCGGTCCCAGCACCCCCAGCGAATGGGCCTCGTCGATCAACACACGGGCGCCGTGTGTCTTGCACACTTCGAGAATCGCCGGCAGATCGATGATCGTACCCTCCATGCTGAATACCGAATCGATCACCACGAGCTTGGCCCGGTCAGGAGCGATGCTCAGCGTCTTGTCCAGGGACGCCTCATCGTTGTGCCTGTAAGTGATAATCTTCGACCGAGAGAACCGCGCCCCGTCGATCAGGCTCGCGTGATCGAGGGTGTCGACCACCACCGCGTCGCCGCGCCCCAGGATGCCGGTAAGCACCGCCACATTGGCCTGGTAGCCGGTCCCGAGAATGATCGCGTCCTCCTTGCCGGTGAACTCGGCGATCTCCCGGATCAGCTGCTCGTGCAAATCGAGTGTACCGTTCAGTACCGGAGAGCCGGAACACCCGGTACCGTATTTTTCAATCGCCGCGGCTGCGGCGGTTTTCACCTCGGGATGGTTGGAGAGCCCCAAGTAGGCGTTGGTTCCCAGAAGGATCACCTCCCTCCCCTGGTGTTCGATCACCCCGTCCTGGGCACTCTCGAACGGCGGAAAAAAGGAGTAGAGCTCGGCGAGCCGCAGTTTGCCCATCCGCACATACTGATGGGCTTTGGCAAACACGTCTTTTTGTTTGGGGAGCTGTTCGGCCCGCAGCGCCACATCGAGGTTGGGGAGCTGAAGCCGGTGTTCGATATCCTGACCCTTGAACGGCCGGTGCCGGTTTTCGGGTTGCGGGATGCCGCTTCTCAGCGCGTGGGCCAGCGAAGGGGTCAGCTCGGGGTCTTTGAGATGCCGCACAAAGTAGACCAGCGGCTCGAGCTCACAACCTATTTTGCATTTGTAAAAATAGGTCGTCAGCCCGAAATCGGCCACCGGTATCTGTCGCCGAATCGCTTCCTTGATGCAACAGACATTGAGATTGAAATAGAGCTGGTATTGGGCATTGTAGGCGTAGTCGATGCCGGCGTGCAAAAAAGAAAAGACCTCTTGGCCCAGCAAACAAAAGGCGGCAGCGACGATTTCACCGCCGAGCGTCAACGCGATCACCGAAGAATCATTGCCCAGAGAGCGGTTCATTTCTCGAAAATAACGACTGGTCAACCGTTCGTGTTCGTAGCTGGCCGCTTTACAGGAGACCTGTCGCCAGAGCTGCTCGAGCCGATCCGCGTGCTGATCGAAGTTTTGGAGATACTCGACTGAGATATCACTCGATTCAATCGCCGCCAGAGTTTTGCGCATGTTCCGCCGTTGCTGCCGGTTGAGCGCGCCGAGATATTCGTCAAAGGACCGCCAACGGATGGCCATCCTCGCAGTGGGGTAGCCGAGAAAGGCGGCATACCCATCCCCCAGGCCGGCCGACATCGCCGCTGATTTTTGATACGGAATATCCCGGAGCAGTACGAAGTCGGCATTCTCCTCCCGGCCCACCGCTTCCATGGCAGCGGACAGTTCAGCAAAGAACGGGGCAGCGTGATCCTCGCGATATCCAAGTCCTTCACCGACACTCGAAATAAACCCGCACTCGACAACGCGAAAGGTGAGAAAGTAGGGGTTCCAGGTTTTCAGGGTGTGCCGAATCGATGGGGGTACGTCGTCGGAAAGACCGGAGATATCCAGGTTGAACACGAAGAAGTAGGCAATACCAACCGCCTCGTCATCCCAATAGACGGTGAGATAGTAGGGATGGACATCGTTGATCCTGGAGGTTTCGATCGCCTGCAGGTGTCGCCAGTCCAATCCGATATAAGGCTGCCGAGCAAAGCGCTCCCAGGACAACACATCGAGGTCGTCGACTGTCGTACACAGCTGTGTTCGATAAGGCACGACCGCTCTCCTAGCCGAGCTGCACGGCAACGAGTCTCGACAAATCCCCGACCGTGGCAATGGAGATGATCTCCTCTTCGGGGAGGTGAATGCCGAGCCGTTGCTCGACCAGTCCGACGAGCTCCAACAGAATGATCGAGTCGATGCCAAAATCACAGATTCGGGTGTTGGCCGATATCTCGGTTATCTCGATCTCTTCAAACTCCCGACAAGCGCCGAGAAACGCATCCAGTATTTTCACTTCAATGGCTTCGTGCATGTTCTCTACCTCTTCGATTCAACCACTGGTGATTCGGCTTCTTCTACAGCCGCGGCAGCTCCCCGTTGAGATAGTCGGCGCGGATTTGCTGCCGCATCAATTTGCCGCTCGATGTCTTACCGATAATCCGTTGGCGCACGATGACGATTTCATCGGCTGTGAGCAGCAGCTGGGTGCAGACATGCCGGCGAATGGAAATAGCGAGATGGGTCGCGTCAACTGTGCTCGATTCCGCTTCGGCCACGATGACGAGCTTTTCGGTAGACGGGCCCGGGCAAGAGAAGGCGACGACGCCCCCTTCTTTGACACCGGGAACCTCGCCGACCGTCCACTCGATACCCTGGGGATCGTAATTTCGCCCGTTGAGGATGATCAGATCCTTCTTGCGCCCGGTGACAAAGAGCTGACCATTGGCCAGGTACCCCAGATCACCGGTGCGCAATCCATCATCGCGAAAGACCTCCGCAGTTGCTTCGGCGTCGTGAAAATACCCCCGGGCGACGCTCGGTCCGACCACACAGATTTCACCGATGGTTCGTTCGGGCAGCAGCTCGCCCGCCCCGTCGACCACAAAGAGGTCGTGTCCCCTGAACGACCGGCCGCAAGAAACGAACTCCAGTACCTCAGGTGAAGCGGGCCTGGCCGACCGACCGACCACCGGTACCGCGACCTTCTTGCTGTGGTAGGCGTCCGCGTCGATCACGTCGGTCACAAAGGATTCATTGATCTTGGGAAAGGAGATCGCCACAGTGGATTCTGCCATCCCGTAGCAGGGCAGCAGCGCTTCGGGCCTGAGCCCTGCCGGAGCGAAGTGGCGTTGAAAATCTCTCAATGTCTGGGCCCTTACCGGCTCTGCACCGCAGCCCGCCACTTTGAGGCAAGAGAGATCGAGAGACTGCACCGTCTCCGGCGGGGTCCGTTTGACCGCCATCGAGTAGGCAAAATTGGGCGCAAAGGTGATGGTGCCCCGATGGCGGCTTAGCATCTCCGGCCAGAGGGACGGCTTTCTGACGAAGGTGAACGGTGGCATGAACACGGTCGAGCAGAAGCCACTGAAAAATGGGCTCAATGTCTGGGCCAGCCCCATATCGTGAAAGAGCGGCAGCCAACTGACAAACACGTCCTGCTCCGGATCCAGCTCCAAGCCCTGATTGCCGATGGCGGAATAGTTGGCCGCCAGGTTGCGATGGGTCACCACCACCCCCTTGGGAGCGGCCGTGGTGCCCGAGGTAAATTGCAGCAGGGCCACATCGTCGGGTTGGATGGCGTTCACCGGCGGCACACTCAAGTTGGCGGAGAACTGGGAATCGAGCTGGTCGATGGAGCGAAGTGCGCAAAGGGATTCCACCGTCTTCTTCAGGGGCTCGAGCCGCTGTCTGAGATTGTCCGTGGTCACCAATGCCTTTGCGCTTGCCACGTTCAGCGTGCGGGTCACCACTTTCAAATAGGCGTCCAGGTTGGCGAAACCCAGGGGAGGGCTCAGCGGAACCGCGACAATTCCCAGACAAACAGCTGCATAGAAGGTGCTGATAAACGGTTCTGGATCGATGAGGATCAGACCCATCCGATCCCCCTTTTTCAGTCCCATTGCGGTCAGGGCTTGCGCCCGTTCGAGAACGAGACCGATGAAATCGCAATAGGGGATGCTCTGTTGAGAAAAGTCACTGCGCACGAAGGTGATGGTACGGTTTTCGATCTCAAGACCTTTAAGTAGCCGCCGGGGCAAGGACCACTGTTGGTCGTTCACCACGGCACGGGGGAGGGGTTGATGCGTCAGCATAGCTAAGAAACTCCTCGGGATCCGGGTCGTCCGGTTCCCTGTCAAATCCTGGACCGACCTGTCCGGCCGGCTATTCCTATCTACAGGGAGCAGAGGATGGATCTGACAGGTGGAGACCTGGCGACGGGCCGGTTGAGCCGGCAGTTGCGGCGACATTCGGTTTATTATGCCGAAAACATTAGGGAAACACAGATTCAACGTATAGCGAAGCGATGGCTTTTGGGTTGTCAAAGCACTTTTTTTTTGCTAGGGGTCAGATGGGAGAGAAAAAAACTGTAGCCTATATCGGGCATCACAGTTGCGCATAAACCGATAACGCTTCATGAAGCCTCACACCTCTTTTTAGACGATGCCGCTGGAATTAACCAAGGAGATAGTCCAGCGTGCAGTGGTCGAGCGGGACCAATCCGCGATTGGGGATGTGGTGAATACGTTGATGCCGATAGTTCACGCCAACGTGGCGCGAGTACTACACCGGCGTCAGGCCGGAGCGAGAGGTCGAGTGTTGCGTCAGGAAGTGGAAGATCTGACCCACGATGTATTCGAACGGTTGCTCGAAGACGGCGGCCGGCGATTGCTCGCCTGGGATCCGGAACAGGGATCGGTGTCGGTCTTCTTCGGCGTGGTGACCCAGCGCTGCGTGCACAACATCCTCAACAGCCCCAAGCAGAGTCCGTGGACCGAGGAGCCCACAGAGTTCAATGATAATGTGGACGATCGTACCTCGTCGAAGATTGTGATGGAGGAGCTGATCGGATCGCGGGATCTGCTGCGCGCGATTGGCCAACGTCTGGTCAAAGGTCTCGGCGAACGGGATCTCAAGCTGTTCGAGATGATGTACGTGCGCCAGGTCGACGATCGAATTATTCAACAACGGTTTGGTTTGAGTCGGGACGCTGTCTATCAGGCGCGGCGTCGATTGATTGTCCGAACCCAAAAGCTCGCCGGTGATCTCATCGAGGAACACGGCGGTGCCAAACGAGTACGGCAATGAAGGATGATGAACTCTTGTATCTGACCGGAGAGACCATTCGAGAGCCCGATGCGCTCGATGATCCCCGCTGGGATCAGCTGGCCGCCGGCGAGCTCGACGATGACGAGCTCAAAGCGCTCAAAGAGATCACCGCAGAACAATTCGATGCCGAAAACGTGGCCGAGAGTTTCAAGCCGATGGATCAAGGGATGCACCGCCGGGTGGAGGCCCTGTTCGGTGCCGGGGCCGCCGAAGCAGAAGATGCCCCCCAACCGGTAACCCAGCTGAGCGAGCGACAAGCGAAAACGGCACAGGAGGCGCTGCCCCCCTCCCCCTGGATACGGCGCACGTTGGGAATGGTCGGGGTATTGGGAGCCGCGGCTGCGTTGCTGCTCATCCTGCTGGTCAATCAGGATCCGGCAGTCGTGCTCCCCACCTATCAAATGGACCTCCGAGGGGGGATCAAGGCGGTTCGTTCGTCGCAAACGACAGTGACGGATCAACCACCCAGTTTTGATAACACCTCGTTGCTGACCATTCGCCTCCGCCCCGAAACAAAAGTATCCGAAGCGCTGTTCTTGACGGGGTATCTCAAAGGCCCGGCAGAAACGAAAAAACTGGACCTGCCGTTCAAGGTCTCGTCGAGCGGTACGATCACGATCAGTGGGAAAATGGCCACCCTGTTGGGCAGTCCGGTACCGGGCCGATACGAGCTTCATCTAGTGGTCGTACCGCAAAGAGATGCCGCTGAGTTGCCGACCGATCTCGAGGCATTGTCCCGAGAAAAAGGGACAACATCACCATGGCAAACCTTTGTCCAACCGTTGACGGTGGTCGCCCCATGAGATCGTCCGGCCAGAGCCCGCGGGAGTTCGACCGGCGGGTTTGGTTGGCCATCCTTCTTATCATTCTACTCGGATTAGTCGCCTGCTCCGACAAAGACAAAAAGGCGCAAAAGAGCGAGCCGTTGACGATGAAAGTCGAGTTTGCCGGCTGCTCCAATGTTCGCCAAGGACCGATTTGCGAGCTCACCAGTGAGCCGAAAAAGCGCAGGCTCAGAATATGGGTAAAAACCGAGCCCAAGGCCGCCCTGCAACTCCTGGCCGACGGCAAAGAACTGACCCACGAGGTTCACGACGAGCAATCCGGACGTCGGATAAAGGTGGTTGTGCCCGAGGGGGTCGAGGGTATCGAAATTCGAGCAACGCTCGGAGATCGGATCGGGGGGTGGTTCCTGAAAACAGTCCCGTTCGCAAAGTGCAGTGAGTTAGAGGATGCCGTCGCACTCATCAACACAGGAAAATCGGCCCAAGCACTCGGCAAGCTCAACCTGCCCGAAACCGAGGTGGAACCGAGATGCCGCGGACGATTTTACGGGCTGAAAGCCCGGGCGCTGCTCAACCTGGATCGCTCCGCAGAGGCGATATCGTCTCTGCGCAAATCAATTGAGCTCCATCGACAGAGCAACAACACATCCCAGTGGGTATTGGATGCTGCGGTACTGGTCTACATCTACAACGTCATCACATATGACATCGGCAACAGCCGAGCTGTCCTCGATTCGCTCCAACCCGCTATCGATATCAATCCCGAAGGTCTGCCCCATTTGGCCTACAATCGGGGTTTACTCGCCGATACGACAGGAGACTTGAGAGAGGCGTTGCGTCTCTATATCGAAGCTGACCGCGCAGCGAGACGACTCGAGATGAACTATGTCGGATTGCTGGCTCGCGAGCAGATTGCCATTGTGCTGTATGCCCTGGGTCGGAACGAAGAGGGACACCGCGGGTACGAGTCCTTGTTGGCGACGATCAGTGATGATCTGAACAACTGTCATCGCGCCCGCATCCTGAGCAATTTTGCCTGGTATGGTATTACGGACGACGGCATTGACTGGGCAGTTGCTTCAAACGGCGCCCGGTTGAAGCGGTACGATCCGCTTCCGGTGATGAAACAGGCGCTCGAGATATACCGCAACGATTGTCCGTCCCGTGCTGAAGAGGCGAACCTCTTAATCGACTTTGCAGTGTACCACCTGAAGCGAGGCCAGCTCGACGATGCGGAACAGGCGCTTGTACAAGCACGCTCGCGGAATCCTCAACCGGATGCGTTGAACGACACCTGGCTGTTGGATTTGGATGGACAATTAGCGCTGGCTCGAGGCAACGCAAAAGCAGCGCTCAAGGCCTATGATCGACTGGGGGAGCTCGCTCTGCCGATGTCCGAAGGACGGCTCCGTGCCACCTTGGGGCGGGCCAACGCCCTCAGGGCGTTGAATAAAATCGATGAGGCGATAGCAACCTATGAAACAGCAGAACTCCTGCTTGAAGAACAGATGCTGCTCGTTCCCCTGAGCGAGGGCCGGGCATCCTTTCTGGCCAACCGGGATTTATCTGCCACGGCCCTCATCGACCTGCTCGTCAAAAAGGGAGAGACCGAGCGCGCCTTCCTGGTTTCCCGTGCGGCTCGTTCCCGAGTTCTCAGAGGACTGCAGCGGTTCGAGCAGCTGAGTCAACTGAGCCCTCAGGCACAGCAAATCTGGGATCGTTCAATCGCAAATTTTTTCAAAGCCCAACATCAAATCACCACCATTCGGGCTCAATACGCACAAGCCGCGCGGAATGAACAAGCGGCGCTCGATCAATCCTTCCGGCTGCAAGAGCAATTGGCACGACGGGCACTGGACCAGGCCTATGCCGCCATATCATCCCCCCGGAGTCAGACCGACTATCGCAGACCGAAGACAGGTGAGCTGTTTCTACTCTATCACCCCACGAAAGACGGGACCTGGGGATTTGCCGATGACGGGAAACGAGTACTGGCTCGACGGCTTGAGGCGGTCGTCCCCGAGGCAGATCCGCGATTGCTGAGCGATACATTGCTCACACCGTTTGCCGACCACATCGAAACAGCCAGCCGACTCCACCTGATGGTACCGGGCAAACTCTGGCAGGTGGACTTTCACGCCTTGCCCTGGAAAAAAGGCGTACTCATCGAGCAGTTAACCGTGGTCTATGCGTTGGATTCCGGCAGCGCCGAATCCACCCCAGACAAACAGAAGCAAATGAAGAAGGCACTCATCGCGCTCGATCCCCGGGGTGATTTGAGCCAGGCCTACGGCAGCGGCGACAACCTTGTCCGCAGAATTACTACCAATGGCTATGCGGCGGTTCGGCTGTTGCGTCAAAACGAGATTACCCGCAGCGCACTGGTCAGAGCGCTGGTCGACTCGAATCTATTTCACTATGGAGGGCACGCCGAACACCACGGCCGGGAAGGTTGGGAGAGCCGCTTGTTGCTCTGCAACGATCAATCGCTCTCAATTGCCGATATTCTGGCTCTACCTCGGGTGCCGGAGCAGGTGGTCTTGGCCGCCTGCGAGAGCGGTCAAGCCGCATCGACGACCAAAGCTCAAACACTGGGGTTGGGCCAAGCTTTTGTTACCGCGGGAGCCGGGCAAGTCATCGCCGCGTCACGCCCGATTTCGGACATTCTCGCCACGCAGTTGTCGGGAATGTTGTATAATAAACCGTTTATCGACGCTGCCGCTGCACTGAGATCTGCGCAGCGTAGCTTGTTGACAGAAAAAAATAACCCCGACTGGGCCGCTTTTCGCGCTTTAGGGCCATAAAACACGTTATGCCCCAAGAAAAGGACTAATTCATGAAACGCAGAACTCGCCAGATCGTCATGTTGCTCGTTGTGCTGATGGTGATTGGCACGGTATATGCCAGCATCGTCTACAATGAACCTGCGGGAACAACAACCTCCAAGGCCCTTCCCGGGTCGATACCCACCGCAGAAAAGAGTACCCCGGATCCAGACCCGCTGAAGAAGATATCGGCGCCCGGTCCGTGGGGGGCCAAAAAAGCCAAGTCCCCTGGCTCGCCGCCAGATGATCAACTATTGTACGATGATGATATTGATTTAGCGACAACTTGGATCAGTTGGCAAAAATGCGGCGCCGACGACAAAGACGGGGTTCCGACTGCCTGTGACGACGGTCCGTGTGCCATGCCGAACAATCAAATGTGGACCTACGGCCGCCTGTTCTCGCCTGAAAAAATAAGCGATCGCATCAGGCTCACCAGGGCGCAGCGGGACTACCTGCTCCCCGGTGGGAGTGACGACGCCATCAAAACCGTATTTGCCAGCAGGACGAAAGCGTTTTTCGCCACTTGGGGGACGCCGGATCGGTATTTGAAGAACTACTATGGGAACGGATTCTTTTGCTATTACACACGTGACAAGGCTGACCCACCACAACGACCGATTTTCACCACCGGCGACAGGCCCCACAGAATTGCGCCCGACTTTCCCCAGCTCTACGGCATGGCGACCCCCGCTGAAATCGAAGCATTCACCCACCAGGTCAGGATGCACCTACACGATCAGGGGCTCCGCCATATGGGGGTCCATGAGGATTTACCAGTCGGAAAGAAACAGGTGCAGGTGGCTGTGCTCGACTCATCCTATCCCAACGTCACCTGCAACGGCTGTCCCGGTTACTACAGAAGTGAGTTACAGCACGGCGTCGATATGGGGCTACTCGTTCGCGAGCTGGCCTGTGGAAACGGGGTGACCGATCTGCTGAACGATTGCCCGGTGCAGCTGACCAATCACATGGTAACCCCGCTGCAAAATCGCCGCATTGCCGGCGATACCGTGGAGCTCAACGAAAACACCGATACCGGAGGTTTTGTCGGGGAGCTCCACACATTGACCACCCAGCTGGTCATCGCCGCGGTCATGCGAGACGTTTTTTTCAAAGATGATCCATTTGTGATCAACCTCTCCATTGGCTGGGAGAACAACGAGATTTCGTCGCGCCATGCAATGATCGACGGCAGAAGGGTCAATCATCTCCCGCCGGCTCACTCCGTACTGGCCGCGCTCAAATACCTCCGGTGCAACGGTGCGTTGATCTTTGCTTCTGCGGGCAACAAGAGTTTCGGCCCGACCGACAAACCGGTCTCCGAAGGACCACTGGCCCCAGGGGCATGGGAGAGCTTTTCTGCAGCGAGCGATATCGATTGGTCGGATCTGGGGGCCAATGAGTGTAGACTCCCCCTTACCGACAAACCGTTGCTCTACTCCGTTTGGGGTGTGAACGGAATGCGCAAACCCATCTCCGTCACACGGGAAGGCGGAAAATCGAAGTTGGCCGCATACGCGTACCAGTTCCCATCCAACGAGCAGTTTCTCATGGATACCCTCGAACCTCCCGGCCCGGACAACTTCACCAGGCGAAACGCGATCACCGGATCGTCCGTTGCCACCGCGGTGGCCACAGGAATCTCGGCTTATCTCTGGTCCCATCTGCCGGGCAAGTCGGCCGACGACATCGCCAAAATACTATACAACTCAGCTGTGGCGTTGAGTATCACCGAAGCGGATTATTGTTACCAACCTGGCTCTGATCCCTGCGAAGGCCCCAGACAGCTGTCATTGTGTGAGGCGGCCAAGCTCGCCGGGATTGACGGAACAGCGGCGATCGATTGTCCCGAGTTCCTGCCGGAGAACGTGACCTGGCACGATGACCATTACGATGATGCTGAGATGCTCAGCACGAGCACGAATTACAATGACAAGAAAGGCCAATATTGTAGCGAATGTGCGACCGGTCCGGGTACAGAGCCAAACGTATTCTTCAAAGACGTTCCAGGGGCACCGCCCTTTGACCCTTCGAGGTGTACCTGTTCTGAGCGCAAATATTACAGCGCCATGACCGGTCCGTGGTTCAAACCCCAGCCTCCGCGTCCGGGGTGTTCCGGCTGCAATGCCTCCTCCAACCCGGGGCTGTACCTCTATCTCGACAACCTGCAACCCAATCTCGAGCCGGCGGATGTGTTGAGCCTGGCCGTGAAGATCACCTTGACCCTCGCCTCGGGTGAGCAAACGGTGACTTACTACGATCTCAATGACTACAAGGATGCGCTGTTCGACTACAGAGACCCGGGCAGACAGCCGATTTGGATCAAGGACTTTGCCGAAAAGATTCTACCGCCCGGAGAGTTCGAGTGTGACTCGGTCGAGTTGGTCGCCGAGATGCTGGACTACAGTGGAGAGTCGTTCTCCGAGTCGATTCAAATCCTGTGCAATCTCTACCACCTCCCCTGATCCCTTAACCCCTTTTTGCCGTAACCAATAGATGGGTTGGGGACATCCCGCGATGAACCTCGCAAGTGCTGAATCCCGCGTCGTTCAGTAGCTGCACAGTCGCCTCGGGGCTGCGACAGGTTGATCCTGACGACAAATAGAACATCAATGAAAACCCATCCGCGATGAGATCCGGATTGGATTGTTCCGGTGGTGGTGCCATGTCCCAGATAGCGATCACACCGCCCGGTTTCAGCGCTCGTTGTACGTTTGACAACAGATCGACCAGATCCTCGTCGCCGAAATGGTGGGCGATATTGCCCATGAATACGACGTCGCAGATCTGTTCTCCGAGGTCGTGATTAAGGATATCTCCAGGTTCCCAGGTTACCAGGTCACCAATGCCCTCTTCTTCACCAACTTTTTTTGCATGGTCGAGCGCTTCGGGCAACTCCACCACCCGGCTTCGCATCGGCTTGAACCTCCGGCATATCGCCCAACCGTAGAGCCCGTGCGACCCTCCCAGATCCAATAACAGCTCGCGGCCGGGTGGTGGGGGGACAAACCCGGCGAGCGTTTCGGCTACGGGACGTGCCGTCTGCAGCATCGCCTGTTGGTAAATCGCCCACTCTTGTTCACTGTGCAAATGGTGATGCAAATCGCGCACGCCCTCGCTCGACAGGATGTCCTCCAATGTGGAGAAGAATCTCCAGTGAATTCTTTGGTGAGCCACCCAGGCATCCAGCGGGGCCGGTCCCCCTTTGACCAGGGTGGCCCGGCTCAGCGGGGACAAGGCGTACTTTGCTTCTGGCTCGCACGGTTCGATCGCGGCGTAGCCCAAGGCGACCAGCACCCTGAGCAAGGGGCGCACTCCGTCTCGGCGCAGGTTCAGCTCCCCGGCCAGTGCGGTAGCGCTCTTGCTCTTCTCGGTCAGCGCCTGGGCCAGCCCCAACTGAACAAAAGCGATCACCGCCCGGGCCGCTACGATCGGCACGAAAGGGTCCAATAGGGCACAGGCGTGGGGCGATTGTTGCAGAGCGTTTTCTTCTTCAGGGGTTTGTGGAATGAGTCCATATCTCATTGTTTCTTCTCCTTTTCGTACGGTGCCATGGGGACTGACTCGGTCTACTGAAAAACCAACGGACGCCGATCACAGGCCTACGAAATGACTGTCGGGATTTTTGAAGATCGACGGAGTGGTTAGCGCTTCTCGGATATCAGCCCGCTGAAGGTACCGGAAATTTCGTTTCCCGGCGTGGGAGAGGCTGTTTCCAGGAGTATAGCACCATCGCCGATGTAGCTCAACGGTTTCAGATCGTTCGGTGTACCTGAGACCTCAAAGACGGCGCCAAAGGTCTCCAGGCCATGAAAATTCACGGTGCCGGGTTTGACGTCTGCGGGCACCAGGCATAGCACGACCAATAGACTGCTCCCTGACTCGCGCACCCCGTAGTAGATGATCGCCGCGGCGTCCAGCGGATCGTCCACCAACCCGGCGCTGTTGTACAGAGTGGTAAACGTCTGTTGCTCTCCGGCCAGCACCAGATTGAGCGACACATCACCATTGGTAGTGACATCCTGTGGGGATCCCCAGGTCGCCCTGAAGGTACCGCTCACCTCGGCCGGTTCGATACATTCGATTGATTGTGATTCAAACGGGTACGGCCACGGTGCCCCATCGCCGGTGAGCTCTTTGAGAATCGCTTGTTTCCTCGCCAGGATGAATTCTCGCTGTTTCTCGAGTGTTTTCTCGTCCCCTGAGGCGAGATTCGCGATCCGATCGACCTCTTCGAGGAGGGCCGCCTCGTCCCAGACCTCGTCCAGGAGCAGGCGCACCTCTTCCAGGTAGCGCATTCGGGTGGCCGGATGGTGGTAGAGGCGATGCGCGATCGTGGACCAGGCGTAGACAGAAAGAGGACTATTGTCGAGGAATTGGTGTTCCGGATCAAAGGCGCCGTCAGTTCCCCAAGGGATGAACACAAAGCGATCGATCTCGGGATCGCGATAGATGTAGAAATTGTTGCGATCACCGCTGTACCCATCCCAATGTCCCACAATCGCCTCTATTGCCCAGAAAGTGATAAAGGATTCGAGATCGATCTCCTGCTCCAGCGCTTCGAGCCACTGGGCATCCTCGGCCGCGAGCGCCTGTATGACCCGCACAAGGTCCGATGTATCCGGCCCACTGCCGTCCGGGGAAAGCACGGTTTTATTGGTCTTGCGCTCAAAGCGGGAGACCAGCTCTGGGGTAAAATCGGCCAGCTGGCCCTCGTACAGATTGCCCTCGTCAGAGGCGAAGCTTCGCGCCAGGAACGGTTTTTTTATGCTCTCCACATGGCTGTAGACGCCGAGGAATTCTCCATTGACCGTCACCTGGGCCAGGTTGCAGCGGGGCGCGACCAGGCCAGCTTCCCTAAACAGGGAATAGCTCATCACCTGGTGGGTGTGGGAGGGATCCTGACGGTCGTTGTTGAGGGTAAGGCGCTTCATTCCGAACAAGGTGCCCCCTTCGACAAATTTGCCGAAATTGACCTTCAACGATGGCCGAATGACCGATATCGAGCCCAAAAATCCTTTTTTTCGCACCCCGGCGTGTTCGAACCGCTCCCCGTCAACCCACACGGTGGCGTCAAAATAGGTGTATTCAAATTCTTCGTGGCAGCCCGAAAAGGTCGTGGCCAATCCGCGCCCTTGGTGGCGAAGGGTGTCCCAGTCCGCCGGGGCCAGCTCGATCCGAACATCGATCAGCCGATCAGCGTCAAACAGGAGGTCCGTGGGATCCGCTCCCGCATCACTCTCGGCAACCCCATCAGCGGATTGACACCCCACACCTGTGCCCAGCACCAAGACAACAACAATTGAAATTTTCTTTGTGAACACTGGTTCAGATTCCACTCAAGCTCATCACAATGGCCACATAAGACGCAGCTTGTGATGCTCAGGCGATCGACTACTCTTCCCAGATAAAATTATAGCACACAGAGCCGAGGAGGCTGCCCATCCGAAAACCGGCTGCCGATAACCCTCACCGTGTTGACGCTTCGTCCCAAACCTGAATAATTTAACAATGCCCCAACTGCGGCCGTGGGGTCGCGTTCGACTTTTACGAGGAGAGTCCAATGAGCAAGCGATATGCAGTTCCCTTGTCTGCACTCTTAGCAGGCGTTTTGATGGTCACGGTGTTGCTGGGTGGTTGCGGCGACGATGACGACCCAGGCACAGATTCCGGTGCGGACGGGGACGCGGATACGGACGCCGACACCGATACGGATACGGACAGCGACGCAGACACAGATGGGGACACGGATACGGACGGGGACACCGACGGGGACACGGACAGCGACACAGATGGGGATACGGATGCCGACAGTGACTCCGATAGCGATACGGATCCCGCGATCATTTGTGACCCACCGATCGACCTGTATGACACCACCGCTCCGGATGCGGTCATCGGTGACGGGACACCGGCCAGCTGCACCGAAGCGGCACTGAGCACCGCCGTGACAAACGGGGGCATCGTCACCTTCAATTGCGGTCCGAATCCCACGACGATTCAGCTGACCGAAAGCCTCACCCCTCAGATCGATCGGGACACCATTATCGACGGCGCAGGCCTGATCACCCTGGATGCGGGACAGAACACCCGCCATTTCTATTTCAACCATCCGGATTGGATGAACAATCTCAACAAAGTGGTGCTCCAGCGCCTGACCTTCATCAACGGCAGCGCGCCCCTCGGCGAGTACTTCCCCCAGGATCCGGACAACCCGGACTGCGCATACGGGTACAAAGAGGGCTCTGGCGGCGTGATCTACATGCGCAACGGGGTGTTGCACGTCATCGATTGCGATTTCCGCGACAATCAAGCCGCCCTGATCGGTCCGGACGTGGGAGGCGGTGCCGTATACGTGCTCGGTGTTCCCGAAATGATCATCGTGGGCAGCCGGTTCATCAACAACAGGGGATCCAATGCCGGTGCAGTGGGCATGTTGTTCGCCAATCCGGGCATCTACAATTCTATTTTCGAAAACAACACCGCCGAAGGGGTGGGGATGAACTACGTGGAGCCGGGTTGTCCGAACTTCAACCACGACGAACAGGGCGGGGCCGGCGGCAACGGCGGGGCCTACACCTTTGACGGGTTGAACGACGAAGGGGTGGTCGTGACCCTCTGCGGAACCGTATTCACCAACAACCGCTGCAACGAGCTCGGCGGCGCGCTCTTTCGCACCCCCAATGCGGGCCAGCGGGAGATGCTGATCGAGAACAGCCTCTTTGACGGAAACACCGCACGGATGGGCGGGGTGTCGTTTATCAAACAGAATGACGTTACCGTCCGGGGAACCACGTTCATGAACAACCGCAGTGGGGTACTGGTCAACGGGGACGAAGTGGGCGGCCCCTTGGGTGGGCTGTGGATCAACGACGGCAGCGTGGATTTGGAGAACAGCACCTTCTACCACAACAATCCCGACGGACTGACCGTGGAAGGGGGAACATCCACCGCGCGCAACGCCACCTTTGTCCAGAGCATTTCGTCAGGGGTGAGCGTGACGAACAGTCTGTTCTTGGACACCTCTTGCTCGCAACCGCTCGACGGTGAGCGAAACCTCCAGTGGCCCCAGGGCACGGCATGCGCGCAAGGCACCACCTTTGCCGATCCCGGTGCCGGGGATATCGGGGACAACGGGGGGCCCACTCCAACCGTGCTCCCGGCTGCCGGTGGTGCGGTTGAAGGGGTGGGCAGCGATTGTCCGTCCGTCGATCAACGGGGAGAATCCCGCGATACAGGGAGTTGTGCCGCTGGCGCGGTGGAGCCGTAGGCACGGTTTATTCAATCGAGGGCCAGGGGGTGAGGTCCCAGAGGGCGGAATGAGTGCCAAAATCCTGACTCCTCGCTAAATCCGACTCGCCAAAATCGCCCCCTGTCGAATCGCTTGTTTGGCGTCCAGCTCCAGTGCTTTGTCGGCGCCGCCGATCAGATGCACGGGCTTGTCCTGCGACGCCAACGGCGCCTCCAACTCGCGCAGGGATTCCTGGCCCGCGCAAACAACGACGTTGTCCACGGCCAACAGCTGGGGTTGTCCGTTGCGCTGAATGTGGAGTCCCTGATCATCGATGCGCTGATAGGTCACCCCGCCGAGCATTTTCACCTGGTGTTTCTTGAGCACCAGGCGATGGATCCAGCCGGTGGTCTTGCCCAGCCGGGCGCCCGGTTTACCTTTGGTACGCTGGAGCAAAAAGATCTCCCTTGCCGGGGTGGGCTGTGGTGCAGTGACCCCCTCGATGCCGCCGCGGCTGCTCAAGCTCTGATCGATACCCCACGCCGCCAGAAACTCCTCTGGCGCAGGGGGATGCTCACCGGTTTGATGCAGCAGAAATTCGGCCGTATCGAATCCGATGCCCCCGGCGCCGATGATGGCGACCCGGCGACCCACTGTTTTTTCGTGTTTGAGCACGTCGAGATAGCCCAGCACTGTCGGATGGTCGATCCCGTCGATGGGAGGCATTCTCGGCGCGACACCCGTGGCCAATATGACCGCGTCAAAGTTGTCTTCGGCCAGGGATTCGGCAGTAGCCGCAACACCGAGACGAACGGTAACCCCTGTGATCTTCAACTGGTGCTGGTAGTAGCGAATCGTCTCGTTGAATTCCTCTTTGCCCGGAATTTTTTTGGCGATATTGAACTGCCCGCCGATGGTGGCTTCCCGTTCAAACAGGGTCACATCGTGCCCCCGCTCAGCAGCGACCGTGGCAAACGACAGTCCTGCCGGCCCCCCACCTACCACGGCGATGCGCTTGGGTTTTGCTGTCGGCCGATAGACGATTTCGGTCTCGTAACAGGCCCGGGGATTGACCAGGCAGGTGGAGATCTGGCGCTTGAACGTGTGATCCAGACAGGCTTGATTGCAGGCGATGCAGGTGTTGATCTCAACAGCGCGATCCTGCTCAGCTTTGGCCACGAACGACGCGTCGGCCAGCAGTGGGCGGGCCATCGAGACCATGTCCGCATAGCCCTCGGCCAGCAGCTGCTCCGCAACCTCCGGAGCGTTGATCCGGTTGGTGGTGACCAGAGGAACGTTCAGCTCTTGACGCATGCGGCGGGTAACCCAGGCAAACGCCGCGCGGGGCACCATCGTGGCGATGGTCGGGATGCGAGCCTCGTGCCAGCCGATCCCCGTGTTGATCAGTGTCGCGCCCGCCTCCTCAATCCCCTTGCCCAGCGCGACCACTTCGGACCATTCGCTGCCCCCCTGGACCAAATCGAGCATGGAGAGTCGAAAGACAATGATAAAGTCATCGCCCAGTCGCTGCCGGGTCCGGCGAACGATCTCCAGGGGAAAGCGGATCCGGTTTTCATACGATCCACCCCACGCATCCAGCCGTTTGTTGGTCCGCTCGACAATAAATTGATTGATCAGGTACCCCTCCGAGCCCATGATCTCCACCCCGTGGTAGCCCGCCTCCCGCGCCAACTCGGCGCATCTCACGTAGTCGTTGATCGTGGACTCGACCATGAAACCGGGGAGGGCCCATGGTTTGAACGGGCTGATCGGCGACTTCACCCGGGACGGACCGACGGCAAACGGATGATACCCATACCGCCCGGCGTGAAGAATCTGCATCGCGATGGCCCCCCCTGCTGCGCGCACCGCATCGGTGATTACCCGGTGGTGGGCCACCTCTTTTTTGTTAGTCAGCTTGGCAGCAAACGGGGCCAACCAGCCGGACCGATTGGGGGCGATACCCCCGGTGACGATCAAGCCGACCTGGCCTTGGGCCCGCTCCGCATAATAGGCGGCAAGCCGTTCGAATCCGCCCGGTTTCTCCTCCAGTCCGGTATGCATCGAACCCATCAGCACTCTGTTTCGCAACGTGACAAATCCAAGATCAAGCGGCTCCAGAAGATTGGAATATTTGCTCATCAACTTCAGTCCTTTCAAGCCAACGCTCACCCACTCAACAGGGCGCCCGAGTCTTTCGCCGGGACCGGAGCAGGGACGATCGATATTGCCGAGCGCCGCATTAAAGACCATTTTACTGAAATCTAGATTGGGAACGGTGATCCCCGTCATATCCGGGAATTTTGCGGTCAGGGGGAGGGTATACGGAACTTAGTTGCAGACATCGTCCCCATCGTTGTCGATAAAGGTGTTGACCGTGGCCACGTCAGCGTTGATCTGGGTATCGCCATCATACTCCAGGCCGCAGCTGGCACTCAGTTGAAAGACGCAGTTGGTCACGTTGATCCGCACCGGCGTGGTGTAGCCGTCGAGCACCAGGTTGGCATTTCGGTCCAGGCCGCCGCCGTACTCGAAGATCACGTGCTCCAGCTCGTTGTCGAAAGAGCTGGCGTGGTAGAACCGCACCCCGCGCCAGAATCCCTTGATCGGCTTTTCGCCGGTGAAGATGATGGGGTTGGTTTCAGTCCCCTTGCCGATAAAGGTCGCATCCGCCCCGTTGATTGACATTCCCACGTCTTGCGTGAAAACGAACTTCGCACCGGGCTCCACCGTTACCGCGCCGTCGATGGTGACATCACCTTCGATCAAGTAGCTGGCGTCGATTCCCGCCCAAACCTGTGCATCACTCACATTGCCGGCCCACAGCGCGACCACGTCTTCGGTGTTTCCCGCATACGTGGAGGTGGCGTCGAGGATCCCCGTGGCGTTGGGGTGCACGGTCGCCGCGCCCAGGGTGTTGAGGGTCAGGGTGTTGTTAGTGAAGGTATCCACCACACTGTCCACATCGATGTGCAACCCATAGCCGCCGCTATGGCGAAGCGTGGTGTTGGTGATCTTCAGCCGCACCGGTGTGGTGTAGCCGTCGAGCTCCAGGTTGGCGGACCAATCCAGCCCGCCACCGTACTCAATGACCACGTGATCGAGCAGGTTGTCCACTGACGAAGCGTGATAGAACCGCACGCCGCGCCAATACCCCGCGGTCTTGACCTCCCCGGTGAACACCACCGGGTTGTCAGCAGTGCCCTGGGCGATGAGCACCGCATCGGCGCCGTTGACCGACATGCTGGCATCCTGTCCAAAGGTAATCTGCGCCCCGGGTTGAATCGTCAAGGGGCCCGTCACCGTGAGGGAATCGCCGACAAAATAGGTCGCGTCGATGCCGGCCCAGACCTGTTCGGTGACCACTGATCCCTCCCACAGCACCACTGCATCCAAATCATTGCCCGTATAGGTCGAGCCATCATCCAGATAGCCGGCTGAATTGGGGTACACCGAAGCGGCGATCGCGTTGTCGGTGATGGTGTTCCCGCTGAACGTATCGACCACTGTATCGACGTCCATCTGCAGACCGTATAGCCCGCTCTCACGAAAGACCGAATTGGTAATATCGAGCTTGACCGGGGTCGTGTAGCCGTCGAGCACCAGGTTGGCCTCCCGATCGAGACCGCCGCCATATTCGATGATCACGTGAGCGAGTGCGTTTTCCGGCGCGTCAGTGTGATAATACTGCAGCCCTCGCCAAAAACCGCGAAGCGGTTGTTCTCCGGTGAACCCGATAGGGGCTGTCACCGTGCCCACAGCGCTCAAGCTTCCGCTGTTGTTGATCGACATTCCGGTATCCTGCTTGAAGACGAGCCAGGCACCAGGCTGGATGGTCATCTTGGCCGAAACGGCGACATCTGTAGCGGACAGGTAACAACCGGCGATCAAGGTGGTGTCCACGTCGTAGTAGCTGCTGAGCGCATTGCATTCATTGATTGAAAACTCACAATCCCGTCCCACGAACCCGGTCGCACAGGTGCAGAAATAGGTATCCCCATTCGGCTCACAGGTGCCGCCGTTTTGGCATGGGTTGGGTTGGCAGACACCCGAATCGGTGTCTGAATCCGTGTCTGAATCCGTATCGGTATCCGTGTCCGAGTCGGCATCCGAATCCGCATCCGTATCCGTGTCTGTATCTGAATCTGTATCCGCGTCGGTGTCCGTGTCCGTATCGGTGTCCGCGTCCCCGCTTCCCGCGTCGTCTTCGCCGTCACCGATGACACAGCCGGTGGACAGTAGTTGAAGGGACAGGCCCATCGCTGCAATAATGAGATATTTCTTTACCATGTTACTTTCTCCTTTTTTTTATGCTCTCGATGCAGATCCGTCTGGTTAGTTGGGATATGCAATGCGATAACGCTGTGTTCTGTTTGGCGCCTCACCCCGATGTTCCCCGGCACCCCCCCATTGGGAACCTGGACCTGAAAAAAGCGCGTTTCGGTGCGACAAAAAATTGAAGTGCATATTCGCGCCGCACCCACGTCAACCAGATTAAGGAGAGCGGAAAACCTATTGGCATCCGCTTAGCGGTTGCCGTAGGCGACAGCGCTCGCTAAAAAGGGTAAAATGTTTGCTGCCGGTTCTCTTGAGCACTGGCGGAGGGAATGAACTGTTGAGGGAGCTTGACACACCGGAAAGCGTGATTGAGGTCCTGCACCGCAAGTATGCCGGCGCGGTCTACGACAAATGCCGGCACATGCTGTCGAGCCAGGCCGAGGCCGAGGATGCGGTCCAGGAGACTTATGTCCGGGCGTACAAGCTCTTGTTGGAGCAACGATCGAGTCGCGGCAACAGTGAGTTGGCCTGGCTGTATCGCATCGCCACCTACATCTGTCTGCACGCGCTCCGATCGCGACGGCAAAAGAGCGAGACACCTCTCTCCCCGAACGGGACCGGCGGAGGGGAAACGCAAAGGGACGATCAAGATCGCCGACTCGACCTGCGTCGAGATTTCGAACGGATTTTGGTCGAGCTGGACGAACGGGGACAGGAGATTTTCGTCGCGTTCTATCTCGACGGGATACCCCAGGGCGACATCGCCGACAGTATGGGCATCTCTCGTCGTGCGGTGGTCAAGCGACTGAGCGCGCTGCGCAAAAAAATCGATCGGTTTATCGATGAGTGAGCAACAGCCATGACCGAATGTATCAGTCGATTCATCCTCAACCGTTGGGTGCTCAATGATCTGCCCAGCGCCGAGATGGCCGAGGTCGAGGCCCATTTGACCGGCTGCGCCGAATGCCGGGCCACGGTCGATCAAATCAAGGCCAACATGGATCACTACGCCGGGCGGGAAAAGATCCAATTTCAAGCCCTGCAGGAAAAGATGAAACAGGTTCGCGAAACCGCGATCCCGCGACGGCGCTCATGGCGTTGGGTGGCGGCGCCGGCGGTTGCTGCAGCTGCCGCGGTTCTGTTGATGCTGTTCTGGCCTCGGTTGTTCGATTCCGGTACCCCTGGCCCACAAATCCAGTACAAAGGAGCGTTGAGCTGCAAAATCTTTGTCAAGCGAGGGGAAACCCAGTTTCAAGCCAAATCGGGAATTCAGCTCCAACAAGGGGACCATTTGCGCTTCGAGGTGACCGTGGACAGTGCTGGTTTTCTGACCGTCTTCTCCATCGACTCGAAGGGAATAGCATCGCCGTTTTATCCCAGTAGCGATCCTGAAAATGATACAAGTCCCTATCGGCTCGAAATGTCGGGAAAACACCTGCTACCCGGTGCCGTGGAGCTCGACGGATCCACCGGCGAGGAGGTGATCGCAGTGGTGTTCTCCAACAAGCGGTTCAATCGAAAATCGATGCACAAACGCTTTGCGTCATTGGCAAAGCGGGGCGACTTTGCTCAATTGACCCGTGCGGTCGACCACCAGGCAACTGAACTGATTCTCTTTCGCTTTCCCAAGTCCACTAGCAAGAATTGAAATGAAGCTATCGCTTTCCATCTGTCTCGCCCTGTTTCTCTTCCCAGTCGGGAACCTCTGCGCGGAGACGATTCGCTTCGGCCTGATCATCGGACACAACGAGGGTGCGCGGGGCAAAGCCACCTTGCGCTATGCCGAGCAGGACGCCAAAAAAGTGTACGACGTGCTGGTCGAGCAGGGCAATTTTGCACCTAAAAACCTCACCCTCGTTGCCGGTGGTGACAAAAATCGGATCTGGTCCGAGCTGGCCCGAATCGAGCGGCAGCTACGAGCACTCAAGACGACCGGAAACACTTCCACGTTGTTGTTGTTCTATTTTTCGGGTCACGCCGACGGCGATGTCTTGGAGCTGGGGGACACCACCGTCGACTTCGAGGCGCTGAAGCAATATCTCAAAAAGTCCTCGGCCAAAGTGCGCTTGGCTTT
>JANQET010000371.1 GCA_028278265.1 Myxococcota bacterium
GAGTTTTGTCGCCGATCCCCAAACCAGCATCAACCTCAAGTTGCGCCTCGGCGAGCTGCGGGAAACCCAACTCGACGAAACCGGTGCGGCGATTGAGAATTACCGGGAAGTGCTCGATGTAGAGCCGCAGAACGAGCAGGCGATCGCAGCGCTGGAGCGCATTCTCGAAAAGCCCAAGAACCGCCGGGATGTGGCTGAAATTCTGGAGCCGATCTACCGCAACCTGGGGGATTGGGAAAAGCTGGTGCACATCTTCGGCGTAATGATCGCCGAAGAAGAGGATTTGGAGCGCAAAGTCGATCTGCTCCACCAAATCGCCACCCTGTACGAGACCGCCGGGGACAATCCGGAGGAGGCGTTCAACACCATCGGTCGCGCTTTGACCGAGGATCCATCCGATGAGCGCACCTTGTCCGAGCTGGAGCGGCTGGCGCGGGTGCTGGACCACTATGAGCAGCTCGCCAAGCTCTACGAGTCGATTGTCGAGTCGGTAGAGAGCCCAGAGCTGGAAGCGTCATTTCATCTCAAAATCGCGTTGGTGTACGAGGAACAGCTGCACAACATGGAACAGGCCATCGAGCACTATCGACAGGTCCTGACCATCGATCCGATGCATCTGGACGCGGCGTCCGCCCTGGAGCGCGCCTACACCTCGACCGACAATTATGAACAGCTGGCCTTGATTTACCTGCGCAAAGTCGAGATTGTCTCCTCCCTGGAAGAGCAAAAAGAGTTGCTGTTCAAGGCCAGTCAAATCTACGAAGAGATTCTCGACAAATCCGAAAAAGCAATCGGGGTCTACCTGCGGGTGCTGTCCCTGGATGAAGACGACATCAACGCCATCGCCCACTTGGAAGAGCTGTACCTGATGCAGGAGCGCTGGAGCGAGCTGCAGGATATCTACAACCGCAAAGTGGATCTGGTTCAAACCCCTGAAGAGAAGAAGGAGGTGCTGTACGTCCTCGGTGCGATGTACGAGCGGGAGATCGCGGATATCCAAAAGGCGATCGACACCTATCAGCGGATTATCGAGTTTGACCCGGACGATTTTCAGGCGATTCAGCGGCTCGACATGCTCTACACCGAGACCGAAGAGTGGCACGACCTGCTCTCCATCCTGGAGCGTGAAGTGGTGCTCGCCGCCGATGACGATGAGGCGATTTCGTTCAAGTTTCGCATCGGGGAGTTGTTTGTGCGCCACCTCGACGATATCTCCCGCGCGATGGAGTACTTCCGCGAGATTCTCACCATCACCCCGCACCACGAGCCATCGATCCAGATTCTCGAGGAGCTCCTCGCCGAAGGGAAGGAGCCGATGCTGGTCGCCGAGGTGTTGGAGCCGCTGTACCAGGAGCTGGCCAATTGGCGGCAGCTGATTGCGGTCCTCGAAGTCAAACTGAAAAACATCGACGACAACTGGCAACGGGTGGAGCTGATTCACCAGATCGCCCAGATGTTGGAATCGGAGCTCCACCTGGACGCGCCGAACGAAGCATTCGACGCGTACGCCCGGGCTCTGAAAGAGGACAACGCCAACGAAAAGACCCTGTCCCGCCTGGAAGATCTCGCCGCGGCGACCGGGCGTTGGGAGGATCTGGCTACCCTACTCGACGAACAGCTCCAGGACGTGGTTGAAGTGGATCGCGCTGTGGGGTTGGGTCTGCGAGCGGCGGCGATTTACGAAGAGAAGCTCGACCAGACCGAAGAAGCGATCGAGCGGTTCCAAAAAGTGCTCGAATTCGACGGTGAGAATCGCGCGGCGATCACCCGGCTGGATCGTCTGTTCCAAGTGGCCGAGCGTTGGGAAGATTTGGCTGCGGTGTTGGCCAAAGAGGCCTTTGTGGTCGACGACCCGGCCCAGAGCCTCGAGATTCAATTCCGCTTGGGGCAAATCTATCAGTTGGAAATTAATGATATGGATCGCGCGGTCGAGACCTATCGGGATATTCTCGCCGCCGAACCGACCCACGAAACATCGATCGCCGCCTTGGAAATGCTCTTTGCCGAGGGGATCAAACGCGCCGAGATCGTGGAGATATTGGAGCCCCTGTTCCGCATGCACGCGGAGTGGGCCAAGCTGGTCTCCTTCCAGGAGGCGCAACTCGAAGAGCTGGAGGACAACGCCGATCGGGTGGCGATGATGCACCGGATCGCCGAAATCTACGAAGAAAAACTCCTCGACTCGGTGGAGTCGTTCAACTGGTATTGCCGCATTTTTTCGGCGGATGCGTTCGACGAGCGGGCAGGGGAGGAGTGCGAACGGCTCGCCCGGGCCACCGGGGCCTGGAACGATTTGGCCGATCTGTATCAGGATCTCTACGAACGCAACGAAGAGGAGTCGGTCAAACGGCTGTGCGCCAAAAAGCTCGCCCGGGTGGCCCGAGACGAATTGGCCGATGCCGTGCGGGCCGAACAGGCCTATCGCGCCTGTCTCGAACTCGGTGGCGACGATGTCGATGTGCTCGAAGCCCTCGACAGTATCTATACCGAATACATGGAATGGGAACGGGACGTGGCGATCCTCGAGAAATTGGCCGAGGCCACCGGCGACGATGAACAACGGGTCGCCTATGTCTTTCGGTTGGGCAATGTCTACGAGACCCAGCTCGGTGAGTTGGAAAAAGCGAGACAATGCTATCACCGGGTCGCCGACGATCTGGAGCCGGATCATTGGGAAGCCATGGAGCGGTTGGAGGTGATCTACGCCGACCAGGAGGCGTGGAGCGAGCTCTACGAGATCTACTCCCGAATGAGCAGGAGCACCGACAGCGAATCCACTCAGGCCGATCTCTACGCCAAGATGGCGGTGCTCTCCTCGGAATGTCTCGACAACACCACCGAGGCAATCGAGCTGTGGAAGAACATTCTCGATATTCGCGGCGAGGACATGGTCGCCTTGGACGCCCTGGCCGAGCTCTACTCCAGGGAGGAGAACTGGAGCGAGCTGGTGGACATGCTGGAACGGGCGGTCACCATCGCCGAAGACGACGAATCCCGGATTCGCCTCTACTCCCAATTGGGACTCGTCTGGGGGGAATGCCTCAGCCGCGACCGCAGCGCGCTGGAGAACTGGGAAAACGTCTTGAGCATCGACCCGGAGAACGTCGATGCCCTCAAGGCGATCATCGCCATCCACGAGGCCAATCAGGATTGGGGTCCGCTGATCGAAACCCTCGAGAGAATCATCGAAGTGGGCATGAGCCAGTTCGAAACCGAAGAGCTCAAGGGATTTTACGCCAAGTTGGGGCGCATCTTTTCCGATACCCTCGAACAGCCCATCGAATCGATCGATGCCTGGCAAAAGGCGTTTGAAGTCGATCCGACCGATATCGCTTCTTTGATCGCTCTGGAAAAACTTTACGATGAACAGGAGATGCTCACCGAGCTCGTCGAGGTGCTCGGACAAAAAGCAGAGTTGCTCGACGGGGATGATCAGGTCGAGACCCTACTGCGCCAGGCCGAGGTGCTCGAAGAGAAGTTGGATGCACCGGATCGGGCCAAGGGGCCTTACTTGCGGATCCTCGAGGGATCGCCGCTCCACGAGCGGGCTTTTGAGCGCATCGTCGAAATCGAGACCAAAGAAGAGACCTGGGAGGAGCTGACCCAGATTTATTTCAACCGGCTGAACTACGTCACCGAGTTGAAAGATCGGGTCGACCTGTACTACCGGGCGGCAAAAATTTACGAAGACGAGCTGGGCCAACCGGAGAACGCCTTCATCGTGATGCAGCGGGCCTTTGAGGAGGATTACTCCAGCGACCAGACCGCCGATTACCTGGAGCGGCTGGCGTCGGTTACCGATAAATGGAACGAGCTGCTCCAATCCTCGAGCCAGGTGCTGCAAAACGTACAGGACAAGGATGTGCAGATCAACCTCTGCCTCAAAATCGGCAAGTGGTATGCCAACGAGCTCGGACATCCGGACTACGCGATTGCCTACTATCAGCAGGTGTTGCAGCTCGACGCCGAAAACGTCGCCGCATTGAAATTAATCGGCGAGCTCTATCGGGGATCCAAACAGTGGGTCGACTTGGTCGAGGTGCTCAAACGGGCGGTTGCCGCCGAGGAGGATCCGGAGCTCCGCAAGCAGATATTGGTCGACCTGGGTCAAATCCACGAGGAGTATCTACAGGACGTTCCGGCTGCGCGCAAGTCATACAAAGACGCGCTGGACATCGATCCCAGTCTCGAGACCGCGCTGGTCGCCCTGGAGCGGCTGTTCGGTCAGGCGCAGAACTGGCGCGAGCTGATTCCGGTGCTGGAGCGAAAAATCGAAGTGCTCGAAGATGCCGAAGCGATTATTTCAACCCACATGCGCATCGGCGAAATCTACGAGGAAAAGCTCGACGATGCATTGGCCGCTGTTGACGAGTATCGCCAAGCCATCGAAATCGATCAGGGGCATATCCTGGCCCTGAAAGGGCTTGAGCGGCTCTACGGCAAGCTGGAGCGCTGGCAGGATTTGATGGACGTGCTGCAGATTCAGCTCGAGTATGCCGCCAGCGAGCGGGAGCGGATCGAGCTGCTCACCCGGCTGGCGACCATGCTCGAGGAGGAGTTTGTCAAACCCGAGCAGGCGGCGGAATCCTACGAACAAATCTTGGAAATCGACTCCGCCCATGAGGGCGCGCTCGAAGCGCTCGAGCGGATCTATCGCCAGGGACGCCGGTGGCAGGATTTGATCGCCACCTTCGAGCGCCATATCGAGGCGGCACAGGAAGCCCCCGCTCAGGTCGATCTGTACCGGCAAATGGGACAGATTTACGCCACTGAGCTGGACGATGTTGAACGGGCGATCGAATCCTATAACGAAATTCTGCTCATCGCTCCTGAGACAGAGGAAGCCCTGGACGAGCTCGCTGAGCTGCAAATCCGTCAAAACGATTGGTCCCAGGCGCACGACATCTTGCTACGGCTCGCCGAGGTGATCACCGATCCGGAACGCAAGGTCGATCTCTACTATCGGCTGGGGATGCTCAACGAACAGAACCTGCTCAACCGGGAGGTCGCAGTGGAGCATTTCCGCTCGGCACTGGATCTCGATCCGAGCCACCTCCCATCATTGCAGGCATTGCACCAGATTCACCTGGACAACGCGGAGTGGGTCGCCGCAGCTCGGATCATCGAGGCCGAGCAGGAATCCACCGAGAACGCGCGGGCCAAATCGCGCCTGCAGTACGAGTTGGGCGAGCTCCACTCCTCGAAGCTGGATGACGACAACACGGCGATTCAATGGTACGAGGCGGCCCTGGAATCGGATTCGGACAACGAGCAGGCCGCCGAGCCGCTGGTCAAGGTCTACGTCGATGCGGGTAACTGGGACGATGCCGCCACCTTGCTCGATATGCTGATCCGGCTGGGAACCAAACGGCCGCCCGAAGAGATGGCGCCGTTTCATCGCAGTCTAGGTCTGGTTGCCGACAAGTTGAACGACTTGGAAAAGGCGCTCAAGGCCTACCAGTCCGCCTATGAGATCGACTCATCCCATCTGCCGACCCTGATCGCGCTGGCCGATATTCAGTTCAGAAACGAAGACTGGAACCAGGCCTTTCGGTTCTATCAAATGGTGTTGGTCCACCACCGGGACAAACAGAGCACCGAGGAGATCGTCGAAATCTTTTATCGCCTCGGCTACATCAAAGCCCAACTCAGTGAGCGACGCAAGGCACTGAATATGTTCGACAAAGCTCTAGAGATCGAACCGCTCCACCAGCCGACGATCAAGGAGATTATCAAGCTCCACGACGAGCAGAAAAACTACGAACAGGTCATTCACTACAAGAAAATTCTGATGGATGCGGTCGACGAGGAGGAGCGGTTCAACCTGCTGGTCGAGATCGGCGATCTCTGGCAGAACAAGCTGAAGAATGCGCAAAAGGCCATAACCTCGTATTCCGAGGCTGCAGAGCTTCGCCCGGACAACCGGCCGCTGCTCCACAAACTTCTGCCCCTCTACCAGGCGACCAAGCAGTGGCAAAAGGTCGTGGATATCATCAAGCAAGTGGCTTCGATGGAAGAGGACTCGATAAAACTGGGCCGGCTGTACTATTCGACGGGTGTCATCTACCGCGATGAGATCAAGAGCGCACAGGACTCGGTTGAATTTTTCAACATGTCGCTGGATGCCAGCCTGGAAAATCTCAAGGCGTTTGAAGCGATCGACCGGATTCTGACCCAGCGCAAAGACTGGAAGAGTCTGGAGCGCAACTATCGTCGGATGCTCCACCGAATAGCGGGCCAGGGCCGCAATGATCTGGAGATCAATCTGTGGCACTTCCTCGGTGAGATTTACCGGACGCGGATGGGCCAGTTCGAAGCGGCAGCCGAGGCGTTCAAAATGGCCTCCAATCTGGATCCGGACAATGTGATGCGCCACGAAATCCTCGCCGAGCTGTTTCAAGCGATGCCCGAATCGATGGATCGGGCAGTGGCCGAGCACCAATGGCTGATCAAACAGAATCCCTATCGCGTCGATTCGTACAAAGCGCTGCGCAAGCTCTATTTCGACAACCGGCAATACGACAAAGCGTGGTGTCTGTGTGCCACACTGGCCTTTCTCAAGAAGGCCAATCGGGAGGAACAGCAGTTCTTCGAACAGTACCGGACGCGCGGTATGGTGCGCGCTCAGGCCAGGCTGGACAACGAGAAGTGGATCAAATCCCTGTTCCACACGGACGAATCGATTTTTGTGGGCAAGATTTTCGAGTTGATTACCCGAGCGGTCCGAGCGGTCAAAAAGCAACCGATCAAGTCGTTCGGCCTGCGCAAGGGACAACGGCGACCGGCCAACGATACGATGACCTTTTCCAAGACGTTTTTCTATGCCGCTCAGGTGCTCAATTTGCCGGCAATTCCGGAGTTGTATATCCAAGAGGACAAGCCCGGTGGGCTCAACTTCGCCATCACCGATCCGATGATTTCCGCCTGTGGGGCCGCCTTGCTCTCGGGATTTTCACCACAAGATCTGTTGTTCATCATCGGTAAGCATCTTTCCTACTACCGACCCGAACACTACATTCGCTGGGTGCTGCCCACCCACTCCGAGCTCAAACTGCTGTTGCTGGCCGCGGTCAAAATCGGCGCACCTGATTTTCAACTCCCCGAAGATCGCTCCGGTACGCTGCGGCAATACGTCCAAGTGCTCCGTCAAAATCTCAGCCCAATAGAGGTCGAGAATCTGGGTACAGTGGTCAAGCGGTTCATCAAGGCCGGCGAAGTGGTCGATATCAAGAAGTGGATCCGCGCCGTCGAGCTGACCGCCTGCCGTTCCGGTTTGCTGCTGGCCAATGATTTGGAAGTGGCGGCCAGAATGATTCAGGCCGAGAGCGGGGCTGTCGACGATATCTCGCCCAAGGAGAAGATCAAAGAGCTGGTGCTGTTCAGTGTGTCAGAGGATTATTTCATGTTGCGGGAGTCCCTGGGCATCATCATCGGAACGTAGGGGGTATCCCTAAGGACACCCCTTGGGCTTGCCCGTAGCGTTGATCAGGTAGGTTGTCGCGGGCGAGATGTGGATGTTGTACTGCTCGGCCAGGGCATTGGCAAATGATGCGGACTGGGCTTCGGGCAGCAAATCCCACCGCAATAAATGACCGCGAAATTCGGATTTGATCGTTGGCTTTTCGTCCGGTTTGAGCTGGCGCAGATAAAACAACCTTTGTTGAGTTCCCAGAATTTTCGTAATGTAATAAGTCGTTTGCGAGCTCCGGTCGAGCCATACGAGGGCCCGCGGATCGGCGATTCCCTGGACAAATACCATCTGGTCGTTCTTTATCGTGCCGGATTCAACCAGGGTGGGGGCATCCCCCAAATCCATTGTCTGGCATCGAGCAGGATCGGTATTGGAGGTGCGATCACCGCAGGCACAACCGCCTATCAGCAACGAGCCAACGGGCCAAATGAGTATCGAATAGCGAATTATATTGTCTACTTTTTCAAGCAACTTTTTCGAAACACCCATCGCGGATCACAGCTCCTCTCTGTTGGATTATATTGTTCGGTTTTTTGGGGATTTTCTCAAGGCGGTGAGACGCAATAATCGACGAATTTTGCTTGACAATCTAAAAAAGAGACAATAAATAGGTATGGCGAACGCGACGTAACAAGTGCTGTGTTCCCACCGCAAAAATTTCAATCGGTGTTTCGAGCAAAAAAGTTGACACCATTAGGAATAGACGTAAACAACCACAAAAACAAGTAACGTTTCTAACCAATTTCAAACCATAAAAGAAGAGATAGATTCGAGTATCTCAACCATAGCCAAACGGTCGAAAGATGAGTGAGGAAAGATGAGCGAGGACAGCAACTACATGAACTTGAGGGACCTCAAGAGGAAACCTATTTCTGAGCTAAACGCGATGGCGCGCGAGTACAATATCGAAGGCGCCTCGGGAATGCGGAAACAGGAGCTGATTTTTGCCCTGCTTCAGGCACAAGCCGCGAAAAACGGCGTTATATCCGGGGAGGGCGTTTTGGAAATCCTCCCCGATGGATTCGGTTTTCTCAGAGCCCCTGATTATAACTACCTTCCTGGTCCCGACGATATCTACGTTTCACCCTCGCAAATTCGCAGATTCAACCTCAGAACCGGTGACACGGTCTCCGGCCAGATTCGGCCCCCCAAAGAGTCGGAGCGGTACTTCGCCCTGCTCAAAGTCGAATCGATCAACCACGAGGCCCCGGATGTCGCTCGTTTCAAGATTCTGTTCGACAACCTCACCCCCCTCTACCCCGACGTAAAATTTGATTTGGAAACCGTGGAGAAACAAAATGATTCGACACGGATTATCGATTTGTTGTGCCCCATCGGCAAGGGTCAGCGGTGCATTATCGTCTCCCCGCCCCGCGCCGGTAAAACGGTGTTGTTGCAAGATATCGCCAACGCGATATCCACCAATCACCCCGAGGTGATGCTGCACGTCCTGCTGATCGACGAGCGACCTGAGGAAGTAACCGACATGGCGCGCAACGTCGACGGCGAGGTGATCAGCTCCACCTTCGACGAGCCGGCCCAACGACACGTTCAGGTCGCCGAAATGGTCATCGAGAAGGCCAAACGATTGGTCGAGCACAACAAAGACGTAGTGATTCTACTCGATTCGATTACTCGGTTGGCCCGTGCCTACAACACCGTCGTTCCGCCGTCGGGCAAGATTCTCTCCGGTGGTGTCGACTCCAACGCTTTGCATAAACCCAAGCGCTTTTTCGGCGCCGCGCGCAACATCGAGGGAGGCGGCAGCCTGACGATTATCTCTACCGCCCTGGTCGACACCGGCTCGCGGATGGACGAGGTTATTTTCGAGGAGTTCAAGGGCACGGGCAACAGCGAGATTCATCTCGACCGCAAACTGATGGAGAAGCGGATTTTCCCCTGTCTCGACATCAACCGCTCGGCCACCCGAAAAGAGGAGCTACTGCTCGAAGATTTCGTCCTGCAGCGCGTTTGGTTGCTCAGACAGCTCCTTCACCCCCTAAATGTTATTGACTCAATGGAATTTCTGTTGGATAAGCTCCGGCGGACCAAGTCGAACCGCGAGTTCCTCGAGTCCATGAACCAGTAAGTCGGAGGCAGCGATGAAAAAAGGAATCCATCCCGAATATGATATGGTCACCGTGCGTTGCGTATGCGGCAACGAAGTGACGACCCGGTCGACGTCCAAAGGTGAGCTGAACATCGAAATTTGTGCCGCTTGTCACCCGTTCTACACCGGCAAGCAAAAACTGGTCGACTCTGCCGGCCGCGTAGAGCGCTTTCTGCGAAAATACGGTGACAATCGCACAACCTCTTAGCCCCTTTCCCACTAGCGACTTACCTTCGATTTGGTTACACTCTAATTGTGGTTGCGCCAACACGCGTACGAGTTGGACTTGTGAGATGGGCTTACGCGAAGACAGGCTTGAACGATGAATAGGAAAACAGCGGTAGGGGGGCAGGCGGTCTTGGAAGGGGTGATGATGCGTTCACCCAAGTGTTTGGCCATTGCCGTACGCCGGGAGAATGGCGAAATCGTCGTCCGGGAGGATGTCTGGCGGTCGATTTGGGATCGGTTGAAATTCTTGCGCTGGCCCTTTTTGCGGGGCGTGGTGGTCATGATCGAATCGATGGTCAACGGCGTCCAAGCGCTCAATTTTTCTGCCCAACAGGCGATGAGCGAGCAGGAGAAAGCCGAACAGGAAGCAGCGGGAAAAGAGAGCAAACTGAGCACCGCCGCGGCGATCGTCATCCCTCTGATTCTGGTCATCGCGTTGTTCAAGCTGTTGCCTCACTTGGCTGCGACCTACACGGGTGAGCTACTGCTCAGTCGTCCCCTGACCGTGGATGACTTCACCTACCACGTGGTCGACGGCTTCGTTAAGATCGCCATCTTTATCGGTTATGTCCTGGTGATTGGCCAAATCAAGGAGATCAAGCGGGTCTTCATGTATCACGGCGCAGAACATATGGCCGTGTATACCTTCGAGGCCGGTGAAGCGCCGACCGTGGAAAATGCCCAGCGCAAATCCCCTCTGCACCCCCGATGCGGTACCGCATTTTTGCTGGTCGTAATGGTGATCTTCATTGCCGTCGCCGCGATGACGATGCCCTTTGTCCCCCAATGGGCCAAACCGATGCCCGATGCTCCGTGGTACCGTCATCTGTTGCTCGTGCTGTTCAAGTTGCCGTTGCTGATTCCAGTGGCCGGAGTGGCATATGAGTTCAACCGGTTCGCCGGCCGCCACGCTGATAACCTGCTCATCAAGCCCCTGTTGCTCCCCGGTCTGGCGATGCAGTTGCTGACCACCAAACAACCCACAGCCGACCAGTTGGAAATCGCACTGACCGCGCTGACCGCCGCCCTGGGAAGAGAGCAGGCAGGCACCGAGACCGCTACGGCCAAGGAACCACTGGTCTTCAAGGATTTCAACACCTTCACCCATGCATCGGCCGAGTTGTGGCCGAATCGCATCGCCTCCTAAAAAGAGAAAATGATCGACAAACTCGTCAAAATTGAGGACCGGTTTAAAGAGATCGAACAGAAACTGTGCGATCCGAAGATAATCTCCAATCGCAATGTATTCACCAAGCTCTCCCGCGAACGCGCCGAGCTCGAAGAGATCGTCCCGGCCTATCGGGAGCTGAAGCAGATTCTCGATGAAACGGCTGAGTACGAAGAAGCGCTGACCGCTGGTGATGCCGAGCTCAAAGAGATGGCTGAAGCCGAGCTGCCGGAGTTGCGCAAAAAGCAGCAGGTGTTGGAATCCAAAATCAAGCTGTTGCTGTTGCCCAAGGATCCAAACGACAACAAGAACATCCTCCTTGAGGTCAGGGCCGGAACAGGCGGCGAAGAGGCATCCCTGTTTGCCGCTGATCTGTTTCGTATGTACAGCCGATTTGCCGAGGGCAACGGCTGGAAAATAGAGATTATGAGCAGCTCTGAAACCGACGGGGGAGGGTACAAGGAGATCATCGCTTCGATTTCGGGTAAAGAGGTGTTTTCTCAACTGAAATACGAGAGCGGTGTGCACCGGGTGCAGCGGGTCCCGGTGACCGAGAGCCAGGGCCGGATCCACACCTCAGCGGTGACGGTGGCCGTGTTGCCCGAAGCCGAAGATGTCGACGTAGAAATCGATGAGGACAAGGATCTCCGCATCGATCGGATGAGGGCCAGTGGTCCGGGAGGCCAGTGTGTGAATACCACCGACTCCTCGGTGCGGATCACCCACTTGCCAACCGGTCTGGTGGTGGTCTGTCAAGACGAAAAGTCGCAGCACAAAAACAAATCCAAAGCGATGAAGATTTTGCGAGCGCGTCTATTGGACAAACTGCAGACCGAGCAACACGAGGAGCGGGCTGCTACGCGGCGCAGTCAGGTGGGCAGCGGCGATCGATCAGAGCGGATCCGAACCTACAACTTTCCCCAGGGCCGGATAACCGATCACCGAATCGGATTGACGTTGTATCGACTGGAGGCGGTACTCACCGGAGATCTACACGAGACCATCTCCGCCCTGAGGGCGTACTTCCAAGCCGAAGCGTTAAAGGCGCAGGCCGACGATTAGTCGCTAATCAAAATCGTAAAAAACGATAATCGACAGGCAGTGGAACTCGGCGTCCGAGCTCTGTTTGACCTCGGTTTCCTTGATTTTGATTTGAGGATTGTCTCTCAGCCACATCGTGACCCGCGTGCCGAGTTCTTCGCGTTCTTTTGCCTTGGTCGCGGAGAATACTTTCACACCTTGGTATGCTGCCACCATCACCACATCCTTTCGCCACAAAAGGTGTCCGACCTTTTGATATCCGCGAGTGAACAAGATTATCGTATTTGGTTATTCCTCTTTATCACGCATGGACAACATCAGGCAACCAACCAATTGTCTTTTTACACCGTTTCTCGCGGACTTCGATACTTCATGAACTAGTGGAATGTCCGCTTGTCGATTGACGGGGGTTTCGATATAGTGCCCACAGAAGCCATTCAACGGAGGAAGTTATGGCCGACGATTGTATCTTCTGTAAAATCGTTAACAAGACGCTTCCCGCGGAAATACTCTACGAGGATGACGATGTGGTCGCCTTCTCGGATATTCATCCCCAAGCGCCGACCCATTTCCTCGTCATTCCCAAAAAGCACATTCCCACCTTGGATGATATCGGCAAAGAAGATCGCTCTGTCGTTGGCCAAATGTTGGTGGTCGCTGCCGACTTGTCGCGGAAAAAGGGAATTGCTGAACGGGGTTACCGACAAATTATCAATTGTCGTGAATTCGGCGGTCAGTTGGTCTTTCATCTGCACCTGCACATCCTCGGTGGCAGGCAGCTCGGTAAAATGGGCTAGGTAAAAAAAAGAGCACGTATGAACGAAAACAAAGACCCCGTAACCTGCTCCCAGTGCGACACTGTCAATCCCTGGATGAACGAACAGTGTCGGAGCTGTGGTGCGCCGTTTCCCGAAAATATCAAACGAGTAATCGAGCCACCGGTACCCGCGGAAAACGATGAATCCACAGGGACCCCTGAATCCCCTTCGACCAGTCCGGCCGACTCCTCAGCGCCGGTCCGGCCGGTTACTTCAATAACCGGGTTGCCGCTCAAGGCCAAGTGGAACATCCTGTGGATCTGCATTGGTTTCGCCGCATACATTCTCGTCGTTTACCTGGGCGAGGTCGCTATTGCCAGATGGGTCATTGCACCCGAGCCTCGGTTGAAGGAGATCGTCGAGAAGGCGCAGTCCGAAGCCTCCACCATCAGCGAGGCGGAATCCCAGGAGTTGCGGTCGCTATTGGTCGGTCATGTGGGGTTCATCACGCTGGTGTTTATCCTGCTCTTTGCCGCACCGTTTCTGATCAGTGCCGCGGTGGGATACGCGACCCAAGGGCTCAAGGAGGGCGCTGTTTCGATCAGTTTGGCGATCTTTATCCTGTGCTTGTTGGAACAGCAAATCATCGTCGGCCTGGTCGTCGGAATGGTGTACGCCGGCCTGGGTCTGGTCGGCGCATTGAGCGGCAACTGGTTACGCCAAAAGACCCACTCCGGATAGACATCATCTCAACAGTATGAGCAGTTGATCGGCCTTTTTTTTTGTGTTAGGAAGGCCTCACTTTTATCTGTCTTATCTAAGGAGGAACGAACGGATCCTGAAGCCCGCAAGATGATCACGCAGACGGCGCAATTGGCGGCTGTGGGGTTGGAGATGGGGCTGGCGATGGCAATAGGCGTTCTCGGCGGTCGTTATTTGGACGACAAACTGGGCACCGAGCCGGTTCTCTTTTGGATCGGTTTCGCCCTTGGCATCGGAGCGGCCACCAAGGCATTGGTCATGGCCGCCCGTAAGGCGCGCAAGACACTAGATAGTGATGGCTCATCCTCAGATAACAAAGATTGATATGTACGTCGTTCTCTGGGGCGTTTTACTGACCTGCCTGTCGATGATTTTTAAAGAGTTGTCTGTTTACCTCGGTGTGCTGGCGGGCGCGGTGCTCGCCGGCGGCAACTGGATCCTGATGCGTCACATCGGTCACAAGCTCGTCACCTCGACGGATATCGATGAAGGCAAGGGCGCCCGGCTGGGTCTCTTTCTGGCGCTTAAAACAGTCCTGATGTTCGGGGCGGTTGTCGCGGTACTGATGTTCGTTCCGATCAATACCATCGCCTTTGTCGTCGGATTATCGTCGCTGATATTGGGTGTGCTGACCCACTCGGTCCACCAAATCTTCACTCAGGGGCGAGCAACTGTGAAAAGGGAATCGTAAATGCCGGATCATTCAACCTGGTTTCATTTTTTTCCCAAGTTCGATGAACTGCTCGCCAATTTCCGGGAAATGGTCGGGCTCACCTATCTGAACCACGCGCCCGTGGAGCTGCAGTATGTGATTGGCTTTGCGCTCATCGCCTTGATTCTCGTTTTGATGGGGGTGGCCATCCGCCGAAGCCTAGGGGATATTGACAAGTCCCTGATTCCCGAAGGCCGACTCACCGTGCAGAACTTCTTCGAGGCGATGGCCGAGGGCACGATCAACACCATGCTCCAGGTCATGGGCCGCAAAGAGGCGCTCTATTTTCTGCCGCTCATCGGGGCTTGTGCGCTGGTCATCCTGTTCTCGAATTTGATGGGATTGATTCCCGGTTTCCCGGCACCCACTGGTGTATTGAACACCACGCTGGCGATGGCCATGGTGATCTTCATCACGACCCACATCTATGGGGTACGCGAGCACGGGTTCATCAAGTATTTTGGCCATTGGTGCGGCCCGATTCACTCGTGGCGTCCGGACATCTTGGTGCTGATGATTTTGATGTTCTGCATCGAGCTGGTCAGTCACCTCGCTCGTCCCGCTTCCCTGTCTGTACGTCTGGCCGGCAACATGTTCGCTGGACACAAGGTGCTCGGCACCTTTATCGCGCTGGCACCGCTGGTTGTTCCAGTGCCGATACTCGTATTGAAAGTCTTGGTATGTATCGTTCAAACTGCGGTCTTTTGCATCCTGTCAACAGTCTATATCGGGATGGCGATCGCCCATGAGGAGCACTAGGCTCAAACAAAGTCGAAAGGAGAATCGACCATGCAGATTCGTAAAGCCGTTACTTTTCTATTTGTACTGTTGACTTCAATGCTCACCGCGGCGCTCGCCTTTGCCGATGAGGCCGCAGTCGAAGGGGGAAGCAACATCGGTGACCAAGGGCTGAAGTATCTTGCTGCCGCCTTTACCATTGGTGTCGCCGCATCCTGTGGCGCTTTCGGTCAAGCCAAGACCGCGTCTACCGCGCTCGAGGGAATTGCCCGCAACCCCAACGCTTCCGGTAAATTGTTTACGCCGATGATTCTGGGGTTGGCCCTGATCGAGTCACTCGTGATTTACGCACTGATCATCGCCTTTTCGCTGGTGTAACAGGAAGCAACTAAACAAGATGAATCGTACAGCGTACGCAAGTCGTAGCGATTGGGGTTTCGGTCGCCATACGGCCTGTGGTTTAATGGTTGTTCTTTGCGTATCCGTCACAGTTTCCTGCGCCATACAACAGGTCAAGCAAAAGTCCGAAACACCTGAATCGGTGCAGGAGAAGGAAACAGTTCTTTCGATGCATAAACCCAAAGAGCCACTTCCTCCTAAATACGAGACAACCGATCGCATCGAGATAAAAACGACATTGGGATCATTTGTGGTAGGCCTCTATGGTAAGGCAGCACCGAGAACCGTGGAGAATTTTCTGTCTTACGTGGATCGGGGATTCTACTCAGGATTGATATTTCACCGGGTGATTGCCGGTTTTATGATCCAAGGTGGCGGATTTGACAGCGCTCTGAATCGCGCGCAGACAGAAAATCCACTCAAATTGGAGATTATCCCGGGCATCAAGCACGAACCGGGGACGATTTCAATGGCGCGAACCTCTGATTTGCACAGCGCGACCAGCCAGTTCTTTGTCTGTGTCACTGCCGCAACCCAGTTGAATGGTACATACGCGGCTTTCGGCGCTGTGGAGTCCGGATATGAGGTCGTTGAGGCGATTTCTCGAGTGGCGACCACCTCTGCCACAACCCCTCAAGGACCCTCCATGGCGGATGTGCCGTCTACTCCTGTTGTAATTGAATCAGTGGCGCGGATTACTGCGCAGCGGTAGCTTCCGGTCGGATCTCGTCGAGATACTCCCAATCGACATAAACATTCAATTCTTCTGCGAACTGGCGGAGAGCTTGTTCTTCGATTTTGATTGCCAGTCCCCCTTCAGTGTTTTTAGCGGCCAAGCCGTTCTTGCGAATCCAACGGCGGATGGTCTCGTTTGAAACGTGGCACATCCGTGCCACTTCCTTCACAGATAGAATACTGTTTTGTTTCCGGCTCATAGCCCCTCCTTTTGCCCCGGTGAAATTACTGTGCGAGTATAAAACTTCTCGTTTTTGTCGTCAACTACCTGTAATTGAATTCGACGTTTTATTTAAAAATGCACTAAATAGGGTATTTGTGAAAAACGTTTGATGAAGCGTGTGATCAGCCTTCGATCTGTCCGTCGAGATATTCGGATATGATCTGCCAGTTGTCGATGGTGCGTGAGCGTTTACAGCCCCATATGTTACAAACGGCGAGAACGTGGCTATCGTTTAGTTGGGGGGTGAGAAACACTTTGACGAGATCACCGCTGCCGGGGCAGCGGCAGTTGGCCAATTTGGGCAGGGCCGTGGAGCATTCGGGACAGGAGATCGTCACGGGAGTGCCGTCGGACCAGTCGGTTTTGCCCTTTTTCGAGTGATCCCCGTGAAACGGCGACAGGACGACATTGCCCCCATTACCCCCTGAGGATTCGAGATAGAGTTTGATGCCGGGATATCCGTCAAATGATTCATTCGCGTCATCGATCAGATTGTGCCCGTTGGGGCAATAAGCCTGGGTAATGACGATATAGACATCGTCGAGGTGCTGAATCGTGGAATGACGCGGAGGAGGTACTGAAATATGTAGGCGTTTGGAGTCGATGTCTTGCTTGGCCATTGAGTTCCTCCACAGGTCGTTGCGCAAAAACGCTATTTAAATTTTAGACCTAGTTTACTACATGACCATAAGTCAAGTGATTCCGTTTATAAATCGTTGCTCGATACTCAAATCGATTAAGAAATCAGTAGAACGGGCAGGGGCCGGACTTCTCTAGGTGGGCGGCTTGGTGGAATGTCGTTTGAGCAGTTTGGTGTACAGGTGTTTGCCCAGGCTGTCGATCATCAGTCGTTCGACTCGAGATTCGATGACCCGCCTCTCGTCGATATCCGCATAGGTGAATTTGATCCCCATACCGGGATGTTCGTCTGCTGAAGATTCCTCTCCGGGCTTTACAGTCCACTGCACTTGCCCGCTCAGTACGATCGGATCATCCAGAGTCGGGATGAACAGTCGGAAAACAAAATGGGTCCCCACTTCCAGGGGCTTTTGTGTTTTGATGAACGTCCCGCCGCGGCTGATGTTTTTTGTGTAATCGGCAAAAAACGTGTTGAGCCGGCGATACTCAACCTTCAACTCAATCGGCGTGCGGGGATGATGGCGTTGTTCTGGTGGCAGGTCTGAGTTGCTCACGATGACTCCCGTTGGTTTGTCTCACGATATATCGCAGTTTATCATAGTATCGCCCACAAACGCCAATTTGTCTTTTGGGCGCACGGATAAAATACGCCCTTAGAATTGTATACGCTCAATCTGCCAATTGGCCAGTTTCCGGTAAAAATTTGATGATGATTTAGTTACTCCGCTTGGGATCACTCATTGACCGGAGCCGATAAATGATCAAGGTTGGCCCTATGAAATTGTATGTTCGCACATTCGGCTGCCAGATGAATGTCCACGATTCCAATCGTATTGTAGAGATGATGCAAGGGGAGGGGTATCAATCAACTACCGATGTGAAAGAGGCCGATTTGGTGGTCATCAACACCTGTTCCATTCGTGAGAAGGCGCACCACAAGGGCATTTCAGAGATCGGACGGCTGTGCAAGCGGGTCAAGCGCAACAAGCCGGACTGCGTGATGGTCGTCGCCGGCTGTGTTTCCGAGCAGGAAGGGGCGCGGATTTTCAAGCTGGCGCCCCAGGTGGACTTGGTGGTCGGTCCGGACCAGATTGCCCAGTTGCCCCGCTGGGTTCGTGATGCGCGACAGGACGGGCGTATTGCGATGACCGGTTTCGATCGGGGCACACGCGCGGATTTCCTGTCAACAGCGGATCGAGCGACTCCCCGTGGGGTCAGCGAATTCCTCACCGTGTCCAAGGGGTGTGAGGAACGATGTACCTACTGTATCGTGCCCTCGGTCCGGGGACCGGAGCGATTCCGCCACCCCGACGACATTATCGAGGAAGCCGTTCTGCTGACCGAGAACGGGGTGCAGGAGCTGGTACTGCTGGGACAGAAGGTCAATGCCTACCACTATGACGGGCTGACTTTTGCCGGCCTCCTCGAACGGCTCGACCAGTTGCCCGGGTTGCAGCGGCTGCGCTTCACTTCCCCGCACCCCCGGCACATGAGCCCCTCGTTGATCGAATCGTTCGGCCGTTTGCGCACGTTGTGTGAGTCGATTCACCTACCCGTGCAATCAGGAGCGGACGGCACCCTGGCCAGGATGGGGCGGCGCTACACCGCTGGCGACTATCGCGAGGTGATTGGTGGGCTGCGACGGGCCTGTCCCGAGATTCTGATCTCCACCGACCTGATCGTCGGTTTCCCCGGTGAGACAGAGGCGGAGTTCGAGCAGACCATCGGGCTGCTGGAAGAGGTTCGGTTTTGCGGCGCCTTCTCGTTCAAATTCTCGCCGAGACCCGGCACAGCGGCGGCGAATTTGCCCGATGATGTCACCGAAGCGGACAAAGCCCGACGCCTGGAGATCGTCCACAACGTGATTGAACGTGTCGAGCGGGAGATTCGGCACGACCTGGTGGGGAAACGGTTTGAGGTACTGGTGACGGGTTCGGGTCGGAATGCCGGCCAGCTGACCGGCAGGGCGCGCAACAACCAGATTATTAATTTCCAGCCGGCAAAAGGTGCTACACTTAATCAGGCGCCGGGAAGCCTGCACCAGGTGGAAGTCACCGGAGTGATGCCCCACAGTCTTGAGGGAATCCCCGTCGCTGATGAGGCCCAAAGTGGGTGATATACGGGTGAAAATCGACAAGGTGCTCTTCGATCCGCGCGTGGACGCGTCGGTGGTCCTGCTCAAGGAGCTCGATGGAGATCGCATTCTGCCGATTTGGATCGGCCCGCCCGAGGCGCTGGCGATCATCATGAAGCTCGAAAACGTCGCGCTGGGCCGTCCAATGACCCACGATCTGCTCAAGAGCACCATCGAGACCCTCGGCGGTACGGTGGAGTGGGTCAAGGTGCGCGACCTGCAGGAGGGCACATACCTGGCGACTATCCGGGTGGTTCACGAGTCGAAAACCCTGGACATCGATTCCCGGCCATCCGATGCCCTCGCCCTGGCCGTGCGCGAGGAGGCGCCGATTTTCGTCGCCGATTTCGTTTTCGAAGCCGCACAGAATTCCAGTTTAGGGGCGAAAATCGACTTTGATGCGTTGGACGAAGATTTTTTGGCCAATCTACCCGATGAAGTGTTCGGCAAGTACAAGATGTAGCCCTACTTGTCGGAAATGATTCGACAACCATCGCCAATTTCGCTAAGCAAAAAGTAAAGGAGGTGCGCCATTCCCATCTTTGAATTTCAATGTCAAGAGTGCCAAAACGAGTTCGAAGAGCTCGTGTTCGGCAGCGATGAGGCGGTTGATTGCGACAAGTGCGGCGCCTCGAACGTCAAGCGCAAAATGTCGGCCTTCGCGTTCAAGAGCAGCGGCAAGTTCGTCTCTTCAGGAGGAGGCTCCTGCGATTCCTGTTCCCCGGGGCCAAGCGGGTGCAGTGGGTGTAGTCATTAGCCCACCTCGCCTTCTCTCACCCCTCGTCGTAGCACTTCTTCACCCTTCAGCTGGAACCTTGCCGGGAACTGATTTGGTGCTTTAATTTCCCTAGGAACAACAATCCATCGGCTGGAGGAGGTGTGAAATGCGCAGCGCGTTTTTACTTTTACTCGTCACCGTCCTGGGTCTGGTGCCGTTCGCCTGCAGTGACAGCGACGAGAGTGACGATGACGATGACGACAACGGGGGTGGGGGAACGATCGAGCCCGCATCCGGTGAGTGGGAGTTCGATGGGGACCCCTCGGACAACGAAGCCTGTAGTGTGGAGGAGAGCGACTTGGGTGATCCGGATGGGGTGTTTACCATCGCGAATAACGGCGATGGGACGCTGACCGTCACTCCGGACGACGGCACCGATCCGTTCGATTGCGATCTGAACGGCGCAAAATTCGATTGCCCGGATCGGTATTCTGATGAGATCGACATCGATCTGGTCGAAGCGACCATCACGATCAAAGCCACAGCATCGGGGACCTTCTCGTCCAACACGGAGATGTCCGGTACCCAGGATGCCACCATCAGCTGCGCCGGCTCAGGATGCAGTACGGTTGAAGCCTATGCAGGGGTAACCTTCCCCTGTGATGCCTCCCAGACGTTTACCGCCACGGCCAAGTAGATAGCTACAAAAACAGTCGATCGAACTTGAGATATTTCGGGTAACGTTTACTTACGACTTGATTTTAATCGTTTCCAGGCCGTGACCTTTAGGTCCCATTTCGTTGCGCCGGAGCAAGAACGCAAAAAGCAGTCCGAAGAATCCAAGACTAGTGAAGATCAGCATACCCGGACGATACCCGACCACGTTGACTTCGCTCGCGGCAAATGCAGTGTTGACCCCACCAATGATAAAATTGAATGCGGAAAGACCCACATTTTGAATTGCGGTCATCAACCCATAAGCGGTCCCCAGTTTCGACTCTTTGACGAGATATGCGACTGATGGCCACATCACCGCCGGAACGAGAGCGAATGAAACTCCCATGATGGCGATTGGCATCCATAGGGGGATCTGGGTGTACCCCATGATCAGGTACACAGGTAGCAAGCACGCCGAGCCCAACATCATCATCAGGCCCCGCCGACCAATTCTGTCTGATAGATATCCGAATACTGGACCTACCGACATGGAGAAGACCAAGATCAGGCTGGACAGGAACCCGGCTGTTTCTCTTGTCTCACCGTGAGCGTATTGAAAGAATTTGATGGCGAAGGTTTGGAAAGGGAAGATCGCCGAATAGAACACCACACACAACGCGACCACAAACCAGTACGATTTGCTGAATTTGAACAGGCTCTTGAAGTCAACCTTGTCCGTCTCACCCGCCTCCCCCAAAGAATATGATTTTGCAGCGGATCGCTCGAGCCATGCATTGGTCAGTGCTGCAACAATACAGATCACACCAGCTCCTACCGCGATCAATAGGGGAAGCTGCCAATCTCGGTAGAATTCCTTTGCCCAGGTGGGTGAATTTAAAGCAGCGATGGAACCAAATCTAGCGATCGTGAGATTCAGTCCCATAGCGAAACCGAGCTCTTTTCCGCGGAACCACTTGGCGATGGTTACTGTGACGGCGACAATTAGAGACTCAGCACCTATACCAAATACGAAACGCCCGGCTGCCATCACATACAACTCACTAGTCGCCGCAGTGATTCCAGCTCCGAGGAAACAGAGTGCGCCGAATATGATGGCCGATTTTCTCGTGCCAATATGGTCTATGATGCGTCCGCCGATCAGCACCATAATAATATTCGGTGTGCTGTAGATACCCTGGAGCAAGCCGATATTCGCATCTGTGAACCCTAGTTGTGAGGTGAGCACATCTGCCAATGGACTGATGCAATCGTAGATGTAGTAATTGCCGAACATCGCCAGGCTGATAATCACCAGCACAGTCCAGCGGAATCCCTTGGGCGGTGGGGGAAGCGAACTATCGGTTGCCATGCCGCTCGATTGGTTCATCTGATGTTGCCTCCTTGTGCTACAGCAAGTGTAGGTATTATCAGAGTCTGGCACCCTACCACTGACACCAGAACCGCGCAAGGAGCCCCAGTTGGAGAGGCTGTCCAACAAACGTCACAACTGGTTATTGAGGGAGGAAGCGATTCTCTACCGATTCGGATCCCGTTTCTTACCACCGACCAGATCGCCCAGGCGGCGTCCTACGCCGGCGATCAGCCGTTCGTGCCGCTCATCGCCGGCCAGCTTGCGGATGCGTGCGTCGAGTCCGCGAAGCTTGTCTCCATACTTGACCCGGTGGGTGTCGTAGAGCTGTGCGGCGCGCTCGCCAAACGCGATCGCTTTGTCTTTCCAGCCGATCGTTTCGAACAGATCCATCGCTCGCTCGTAACTCTCGGTGAAGCGCTCTTTGCCCGCGGCCATGAACTCGTCTTCGGCTTTGACGAAGTACTCGGTGTTGTCGGGATCGGTTTTTATCGCTTCGGTCCCCATTCTGAAGTAGAGTTCTCCCAGTCCGGCGTGAGCCCGCATGGGTTGGGCCTCCTTGGCCAAGGCCGATCGAAAGGCGGCCTCTGCCGCCTCGTCGTCTTTCAGATCCATATTGATCGCGCCCAAGGAGATGAAGCCATCGACATAGCCGAGATCGATCGCCTTGGTCACGGCGATGCGCGCTTTCTCCAAGTTTTCCAGGCGATGGTAGCAACGGCTGATCACCTTGTAGCCATCGATCTCCAGCTCCCGTTTTTGAGCCTGCTCCAAGCCGGATGATGGCAGCATATCGAGTACCACGCGCCACACGTGGATCACGCCGTGAAATCCCTCATCTCGGGTTTCGGCGATGGTCGTCGCCGCTTCATCGTTTGGCTTTTCGAGTTTGATGCCATCGAGGGTGGTGGCCCGGTCAAAGATGGCGTCGGCAATATCGACGAGTCGTTCCACTGGGGTACGGGTTTTCTCACGAGGTACAGTTTGATTGGTTTCCATTTCTATCGCTCCTTGCGGCCCGGTTCGAGCCGAACAAGATTTTTGTCTTTCGGACGATAAAGTCAAGGCCGCAAAGGCAACTTCTGTTGTTGGGGGGGCGATGGGGTGATTATTTCTTGTCGAATCGCTTGGAGAGCAGTCTGACCAGGGCATCCCTCGTGCATTTCTTGCAGTAGTTGTCCGATTTGGTGAGGTTTTTGATCAGCATCTTGCCCGTCTTCTTTTCGTCTTTTTCTAGGTATTTGTCCTCTTCGTTGAGAATGGCCAGGGCCGGACGGGCGGCAGCAGCGACTTTTTGTCGGTTCTCCTCGAAATAGGCCGCTTTGAGCCGGCGCAGGTACTCGGGAAAAACCATCGCCGGGGAGATCTTCTCCCCCGGATTCTCGATTGCCTTGGCCGCGATGCGGGAGATGAGATTCTCCCTGAACTCTTTGATGTTCTTTTCGAGGCCGAGTTTCTTCTCAACTGAGCTCATCATCGATTCATCGGGTTCTTCGTAGGTGTCCGTTGTCTCGGAGAGCAGCTTTTCTCCTTTGACCACGTGACTCACGTGGTTGACGTAGCGGGTGAGCAGATCCTCGTACCGGGATTCCTCCACTAAGCCGCTGGCAGACCGCACATCGTTCTCGATGGCATCGAGCACCTGATCCTCCACAATATCGGCAAACGCGTCGTGGTGGTGGTAGCCGCCGTCCTCCTTTTCTCGCTCCAAGAAGGGGTGTTCGCGCACTTTGGTGGCCAGCTGTTTGAGCTCTTCGATCACCGCAAATGGCGAGAGACACTCGAACTCATCGGACAATGATGCCCGGAGCAACACTTGCCTGATCAAACGGGGTGAGGCCCCGTATCGTCCCTCATAGGCCCAGCCGGTCGAATCCTCTGCGCGCATATCGTTGAGCGACTCCCGCAACAGGGCCCGCTCCTCACTGGACAATCCCTGGGGACAGGTGCCGTCGTTGTACAGATCGCATTTTTCCTTGACCGTCAGCTTCTTGATGATGTTGCGAATCGGCTTGGGGTAGTTGTTGTGATCCGGTTTGTGGAGTCGTGAAAGGACTGCCCAGTGGGCCACCGCCGCGACCGCGTGGGGCGCCGTGTGACGGCCCAGATTGGGCACCAGTTGAAGCTCGTAAATCCGCTGCTCACTGCTGCGCTGGGTGATGTAGGGCACCGGCACCAGGGTCAGGCGATCGCGGAACGACGGAAATTCGTGGTGGCCGCGAAACGCCTCGAGCATGTCGTCGTTGGTGGTGGCCAGGAGCACGGTGTTCAGCTTGAGAATCGACTGTCCGAGCATCACTTCGCCGGTTTCGATGGTACCCAGGAGATACTTGAATGCATCGATCGGCCGTTTGAGCATATCCTCGAACTCGACCATGCCCCCGGCCCCGTCGACCAGCGGGCCGAAGGTTTCGAACAGGGTCATGTTCTGCAGCTCAATCGGCAGGGCCGAGAGGTTGCGGTCCGCGGTGACCTGCCGCTGGGAGGCGTCGGCGGACATCTGTGGACCGACTTGAACCAGCCCCCGGCGGTATCGCCTGGAAATGGCCCAGCGCTCAACCTGAATGTGGGCCAATACCTTGCGGATGTCCCCCTGGTGGGTTCGCATCAGGGCATCGGCGACCTGGCGACAGCGGTGGCACAGGGAGGCTTCCATGAAGTGATCGGGGGCTTGGTAGTCCGTGATCCCCTGTTGCTCGAGGGAGTGATTGATGACTCTGAGACGTTGATCCTTGGGCAGCAGCAGCAGGGGATGGTCCCGCACCTCGCACTCGACCGTGGCGTCGATTTGATCGTCCTCGAGATGGGCGAAACTGGCCAGATTGTCCCGCTTGAGCCGGGCGCCGAATCCGATCGTGCCGTGGGAGGTCTTGCGCGTGGGGAAAATCCAGCGGAAGCGGTACAGCGCACCCTCATCCAGCCGGGAGTAGTGCGCCAAGCCGCGAAACAGGCACTTGATAAAGGTGGATTTGGCCGAACCGTTGGGCCCGTAGATGAGGATCAACCGGTTCACCCGTCCATCACGCACCTGACCCGCGATCGCCGCGCGTACCGCGTTCTGGGCCGTCTCCTGCCCTACGAGACGCTCAGAGGGATCGGCAAACTCTTGGTCGAAGATTTTGTATCGAACCTGCGTGCCCCACGGTTGGGCGACCTGCGAGCTGCCGAAATGGTCGATGGCGTCGAGGAGATAGCCCGCGGCATCGCGCAGATGCAATTTGGGCCCCTTGGCGAATTCAGCCAGGTATTCGGCAAAGGAAATGATTTGTCGCTGTTGGATATATTCCTTGGTGATTGTGTCAGCTGCCTCGTTGAACAGGTCGATAATTTTGGCCATGCCCCAAGCCTCCGTTCCGTTTTTTCGATGTCTTGAATCAATTCTACTCCCATGTGTGGCCAGAGAAAACGTCTGAGACCAAATAAATCGGTCTTTTTACCGTTCGATGCGAAACGTGCAGCGGGAGATCCAGTCGTCGACCCGAGCGCGCCGTCCGGGTTCGTCGCCGATGAGCTTGGCCAGTGCTTGGAATCCGGCCTTGGCGCGGGTGAACTGATTGAGCTCGAACTGGGCCCTCGCGCGCATCATCTTGGCGGCGAACCAGAGGGCGATCGGCTGCTGGTCGAGGCCCAATGAGGTCGCCCGATTGAACAGGCTGATCGCTTCCTGATGCTCTCCGTAGCGAAAGTACTGCCGGGCCAGGAGATAGGCAAGGATGGGGTCGTCGGGGACAAACCGTGTGGCACGGGCGATCACCAGCGCTGCGAGTGGGTCGGACAGCTGCTGCGGACCGGGCCGAACGGCCAGCACGTCGAGTACCCGGCCTACTGACGGATGGGCCAGTCCGGCCAGATGGGCCTTGACGTAAAGCCGTCGCCGATCCGCTTCACTGCGGGCACCTCGAGCGAGCTCCCCGTAAGCCCGGCGCGCATCGAGAGGTTTGTTGGTCGACGGTGGGTCGCCGATATCAATGAGGTGCTCGCGAATCAGCGATTTAGTGGCGCTGTTGATCTCCGGGCTGTTCAGCAACCGGTGGGCCTGGTCAACAGCGAGCTCCTGCCGGCCCGCGTCGATCTGGGCAAAGAACAGGGCCAATTTGGTGCGAGTGGATTCCCCGGAGCGGCGGTGAGCCTGTTCGAGAATGGCCAACGCCTGCTCCCAATCCCGGTTGCGTGAGCATCTGGCGGCCTTTTCCCGCAGCCGGGCCACTTCGTGAACGCAGACGCTGTGGATGACCGATGGTCGGTCGAAGCGGTGGCGCGCGGCCGACAGATCGGCCGGTCGAAGGGTGACCTGGTCCAGGTAGATCATCCAGCGGGCGGCCAGCTGGTGCAAGGTGTGTCCGGTCGCCTGCTGCCAGCTGTTGCCCCCGTAGAGCGACTTCAAGGCGCGGGCTCCATGTTGTCGGGCAATCCAGTGGCAGAACGAGCCTGCTGCAGTGTAAGCCGCCGACGCGGTGAGATTGAAAAAGCCGAGCCCGAACATGCGGTCGATCGGTGGGAGCATCTCCAGTTGTTTCATCGCCGCTGCCCACTGGTGAATGGTGAGATCCCCGCGGGGGCCCTGTGCGGCCACGGCGAGCCCTTCGATCAGGCCCGGATTGGGCCACCACCCATCCCATGCGCCGGGCACACCGAACGGACCGGAGGCCAGCTCCGCAGCGACCGCGTGGGCCAACTCGTGGCGCAGCACCCGATGGGGCACCTCGGCGACAGTGACATACACCTCACCGCGCCAGGGCTTGGCCACATTGGTCCTCGAGGCGCCGATGGCCGCTCCCTTCTGTTGCCAATTGGTAAAAAAGAACACGGTGATTCTGCGATTGACCGTCATCTCGAGAAACGTTTCGATCTGGTGCAGGCCGAACTCCGCGTCCAGGGCGAGATTTTGTGCCGTCCGAGCGTCGGTCTCCGGTGGAAAATACAAATCGAGCTTCTCTGTGGCGATGTGGTGGGAGAGCAACCGCTGGAGATCTTCCCGATCGGTGCGATGGCCCAGTTTCGGGCCGGCGAGATGCAAGGCCGCGCCGGCTATGATCAATAGCAGTACCACCGCGCCGAACCGCCAGCGAGAGGTCAGGTGGGCGAGGGTGAAACGCAATCGGGACAGATCGAGCAGCAGGCGACACAGGGCGAGGATGGTGAAGAGTTGGAGCAGGGTGATCAGGCGATAGGTGATCAGGCGGGGTTCGATGGCGATCAGTTCGTCGTACAACACTCCGGGGAAGTAGCCGTAAAAGGGTCCGAACGAATAGACCGCCGGTGTGCTGTGAAAGGTAGAGATCGCAGCGACCAGGCTGACCAAAAACACACCAAACCACAAGGCACTCGCCGATTTCCCCCCTGGGGTGAGCAATCCAATGAACAGGCCCACCCCCATGGCCAGGGTTGCCCCCAAGACGGCCAGTAGAAAGTAGAACAGGATTCCGTAAATCACGTTGCACGGGGGGACGCGCACACCGTTGAACAGGGCCAGGGCCAGCGGCACAATCAGCAGCAGGCTGCCCGTGGCCCAAACCCTGCCGTACATCATCAGCACGGGGTTCCTGGCACCGGGAAAGGGGGCTCGCTGGAGGCGCACCTGGTGGGGATAGCAGGCCGCCAGATGACCTGACCCGAGGGAACTCACCAGGGCGATGAGCAGGGCGTACTCGTATCCCAGGGTCCTGAACATGGGCAACAGGCAGCCGATGATGGCGACCACCCCTGAGATAATAATCCAAATCAGAATCAATCGGTTGTCACCGAGATTCAGAAAAGATTTCGACAAAGTGCGCTTCAACCGTTTCATGCTGTTTTCACTCTTAATCGAACCAGACACTTGCCATCAAATCAAAAATAATATTAAAAATCAAATATTTAGATAATGCTCTCTCAGGGTATAGCTTAATCCATGTTCAAGGTAAATCTAGTTCGCCAGTCGATGTTACTGTGATATCTTGACCCGCCTCCTCAGGACATTGTATCTGTGGATGCGCCGTCTTAGGGGCGGCGTTCCTTTTCCGCAGATACGAAATTCGTTATTATTGGAAGATCATTGTGAAGTTTAAACACCTGCACCCCCGCCGCTTTTTTCTAGAGACCTGGCAACAAATCGATGCTGAGGCGGCCCGCCACCGATCGGCCAATCCGTCACCGTCAGCTGCCGCAACCACTGCCCTGTGGATCTTCACGGTGGTGGGAGTCTCCCTCACCTTACAGTATTATTGGGGTAGTCCAGAGGCCTTTGCCAAAATCGTCGGTTTTACAGGTTTGAACCCGGGAAAGTTCTATCGGATCTGGGAGCTGGGCTACTGGGCCAGCTGGCGGGTATTGGGCTTTTTCATTATTCCGTTGATCATCGTTCGGTGGGTTCCCGGCTTCGAAATAGCTGATCTGGGGCTCAGCTTCCGCGGTATGCGGCAGCATTTGTGGGTTTACGGGGTGCTGTTCATCCCGGTGTTCGTGGTGGTATTCGTGGTTTCCTTTTTCGAGGAGTTCTACACCTATTACCCCTTTTACCGGCAATTCCATTCGGCCTTTGATTTTGTGATCTGGGAGCTCTTTTACATCGCGCAGTTCTTCTCCTTGGAATTGTTTTTCAGGGGATTCATGGTGTTGCCCCTGGCTCGGTACATCGGGTCGGCCTCCATTTTTGCGATGACCGTGCCCTATTGCATGATTCACTTCGACAAACCGCTGGCCGAATGTCTGGTCTCCATCTTTGCGGGCGTCGTGTTGGGCACGCTGGCCTTGCGCACCCGGTCTGTCTGGGGTGGAATATTGATCCACGTCGGCATTGCCCTGTCGATGGATCTGCTCGCCCTGTGGCAGACCCACATTCACCAAGGCATGTGAGGTGTGGGGATGATTTTTTTTTTAGCGAGCCCCTACCAGACCAGGGGTTGCTTCGCGCCCAGACTCGGTCCGTAGACGATGGCGTTGGCCAACAGGCGGGATGTGCCCTTGGTATAAGCCCTGAAGGTGGGATTCACCGCAAACAGAATCAACTGGCCGGCGCCGATCGACTCGGTGGTGAGGTAGGCCGTGCCGGCGACCCGCTCGACCGCTTCGGGCCAGATCAACCCGGCCAGTCGCAGCATCGCGGCCGGCGCGAGCCGCACCGGGGTGATCACCGGAGGCCGGCTGACAAAGGCGAACTCACCGGCGAAGAGCAACGGCAGCTCCTCACGGCAGCCGTAGGTCAACCACGATTCCAGGTGGACCAGACCGCGCAGCATCGTCCCCTTGGGCGAGAACCGCCGTTTGTACTCGTCCTGGCGGATTTTCGTCGCTTTGATTTTCTTCAAATCGAAGCTCAAGGGCAGGCCGTTTTTGGCTGATACCTTTGGTTTGGTCGTCACAGGGGGTGGGGGCGCGGTGTCACCAAAAACCACTGCCGGGTCCACGTCGATGCGACGGGAGGCGATCTCCCGTTGGGCCGCTTCCACATAGCCCTCCAGGTCGTTCAACGCGTCCCGCCGCAGTCTGGTCGTGCCCAATTCGAATTTCTCTGCGGTGAGTGCAGCAGCCGAGGAGCCCATCGCAATGAGCGTGCCCCCACCCCGCACCCAACTGGCCAGCGCTTTGGCGTGGGGAGCGAGTAGAGCACCGATCGATGTGCTGGCCGAGGGAATGATGATTACGTTGTAGCGGCGCAGATCGTATCCCTCGAGCATCTGAATGTCGAGGATGGTGAACGGCAGCTTGAGCTCGGTGTCGAGTTGATGCCAGACGTGGCCGTAGTCGGTCGGCCAGATGGGCCAATTGGTC
>JANQET010000412.1 GCA_028278265.1 Myxococcota bacterium
TCTTGAACACATTTAACTAATTTACCATGTTTGCCATATTACAGGCAATCCTTTTACAACACCCTCCCTGATGGAGAGGGGGCCAGGGGGTGAGGTCCCTGGGCCAGACGGTGAAATCCCAAACAGCTGCACTCCGGCCCAACCGTCTCTTCCGGTGGCACATTTCTTGAACAATTTTGAGTCAGTTCGCGATTCGAGGAAATCCGAACGATAATTGTGGCAACCCTGTCACAGTGTAGAAAGCGGGAGACAATGAAATCGAAATCCGCACAGCTCTTTCTCATGATTTGGCTGGTTGCGCCCACCATCGCCGGGGCGGACAAGTTATCGGAAACGGCGAGCAGCGTCGGCGGTTCGGGGAGCAGATCGAGCAGCGGCGACGACGATTCCTGTATAATTCTCTGTGCTGTCCTCGAGGTGATCTTCGATTCCATGTGGGAAGATGACGATCCGGTCGACACTCCGGCGGAGCCGGCACGCCAACCCCGGTTTCGCTTTGCTCCCTATCCCTACGCCGCCGGGCATACCGGCTACAAAGTCACCGAGCCCGACTCGAAGATATCAGGAGGGGAGATCATCGTGGATGGATCAATCCAGATCTCGTCCGAGCGATGGGCCGAGCCGTTTCAGCAGACCGAGCGTTGGTCGCTGAGGACAGGTTCGGACTACCAATATGATCTCGATGCGGTGCACCTGGTATCGGCGTACGTCAAACTGAAAAACGGCTTCGGCTACGGGTTCGACTTTCGCTGGACCGAGTTCTTTGAGCGGCTGGACGGGGAAATCGACACCCTCTCCCTGTTGCAGGCCGGCCTGTCCTGGGATTTCGTGCCCCACACCATTTTCGGAATTGAGCTCTCGGCAGTGCTGTTAGGCATGTCCTATGATGGGAATTTGTTCCCTGGAGCGGCGTTGAGAATCGGCTTCGATATCATGCCGTTGAGGCCGCTGATCATCTCCGGGCAGGTGATTGCCGGAGGGCTCAACGAGGCGACCTACCTGCACAGCCGAGGCACGCTGGGAGTGGCCATCCGACAGTTGGAACTCTACGCCGGCTATGATATTCGCATCTTTGACGGCGATACCCCGATTACCTATCACGGTCCGGTGGCCGGCATCCGATTGTGGTTCTGAGCCGGTGAACAATCATTGAACTTGCGCTTCGCCGCCCAAACGAGCAAAACAAACAATCAGAAGATGGATTAACCAGCCGTTTCATTTGATAAAGGAGACGTTATGGAAAAGCGGAGATTGGGCAATTCGGACCTGGAGATCACGCGCATTGGTTTCGGTGCCTGGGCCATCGGCGGTTCATGGGATTGGGGGTGGGGCGACCAGGACGACGCCGCATCGATCATGACCCTTCACCAGGCCCTCGACAGGGGGATCAACTGGATCGACACGGCGGCTATTTATGGCTTGGGTCATTCAGAGGAGGTGGTGCGTCAGGCGCTGGCGCAGACCGATGCACACCCCTATGTCTTCACCAAGTGCTCCCTGATCTGGAACGCCAAAAAAAGCATTCGCAATTCACTCAAGGCGGACTCGGTTCGCCGGGAAGTGGAGCAGAGCCTGACGCGACTGGGGGTAGAGACGATCGATCTATACCAAATCCACTGGCCTATTCCCAAGCAGCAAATCGAAGAGGGCTGGGAGACCCTGGTCCAACTCAAAGAGGAGGGCAAGGTGCGCCATATCGGTGTGTCCAATTTTTCGGTGGCCCAGCTGAAGAAAATCGGCGCCATCGCCCCGGTCACCTCCCTGCAGCCCCCCTACAGCCTCGTCCACCCCGAGGTGGGTGAGGAGATTCTACCGTACTGCCTCGACCAGGAAATCGGCGTCATCTGCTACTCGCCGATGGCCTCGGGGATGCTGAGCGGAAAGATGACCCGGGAGCGCATCGAGCAGCTCGATCCCACCGACTGGCGCCACAAGAGCGACGATTTCAAAGAGCCGGTCCTGACCAGGAACCTGGCCCTGCAGGAGACCTGTCGGAAAATCGGGGAGAAACACGGCCGCACCGCCGGTGAAATCGCCATTGCCTGGGTGCTCGAAAACCCGGCAGTCACCGGTGCCATCGTCGGCATGCGTGGGCCCGACCAAGTCGACGGGGTGGTCAACGCTTCGACAGTTCAACTGGACGACGACGATCGGGCCGCGTTGAAGAACGTTTGACCCCCCCTTTCAACGGCAGGGCTCACTTTTTCTCAGGTCCGCGAAAAGCGAGCTTTCGCCCGGTCAGCCAGTAATCCAACAGATAGAAGTCGTGAAACAGGGGAGACACGACAAACCCCGACTCCTCTGAAAAGGAGATGGCCAACGACTCGTTGAAAGGCTCGATCACCACCTGAGCCGGATCGACGCAACTGGAGTGGATAGCAAACTCGGGGTGTTTTTTTCTTTTTTTTGGGGGAAAGGGTTTACTTTTTCGAATGGTATCGCTCTCCTCAGCTGGAAAAGGCTTTGACCCACTGACTCTTTGCGGAGCATCGATGAAAACGGATGAACACCTTATCGCCGGGTTGAAAGACAATCAGGACTGGGCCAAGGAGTGTTTTTGGTCCCGCTACGAACGGGAGATCCAGCTGATCTGTGCGCGGGTGCTCGGACCGGGACCGGACGCGGTGGACACTGCGGTGGATGTGCTGATCGAATTCATGTTCGACGCGGTGCACCGGCTGTCCCATCCCAAGGCGCTTCGCTCCTATCTACGCCTGATGGCCGTGCGGCGGTGCTACCGACGTCAGCAGGAGCAGTGCAAGTATCGGGACACGAACACCGACCTGCTGAACGACGATAGCGGCAGGGATCCCGAAACAGAGACCGAGTTTCGCAGGATGATGGAGGGACTGAACCACTGTCTGGGCACCTTGACGCCCAAGGCCCAGCAGATCATGCGCCTGCGGTATGGCCGACAGATCACCAATGAGCAGATCGGCGGTCTGGTCGGGGGATCCAAGCAGTATATCGGCCGGGTGATCCGCAAGAGCCTGGGGCTGCTCAAGGTCTGTCTCGATCAGCGAACCCAGGGCCAAGCATCAATGATTTGAACAGGTGGAGTGATGAACACAACTCTTGCACAAGGAATCAGTGAGCAGACGATCGAACGGTTGCTCAAGTCCCGGCCCTGCTACTCCCGGCCCGAGGTGTGCGACGAATTGGAGCAAATAGCGCTGGTGCTCGAGGGTGTGGCCGATCCGTTACAGACACGCCTGGCCCACGAGCACCTCCAGTCTTGTGGGGAGTGCGCCAGTGCGGTGATGTTGCTCAGCGGTGCGCTCTCTCAGGGGGAGCTCGATCCCCCGGCCCCAACCCGGATTCAGCCCCGAAGTGCCATTGCACGCCCCGCGGTTTGGGCGGCAGCCGCAGCAGTCGTGATCAGCTTTGCCGCCTTTTTCTTTTGGCAGCAGACCGAGCAGGGCGACCAGGGAATTCCCTCGACAATGGCTATCAAGGGCGAGACCGATCAGCTCTCAATAGCGGTTCAGCGGGGAACGAGCCGGTTCGTGGTTCAGCCGGGGGACCGGCTGGTGACCGGGGATCAACTCGGTCTGTTTTATTCCGCCGAGACGCCGGGCTACCTGGCGGTCTTCTGTGTAGATGCCAATAGCGAGACCGCTCTGCTGTTTCCGAATCAGGGGACGCTGAGCGAATCGATTGCTCAGGGGACCGAGGTTCCCCTACCGGACGGGGCCTATGTCGCAGAGGGGAGCGGCACCGAATGGATTGTGGCGGTTTTCTCGGATCAGCCTATGATCATTGATGAGCTCGAAGGGCAAATCCAGCGGGCCCACGCCTCCCGCGGGGACCAGTCTTTCGAACTCGATCTTCCAGGCGCCAGAACGGTCTTTCTCAGTCCGTTTGTGCGATAGGACAACCCGATGAAACGTATGCTCACTATTGTATTTCCTTTACTCTTCGTTCTACTGGCCCAGAGCGCGGCGGCCGTCACGTTGCGCTACGCGCTGATCGTCGGCAACAACCGGGGGGTGGATGCCAACGGCAACCAACCGTTTGCCGATCTCAAGCACGCCGAAACGGAAGCACAAAAGCTCAAAGAACAGCTGATCAAATTGTCCAATTTCGACGTCTCGTCCAGCCGGACCGTCCTACAAACCGGAATCACGCGAGACCAGTTGCGGGCCGCGATGGAGCGCCTGGTCCGTCAAAAGAACGCGGATCAGGCATTGCTCGGCAAAGTGCACAGCCTGTTTCTGTTCTATTTCACCGGCCATGGATTGCAGGGGCGGTTGCTGCTCGAAGACGGACCGCTGCACGCCAACGAGCTGGCCGCGATGATCCGCTCGATGAACGCGGAGTTCTCGGTCTCCATCTTCGACGCTTGCCACGCCGGTAGCCTGTCGCCCAAGGGCATTCGCTCCACTCCGGGGCTCAATCTGTTTCGCGAGTTGCCGCAAGAGGTGCTCGAGGCCAAGGGGAGCGTTTGGTATGTCTCCAGCGGCCCCGGCCAGGCGAGTTACGAAGACGAAAAAATCGGCGGAGTGTTCACCCACTTCTTCATCGAAGCGCTCAACCGGGCTCCCATCGAGGGCCCGGGAATCACACTCGATCGGGTCTGGCACTACGCGCGTCAAAAAACAGTCCGGTACACCGCGGATCGCAAGCGGCGTCAGGATCCCCAGCAACACGTGGCCAAGCTCACCAGCACCGCGCCAATCTACTTCAGCTTCCCCCTCGAACGCAGCGCCACCATCGTGTTGGCCCAGGCGCTCCAAGGCCAATTCGCGCTGACCTATGGGGATGGACAGCTGACCGAGTTGATCGCCAAGTCCAAAGGTCGACTCAAAGAGGTCGCCGTCTATCCGGGCCAGGCCCAGCTCAGCGTGCTCGAGCAGGGCAAGCTGATCGCTGTTCATCCCTTGAAGCTCAGACCCCACGAGAAGCTGGTGATCAACGAATCGATCGCTCTCGAGCCGGAGATGGCCCTGGGACAAACCACATCCGCATTGTGGGAAAAGGGGATGAGCAACCAGAACCTCAGCGCTTCGGTGGTGCAACCGGGCACCACCTGGCTCCTCGGGACGGCATATGCCTACGACTTCGGACCGGCCGGCCAGCTGATGCCCAATCATCAGCTCAGTGCGAAGCTACGAGGGGACTACGCCTCATTTTGGGGCGCGCTTCGGCTCGGTTGGGGGACCGGACGCCAGGAATTCGAAGCCTGGCGCTATCGCGCTCACGCTGCGGTCGGCGAGCTCAGTGTGGGATACGACTGGGCCTTGAATAGGACCCATCTCGGTTTGGGATTCAATCTCGGGGTTGCCCGACTGTGGCAGAAATATGACGACGGCGCAAAACGCCAGGGATGGCGGCTGACGCCCGCTGCGACCGCTTCGCTTCTCTTTGGGCGCCCCGGTATGCCCGTCTATTGGGAAGTCACCGCGTCCGCCGGACCGACCCGCACCCCGGGGGTCGGTTTCAACGCCGAGCTGATCTGGGGCTATTGCGGTTCGGTCGGCGTGTCGATTTATTTTCGCTTGAAATGATCCGGATGGGGTTACTTTTGGGGTGCCCGATGCTCTCCCCTGTGAAAGCCGAAACACCGAGGTACAACATTAATAAGGAGAGTAAAAATGACGACTGTACGACCCAAAATTCTTAACACCCTGACATGGACATTGGCGACAACGCTGATCCTGGCACAGCTGATCGGATGCGACCATCTCATTGGCGCCGAGTGCTTCAGCGCTGCGGATTGTGAACCGAGCCAAACCTGTTCCAACGGCATCTGCAGTGAAATCACCGGCGGGGATGCCGACACAGACACCGATACGGATACCGATACGGACACGGACACCGATAGCGACGCGGATACCGATGCGGACACCGACTCGGACAGTGACACGGATTCCGACGGGGACAGTGATGCGGATTCCGATACGGACACGGATACTGATACCGATGCGGACACGGACACCGATACCGATGCGGACGGTGACACCGACTGTCCCGACGAAATCGGCTACACGATCCTGGCCGAAAACCTCGCCATGCCGACCTCGATCGTGCTGGACGCGACCCATCTCTATTGGACCAGCTGGGGCACCCGGGACGAGCTGGGCAACTACCAGAACGACGGTGCCCTGCGCAAAATGCCGTTGGGCGGCGGCGCCATCACGACGCTGGCGACAGGGCTCTACAAACCGCTCGACTTGATCATCGATGGGGCGATTCTGTACTGGCTGAGCGATGACAATGGCACCGACACCCACGTCGGTTCTATTCAGACGACAAAGACGGATGGGGGCGCGCCAACGACCCTGGCCAGCGGATTGAATACGAACGGATTGATCATCAAAATGGATGAATTGTTCTACTATACAGATCGCGAGATGATTGCTTCGGTCACAATGGGGGGATCAATCACTACCATCATCGAGGACCGCATCTTCGTCGAGGATCTGCATGTTTTCGAAGACACGCTGTACTGGGCCGAGATCCATGACTCCATCATGAAGCTCTCCCTCGAAGGTACCGCATCGCCGGAGCCATTCGGCTTCGGCGGGATGGCGGTAAATCTGGTGTCGGACAATGAATCGCTGTACTGGACCGACAATTCCGAAGGCGAAACCGTGTATTTGTTCAAAAAATCGTTCCAAGGAGGCGAGCAAACCACTCTGGCAAAACGGCCCGGTACCAACCCGGTCGGGCTCGCCGTGAACAACAAAGATGCCCTATGGCTGGCTCAAAATTCTGACAGCAAGGGCAAATTGATTCGCTCACCCCTTAACCCCGGTGAATCGACGACATTGGCCTGTGAGCTGAAATACCCCGAGGACATAGCGATCAACGGTACCACGATCTACTGGATCAACAAGGGCCCTTGGGACTCGGATTACCCGTACAGCGGCTCGTTGATGTCGATGCCCCTGCCCTAAGTCTCAGACCCACTGCGCCGGATCGATAATCCCCTTGGCCCGGTACCCGCATCCACCACCGCAAACGGACCACGATCCATCTCGAAGTTCAAACGGCTTAACAAATTCGCCGGTTGGCCGACAACACCGATAAGGCCCAAAGAAAAAACGGGGAACCGTTCGTTGAGAAAATATCTCGGAAACAAATATATTTTTTGGCTGATCGGACTGGGGGGCGCTGCGATTTTGATCCTCGCCGGTGCAATCGGCGCGGCACCGTCGATTCTCTTTCCGATGGCCGTGGTGGCCGCTGTGGTTTCCTGTTTCTGGGCGTTGCAAAGGGTCGTTTCAGCAGCAGATGGCTGGCAAAAAGAGGCCCGTGCCCGAGAAGCTGAATCGACCGCTCTGCGTGCCGAGTTGATCCAGCAGCAGGCCTCCTTCGAAGACGCGGCCAAGGAGCGCGAAGCGATCTCTTCGGTCACCGCCGAGTTGCTGGGGATGGAGGACACCTTCGAGTACGGCCTGAACGAGCTGGCCGGGTCCTTGAGCGCAGTGGGCAAGGAGATCCAGGCCTCCCGGACGCAGACCACCGAGGTCGGCAGACTGGCCCGCTCGGTCAACGAGGGGCTGGAAACCACTGTCATCGGGCTCGAAGAGACCAACGAGTTCTTCTCCGGCATCTCCAGCCTCACCGGTCAACTCAACGACGTGATTCGCACCATCTCAATGATGACCACCAAGACCCGTCAGACCACCACCCTGGTCGCCGGCATCGGCAGTTCGTTTGCCGAGAAAATAGATGCCCACCAAGCGTTCACCGGTGACATCGTCCGCTTTATCTCGATGATCGAAAAAATCGCCGCCAGAACCAATCTACTCGCACTCAACGCGACCATCGAAGCGGCGAGCGCCGGCGAAGCGGGAAAGGGATTTGCCGTGGTGGCGAGTGAAATCAAGGAGCTCTCCCGGCAAACCACACTGGCTGCCCATCAAATCAGGGACGACATCGAGAAAATGGTCGAGTCCAACTACGAAGTGGCCCAATCGATGGACACGCTGACCGTGACGATGGAAGGGATGATGGAGTTGGCCAACGCCTCCAGCGCGGCGGTGGAGCAGCAGACCGCGACGACCTCGAGAATCGCCATGATGCTCAGTTCCGGAGCCCTCAAGCTGCAGGAGTCGATGCCGATGATCGCCAAGATCAAAGGATCAATGCGCGAGGTGGATCGGGGCGTGGAGCGGCTGTCGATGGCAATCACCGCAGTGGCCACTGACAGCGATCGCAACGCGGCGACGATCCAACTGCTCGACGAATACCTGCACACCTGGCACCAAATCAGTCAGCGGTTCAAGGATGATCCGACCCATGACAAAGGGGATCAATCCCCGACTCAACCCGCCTCGCCATCCTGAGCGCTTAGGCTTTGAGACAGCGCCTCTAGGGTTTAAGGCCTAGGAGCAACAATGGGGTGCTGGATCGATAAAAGGACACTTCGTCCCCCATCTCAATCGGGAAGACCACATGGGGACCGTCGACATACAGACGAGCGGCCACGGACTTGGAGCGAATCGACAGCTTGTTCTCATCGGTGACAAAACCGTGAACCAGGGTCGGTGGCTGGGGATCGAGGGCTCCACCGGCGGGGAACGGCTCCCGGACGACAAACTGCAGTCGCCTGGATCGTGCGGGCATCACCCGTCCCCCGGCCGCGTTGATCGCCGCTGTGGAACCCGCCGCCGTGGATACCCAAACCCCCGAAGAGAGCTGATTTTCGCTGATACCGTCATGGGTCAGCACGTAGCGCGTGGTCGACGCCGGGCAGTCGTGGCAGAACAGGACATCATTGAGCGCCCGGGTGGTGACGACCCGATCGTTCACCCGGACCACCATGCGACACAGCCTCAGCGGGCTCAGCTCGTCGTTGAGCACTTTGTCCAGCACCTCGTCGAAGGTGTCGACCATCGCGCCACTGAAGAAACCGACCGAGGTGGTCGGTGAGGAGTTGACCCCCAGCACGGGCGTGTTGGCAATGGAGTGGGAGGCATGTAACACCGTCCCGTCCCCGCCCACGGTGATCACCAAATCGAATTCATCCGGGTTCACGTCGTCGATGCGATGCCGCCAGACGAACTTCAATTCCCGTTCGAGTAGGGATTGTTTCACCTTTTCCATTGAAGCGACGTGGTTCGCATGGGCGAGGAGGATGTTGTCCACAATCGGATCGGACGCGTTGACCAAGCGGGAAAACGACGGCAGTTGGTGGTTGGAGACCAAATCGGTATAGGTTGATCGGCGGTGCACGACCAATATGCGCGGATGTTGCATGGTGTCGACTTTAGCGATCACTGGGCCGGACGGCAAGATACAACCGTGGTTAAAGTTGTGCTACGCTGGTCCCAGCGAGGGAAAAGTGAGACGATGAGTTTAACCGCGGGTGAAATCGGCGTGGTCACCGAGATCCTCACCAATGAGCTCAAGGGGGGCCGCGTGCAAAAAGTGATCTCCCCTGACCGGGAGGATCGGGTGGTACTGGCGCTCCGGACGCCCGGGCACAACCATCTGCTGCAGCTGGTGCTGGCAGCGCAGGTGACCCGGCTGGCCCGGATTCCGGCAAAGCCGCCCGCCGCACCATCCCCCCATCCGTTTGTAATGCTGCTGCGGGATCGTCTGATCGGCATGGAGCTGCTGGCCGTCACCCAACTCAACGGGGATCGGGTCGTCCTGCTGGACTTTCGCCGACAGGACCGGCGCGGGGCCTTGGCCCTGGAGCTCACCTCCCGTCACGCCAACCTGTTTTGGCTCGATGGGGATCGAATCATTGGTGGATCCTGGTATCCGAATCGGTCGTTCAAGCGCAAACTGGTGCCCGGCGAACCCTATCTGCCGCCGGCGGGTCGGCCGTTCGAACCGGGGGTTAAGGTGCGGTTCGGGCGGTACGAGAGGTTGGAAGAAGCCATCGAGCGCCACTACGTGAAACGGGAAGCCGCCCTGGTCCGCGAGGGGGAGGTGGCCTATGCCGAGCGGTTGGCCAATCGCGCGGTGCGACAGTTGCGGCGGTTGACCACCAAGCTGGATCGGGATTTGGCTTCAGCCGAGCGGGGCGAGCTGCTGGCCCAACAGGGGCAGCTGCTCAAAGCCAATCTCTATCAAGCCAAAAAGGGGCTCACTGAGCTCGCAGTGACCGATTTTTCGGGCCAGCCGGCGACGATCAACCCAGTGTTCTCGCCGATCGAATAGTGAATGGAAGTCG
>JANQET010000415.1 GCA_028278265.1 Myxococcota bacterium
TCTTGAACACATTTAACTAATTTACCATGTTTGCCATATTACAGGCAATCCTTTTACAACACCCTCCCTGATGGAGAGGGGGCCAGGGGGTGAGGTCCCGATCTGTGGACCGACCGGTACAAGAGAAGTATCCAATATCCCATCCGAGGAGTTAACCCGTTTCGGTCTCGGGGATTGTGGTATAGAGGACTCTCAAAGGAGCGCACGATGGGCAAATGCTTGTTGACAATCTCTATCCTCACCGGTCTGATTTCGGCGTGCCACACCGCACCGAACCCCGCCGGCGCCAAAGAAATCTCCGCACCGCAGCCGACGTTCGACACAGGGAAATGGATCGATGCCTGGGTCGAGATGTGGAACACCTACGATCTGTCCCAGGTTGAGGAACTGTTCGTCACAGACGATACGGTGACCTACTTTTCATCTGAAAAACAGGGACTGATCCGAGGCATCGACGCGGTCATCGAGCACCACAGGGGGTTTGGTTTCGTCAAAGGAGGAAAGACTCAGTCGAACAAGCTGTGGGTCGAGGATCTCCAGCTGACCCCCCTGGCCACGGGCGCGGTGGTCAGCGGCACCTGGTTCTTCGAAAAGCAGACGGGCCGATTGCAGCGGGGTCCGGTCACGTTTGTTTACGTGCAACAGGGGGACGAGTATCGGCTGTCCCACCTGCATTTTGCCAACTACCAACCCGTATTACCAGCGGGCGGCCAGGCGATCTCGCTTCTGGGCAGGCCCTTGTACACGCCAAAGCTCGACGAGTCCACCCTGACCAAGCACACGAAGAATCTGGAGCAGGCCCGGATCCAGTACGAAGCCGACCCGGACGCCGCCGACGCCTTGATCTGGTACGGCCGTCGCACCGCCTACTTGGGGCGCTACACAGCAGCGATCGACATTTTTACCAAGGGCATTGAAAATCATCCGGACGACCCGCGGATGTACCGTCACCGGGGCCACCGTTACATCACGATCCGAAAATTCGACTCGGCCATCGACGACCTGGCCCACGCGGCACACCTGATCCGGGGAACCGAAGACCAGATCGAGCCGGACGGCCTGCCCAATGCCAAAAACATCCCCACCAGCACTCTCCACTTCAACATCCACTACCACCTGGGCTTGGCCTACTACTTGAGCGGCAAGCTGCAACGGGCGCTCGACGCCTACCGGGACTGCTTGAAGGTCTCCAAGAACCCGGACAGCCTCGTGGCGACCACCCACTGGCTCTACATGACCCTCCGCCTGCTGAACAAAGAGGACCAGGCCAAGGGGCTGCTCGAACCGATCACCGCTGAGATGGCGGTGATCGAGAGCTTCGGCTACCACCAATTGGCCCTGTTCTACAAAGGAGCACTCGACGAGAAGTCCCTCCTGAGCGGCGGGTTCAGCTGGATCGACGACCCGGCGGTGAAGTACGGCCTGGCCAATTGGCACCACTACAACGGCAGGACCGAACAGGCAATGGAACTGCTCAAAGAGCTGATCGCGAGCAGCAACTGGGCCACCTTCGGCCACGTTGCCGCCGAGGCCGATCTGAGCAGACTGTAGCTGAGCCGGGCAAAGGAGTTTGAGGTGCGTGACCTATTTGTACTTGCGTTGGCCGGCGCCGCCGGATCGGTCAGTCGATACGCCCTGACCAGTTGGACCTCCCGTTTGTTCGGCAAGGGATTTCCCTACGGCACGCTGCTGGTCAATGTGCTGGGCAGCCTCTGTCTGGGGCTGTTGATGAGCCTGGTGATCGGGACGGGATTGATTCCCCGAGTGTGGCGGATACCCCTCTCGGTCGGTTTTTTCGGCGCCTTCACGACCTTTTCCACCTTCAGCTACGAAACCGTTGCCTACATCGAGAAAGGGGCCTGGTCCCCGGCCCTGATCAACATCGGGGCCAACCTGGTGCTCTGTCTCGGTGCGGCCTGGCTCGGGCTGCTCCTCGGACGAACCGTGGCCGCCTAGACCCATTCTACTGGCACTCCGGCGCTCGGTCGGTTACGATATTACTCAACAAGGGAGATTCCATGTGGTGCTTCAATCGAAGGGGAGCATTGCCCCGGTTCATTGTCTGGGGACTCTTGGTCATCGGCTGCAGCGACAGCGGCGCCGATGGCGACGACGATGACTCGGGCGGCGACGCGGACGCGGATGGGGATACGGATGGGGATACGGATGGGGACGCCGATGGGGATACGGATAGCAGCGGAAGCTACGATTGCGCGACCCCGCACCCCAGCTGGTTGTTGTGCGAAGACTTCGAGCGCGGCGAAGGGGATTTCGACAGCTGGCTCGCCGCCTCGGACTTCATCTCCGGCGTGGGTGACGACGATCGGGGTCGGGTGACCCTCTCTTCCGACAATCCCCATGCCGGGAGCTGGGCCCTCCACATGCCCGCCGCCCCGTCGTCCGGGTACCAGGGGGGCAGCATGGACTGGCGCGCCTGTGACGGTCCCCAACAGCCCAACTGTTCAATGCTGAGTTTCGACCGGCTTCACTTTCGCACTTGGGTCCGCTTTGCCCCGGATCATCGCTATGTTCACCATTTCCTCAGCTTGGGGGGCAGCCAACCGGATGACTACTGGTATCACGGCACGGCGGGTTGCCTGCCCAACGGCTCACTGGCCATGGGTACCACGGTGGATTTCCGTGAAGAGACCCACGAGAGCTTTTTCTACACCTACTTTCCCGAAATGGCATGTGATACCAATTGTGACGACTACATGGACGCCCAAGCGGTCTGCGATGAGTGTGAGGCCAAAGGCCTGCCCACCTGTGATGACCAGGTACAGTGCTGCTGGGGCAACCATTTCGGCCCTCCGGCACCCCACTATTTTCCGGTGGACCGGTGGTTCTGCCTGGAGATCATGATGCAGGCCAACACGCCAGGAGAACACGACGGAGAGATGGCCTATTGGCTCGACGACCAGCTGGTGCACCGCCAAAGCGGGATGATGTGGCGCACCAGCCCCACCCTGGCAATGAACCGGGTGCGGGTTCAGCACTACATCACCCAATCCGACGCCCAGGGGCATTCCAACAAAGTCTGGTTCGACGACGTAGTGGTCAGTCCCGAACCTATCGGGTGTCAATAAGGGGATTAAAAATAAGGGGATTGAAAAGGAGTATTATTATGAGAATGTGTATTGCCCTACTATTGTTTGCTTGTGTCGCAGCGCTGGCCTGCGAAGACCCCAAAAATCAAGATACCGAGATGTTGGGCATCTGGTACCGGGTGAGTCAGGGGGACACCTACACCCTCGAGCTCAACGATGACTGGAGTTTCACCGAGTCCTGTGACAACGAAGCGATGGATCCCAACTTCTGGGATGGGACCTACACGGTCGATGGCAACAACTTAAAAATGCGAATCAACGATCCCTTCACCGGATCGGTCACCCTCGAAGAGTACACAATGACCATTGTGGGAGATGAGCTCTCCCTGACGAACGGCCACGCTGCGTTGAATTATACGCGAAAATTATAGCTCAAGAAACGAACAGTTTTTGAGTGGCAAAGCGGGGGCCCGAGGTGAGATTGACCCCCAGGCGGCGCAGGGCCTTTTCATCTCCCGGGGTGGGCAGATGGGTCAGGTGCACCTCGCAGCCGCGCAGCTTGCTCAGCTGTTCCATCGCCAGCCGGGCGGTGGGGTTGGTGGTGGAGCTGATGCCTAGGGCGATCAGGGTTTCCGACAGGTTGAGGCTGATCGATTCCCGGCGCAGGATGTCCCGGCGCAGGTCGCCGATCGACTCGATGATGTTGGGACTGATCAGCTCCAAATGGCGGGGAATGCCGGAGAGTCGCTTGATGCCGTTGAGCACCAACGCGGCGGCAGCGTGCATCAATGGGGAATTGCGCCCCGAGATGATCTCCCCGTCGGGCAATTGCATCGCCGCGGTGCAGAAGATTCCCCGATTGCCCTTACCGCTGGTTTTCTCCGCCTCGATCAGCGCCTCGTTGGCCGGACCGACGACCGATCGATGCTCGGCGGTCAGCCCGAACTCCTCCATCAGCAACTCGACCCGCTGCACGGTCTCCTCATCGGTCAGCCCCATCGCGTACTCGCAAGAGTAACGAAAGTACCGCCGAATCAGCTCCTGCTTGGCCGCCTCGGCCGCGGCCTGATCGTCGACGATGGCAAAGCCCGCCCGGTTGACCCCCATATCGGTCGGCGATTGGTAGGGGGACGCGCTGCCCGTGATCTTCTCCAAGATGCGCTTGAGCAGGGGAAACGCCTCCACATCCCGGTTGTAGTTGATCGCCCGCTCCCCGTGGGCCTCCAGGTGGAAGGGATCGATCATATTGACATCCCGCAGGTCGGCAGTGGCCGCCTCATAGGCCACATTGACCGGATGGCGCAAGGGGAGGTTCCAGATGGGAAAGGTTTCGAACTTGGCATAGCCGGCTTTCACACCGCGCTTGTACTCGTGATAGACCTGGGAGAGACAGGTGGCCATCTTGCCGCTGTTGGGCCCCGGCGCGTTGACCACGACCAGGGGATGCTTGGTTTCGATGTAGGGGTTGACACCGTATCCCTTATCACTGACCGTGCGCTCCACATTGGAGGGATAGCCATCGATCGGTTGGTGGGTGTACACCCGCACCCCGCGGCGCTCGAGCTTGCGCTTGAAGGTGACCGCTGCTGGTTGTCCGGTGAAGCGGGTGATCACCACTGCCGTCACCTCCAGGCCCCAGCCGCGAAAATCGTCGATCAGTTTAAAGGTGTCCGAATCGTAAGTAATGCCAAAGTCGGCACGCACTTTGCGCCGTTCTATGTCACCGGCATAGATGCACAGGACGATATCCGCCCTGTCCTTCAGCCCGCTGAGCAGGCGCATTTTCACATTGGGATCGAATCCGGGCAACACCCGCGAGGCGTGATAGTCGAACAGCAATTTGCCGCCGAACTCCAGGTAGAGCTTGTTGTCGGATTGATCGATGCGCGAGAGGATGGCTGCCGTCTGTTCGGCGAGATATCGGTCGTTGTCGAATGCTCTTGTTCCGTTGGTGGTCTGTTCGTTCGTCCGGGTCATCGTAGGCTCAGGTTCCTTTCCAGTATCGAGCCAGTTGTTTCACAATTGGCTGTCACATCAACGTCGCCCATGCTACCAGCCCGTGCCCCCGGGGACAACCCAGGACCACAGACCGTCAATTCTGCCGTACTTGGTTGCCGATGCTCAGGTCAGGACGGAGAAGGTGAGCGCCAGTCCGATCGCCCCGCCGAGGGCGCCGATGCACAGGGTGACGGTGGCAAAGCCTTTTGTTTCGGTTTTATCCCTTGCTGCGGCGGTCCGTCCGAACGCGATCAACGAGGGCAGACAGCCCAGCAACAAGCTCCACAGCCAATAGGCCGCCTCGTTCGGCGGGTAGGCCGCGCCGGCGAATTGGGGCACGGTCCAACAGAGCAAGAGCAATCCGATCAGGCCCAGCCAAAAGCTGGAGTAGACAGCGCGTTCCGGCGTTCCCGGGATGCGCATCCGACAGGTGGCAATCATGTTGCGCGCGTACTTTACCGTCGGGTCAGTGGGGTCCGCCTCTTCCCCCTTGAGTCGGATCATCTCCTCGAAGAGGGGCACCGCCTCTTTGGGTTTGCTATGGTGCAGGCGGGTCTTGGCCGCGCGGGCCAGGTATTCGGGCAGCATGCCCTGTTCGTCCGGTAGGGCGCGACGTTTCAGGATGTCTATTGCTTCCAGATACCCTTCATACGCTTCGTCGAAGTGACGGAGCGCCGAATCCGTGCCGTTCGTGCCGTGGACATCGGCCAGGGAGACCAAATCTTCGACGAGCTGCAGGCTGTCCGGCTCGAGGGTTGCCCGGTCGATCTCAATCGCCTTTTTAAAGGCATTGCTCGCCGGCACATAAAACGTAATCGCAGCGTTGGCCTTGCCGAATCCCCGGTGCCCATCGGCAACAGCCGGATGGCTGTCACCGTGCCGTTGCCGGTCCTGTTTCAACGCGTATTCGAAATACCCGATCGCTTTGCGGTATTTTTCGAGCGCCAAGAGAGTGTAGCCGATTTTTCGGCTCAGCGGCCCGGCGGTGGTCTCATCAAAATCGGGCTCCCGCTCGGTCAACTCGAGTGCCTTCCGATAGCAGGTGAGTGCCTCTGCCGAACTCTCCTGTGAGAACTTCAGATCGCCGAGCCGTTCGTAATCCTCGGCTGAAACCGGTGCTTCCGCCGGCGAATCCGATGGATCGGCGGGGGATTCGTGTATCATGTCACCTTCCAATGCTGCGGGACCGCCGGTCATGCTACCAGCAGCCACCTCAGGGGACAACCCGGCCCACCTGAAGAACAATTCACCCGATCGGGTTGGCACGAATTGGCACACCAGACAACCCTTAAGCTGTCGACAAGGGCAATATTTGCAGTCCTTTGGACGCCCTATCCGATTGGCGCAGATTACGCACAACCCTTGCGCCAAAGGGCGACCCGTATCGACCGAAGGCCACCGAAAATTGTTCGGAACCCATTTTCACAGTTATGTGTCTAATCCGAAAACGGGGATATCTACAGGGAGGTGACGAGTGAATTCTCGACACGGTTCGACAGCAATGGTTCTTTGTCCAACAGCTTTTCTGGTCAGTTCAGTTGTGTTGCTGGCATGCGACGGCAACGGAGGCGCCCCCCGGGACGCCGGTGTGGAGGGTGGTCCGGTGGACGGAATTACCGGTGCCACCCCCGGGGTGACAACCGCCGCCCTCTCTGAGCTCCACTCAGGGTACGGCAACGCCGACTGTGGCGGCTGTCACGGTTCGGTTCATCTGGACGGATTCACCGGAGCGCAGTGCGTCACCTGTCACGGCACCAACGGCGCACCGGTCCGGCCGCCGGATCACCCGGACGGAGACTGCGCCTCCTGTCACAACTCCCACCCAGAGCTCGCATTCGCGTCGCCCAACGACTGTCGTGGGTGCCACCGGTACGCTACCGTCGCGACCTGCTCCCCTGTGGAAACCTACGATGCGGTCGTTGTCGGAGCCGGGGCCGGTGGATTGGCCGCTGCGTCGGTCCTCTCGCGTAGAGGCCTGAACGTGGCCGTACTGGAGCAACACCACCAGGTAGGTGGGTGTATGACCAATTTTATTCGCGGGGACTATCGATTCGAAGCGTCTCTTCACGCCTATGACGGTTGGGGCTTGAGCACCCTCGATGCCCTGGGGATCGGCGATGAGGTGGAGGTGGTCCGCGGTCCGGTGATGTATCGGCTGGCCTACCCCAATCTGCTACTCGATGTCCCCGCCGACAAAACCGCTTACCGCAACCTGCTGAAAACCGAGTTCCCCCACGAAGCGGCCCATATCGATGCCCTGTTCGACGGCATGACCTTCACGAATATCCCCGCCTACGCCGGGATGAGCCTGATCGAGGCGATCGCCAGTCACGGAATCGAAGACGAGAAGCTGATCGCCGTGCTCACCGTGCTGGCCGGTTTCCTCTCCGCAACCCCGGACGCGTTGCCGGCCGAGTCGTTCATCGGCATGTGGGACGCCTACCACTCGATGGGCTACCACTACTTTGTGGGGGGATCCCAGGCGATCGTCGACGCGCTCGAACAGTCGATCGAACAAGCGGGCGGCACGATCAAACTGCACACGCGCGCCGCAAAAATACGCATCGAAAACGATCGGGTCGTCGGGGTGGAGACGACAGACCAGGCGTGTTACGACGCCCCCTTCGTGATCTCCAATGCCAGCCTCCCGGTCACCTACAACGAGCTGGTGGGTCCGGAACACCTGCCCGCCGAAGCAGTGACCGAGCTGGCCGCCCGGACCCCAGCGAGCTCCAGTATCGCCATGATCTATCTCGGTGTGAACCGCGACTACACCGGGGCGTTCGGAGGTACCCACGAGATCTTCGTCAACACGAGCTTCGCCGTCGGCGCCGACCACGCCGCGGCCGTTCGCTGCCTCCCCGAGGAGGTGAGCTATGTCATCAGCAACTACTCGGTGGTCGATCCCACCACTGCGCCGCCCGGTAAGAACGTCATCGTGCTCACCGTCGATTTCATGGACTACCAATGCGCCAACCAATGGCGCTGGGGCGAATCCTACGCCGCGTACAACGAGTACAAACGTCAGTTGGCCGACATTCTGATCCGCAGAGCCGAAACCCACCTACCCCAGCTGTCCGAGCACATCGAAGTCATGGAAATCGGTTCCCCGCGAACCATCGAGCAGTACACCTTGAACCCGCAGGGCTCGTGGGCCGGGTTCGCTTTTGCTCCGGAACTGGACCCGGTCCACACCGGCACGATCGAGACCCCCATCGAGGGCCTCTATGTCTGCGGGGCGTGGATCGGGGGCGCGGGTCAGTCGGTGGCGCTCGGTACGGGTGCCCGTGCCGCCGGTGCGGTATTGGCCAATCGCCGCGAAGGAACGAACGCCTCGAACCGGTAGTTCGTTCACACGCCTCTCGCACCTTCACCGGTCGAGCTGATGGCGGCAATCGGCGCACAGTTCATTGGTGGAGTGATCGAAGGTGCCGACCGTTCCCTTGGCGTCCTCCATGACACATCCCCGATGGGGACAGTGCTCGAGCCCGAGCTGGTGGCCGAATTCGTGTACCGCCAAATCTCTCAGCCGTTGCAGGTATTTCTCGTGGCGTCGCTTACGGTTCGGCGCGCGGAGCTTCTTTTTGATGCGGTACGTGGAGATCACTGATGTGCTGCCGGGCATTTCGGCCAAGCCGCAGATGCCCCAATCCGGGTATCGGCCCTTGGTGGTGGAGATGTCTTTTGCCGTAATGGCCATGATTTTGTCGGCCGCAAGCGGTTTTCTCCCCCGGAGCCACTGGAGAATCTTCTCGGCTCGATGACGCCTTCTCGGTTGATACCAGGCACTCTTTGGCAGCGGCTGAGGCGCGAGCTCGACAGTGGACCAGCCGTAGGTCGTCTCGATGGCACGGCGAATTTCGGTGATGTCGGTGCGGGGAACCTGGCCCAACGGGGCGATCGCCAGCAGAGGCGTCTTGGGTTGAGCTGCAATCGACGATAGGCAAACAAAAATCGAAGCGATCAGAAGTGCCGGCGCTGCTCTCATCCTACTGATTGTGACACAAACGCCTGAACGATTATTCTCTTTTTTGTTCGCTTTTACCGCAGAAGCGGGATCTGCTATCGGTATGCCCAACGGCTTGTCGACCGTTTTTTGGTCGGCTGTTTCGCCACGGATCTGTCCGGTCGTGAGCTATCCGAAACAGCCATACCCGTTGACGCCGGTGGGGCAGATCGTCTAGCCTCATTTGACATCATTTAGCGCACAAAGGAGAAACAGCATGAAAATTAGATTACCGCTCATCGCCGCCGTGGTGGCACTCGTCTGGGCGTGTGACAAAGCCCCGGTTGAGGAATCCTCGACGATCGCTGCGACCACACCGGAAAAGACGGCCCCGGTGGAGCACAACCACGCGGGCCACGATCACGCGGGCCACGATCACGCGGGCCACGATCACAAAGACAGCAAGCCTTGCCCCCACGCACACGCACATGCCCACAAAGAGGGCAAACCCTGTCCCCACGCGAACAAAGACGGCAAGCCCTGTCCTCACGCGGGCAAAGACGGCAAACCCTGCCCCTGCTCAGAGGGCAAACCCTGTCCCCACGCGGGCAAAGACGGCAAACCCTGTCCCTGCTCAGAGGGCAAGCCCTGTCCCCACGCGGGCAAAGACGGCAAACCCTGTCCCCGCTCAGAAGACAAGCCCTGCCCCCATGCGAGCAAAGACGGCAAGCCCTGCCCCCACGCGGAAAAGAAGGAAGCCCAAAAGTAGGCGCCGGACGCCTCCCTGCTCCACGATATCCTTGACACGCTCTGATCGGCTGATCACACTCTGACATTGGTTGAATTCGACCCGACGAATTCTCGTCAAATCAAAAATGCATTGGAACCACCTCCAATTGGTTAGTGGACGAATGATGCTACACTATTTAAAGGCATCAAAAAGGGGTCGAAGATGAGAACCATTCCAATCAATTTGTTGTTTGTGATCGCGGGGTTGTGGGGAATCGCCGCGTGCTCGGACGATGGCGCCGGGGGGGACGACGACACCGGGGCGGACACCGACACGGATACAGACACAGACACCGACACGGACGGGGATACGGATGTGGATACGGATTCGGACTCCGATGCGGATGATACGATCATGGTGGTGACCGATTTCTGCAACGAGGACGGGTGGTGCTTCGAGAACCCCACCCCCCACGGCAACTCCCTGCGAGTGGTTTGGGTCAACGGCCCGGGAGATGTCTGGTACGCCGGGGATACCGGCCAAATTTTGCGCTACGACGGCACCAAGTGGTGGGAGTGGCGTTCGGCCCAACAAAACGAAATCTTCGTCTCCCTCTGGGGTACCGGGGCGACTGACATGTTCGCTCTCTCGGGCAATCGCCTGATGCACTACGACGGCACCCATTGGTCCAGCATTTTGGGACAATACGGCATGTCCGCTCTGTGGGGGTTCGGTAGCAACGACCTCTGGGTCGCCGCCTACACCGCCGTCCACCATTGGAACGGCACCACCTGGACCACCAGCGAGTTCCCGGAAGTGAGCCTGACCGCCATCTTCGGCACGGCCACCAACGACATGTGGGCCGCCGGTGCCAACGGCGCGCTCTACCACTACAACGGCACCACGTGGACAAACATGACCCAGGACGAATCCCTCTCTTTCACCGATATCTGGGGCTCGGCCAGCAACGATGTCTATTTCGTCGCCTATGGCACCGCCAACATTTTTCATTGGAACGGCACCGCCATCGAACAGATCGATCCCGGGGCGATATCCGGTTGGACCGCCATCTGGGGTACTGGCCCGACCGATATTTGGCTCACCGGCACCAGCGGCAAAGTGGTGCACTATGACGGCAGTTTTTGGACCGACGTCTCTACCGGCGTACCGATTAACCTGTTGAACGACATCCACCTGACCCCCACCGAGGGACCCTGGCTCGCCGGACCGTGGGGGCTCTATTGTAATTGGACCGGCAGCTGGAACTGCAGCGACAGCCTCAGCTACGACAGCCTGACCAGTATCGGAGGGAGCTCGACCAACGACATGACCGCGATGGGGGCTTTCGGTCAGGTGGCCACCCGCAATCAAGCGGGGTGGACCTACAATCCGGTCAATTCCGGGTTCTACTTGGCGCGGGTGTGGCAGACCGGCGCCGATGACGGGTGGGGGTACTCGACGAACACCAGTGAAGATCGGCTCCGCTTCTTTCACTGGAACGGCGGGACATGGAGCGAATCACCGGTCAGCGTCCCCCGGGGAATGAGGAGCTTTGCGGTGACCGGCAGCGGAACCGTCTGGGCGGTGGGCCAAGAGGGGCTGGCCTGTTTCTACGACAAGACCCGCTGGTCCTGCGCCAATGCGGGAACGACGGTGGATCTGTGGGATGTGGTGACCATCGGCGCCCAGGTCTTTGCCGTCGGTGACAACGGCACCATCGTGCGCTACGACGGCTCCGCTTGGGCGGTGATGTCCACGGGCGTGGTAAATGATCTGTACGCCATCTGGGGAGCGGCAATCGATGATGTATGGGCCGTGGGCCGCTCCGGCGACGCGCTCCACTACACCGGCACCTGGAACGAGGTGTCGATTGACGGCGCACTCGATCTGCGGGATCTGTTCGGCTTTGCCGCCGATGACATCTGGGCCGTGGGTCAAATCGGTTATGCCTTTCACTGGGACGGGGTGGAATGGACCCAACAGGACACGCCGATCTCCGATGAGCTCCATTCCGTGTGGGGAGCGGCGACCAATGACGTCTGGGCCGTGGGGGAGCACAGCGCGCTGATCCACTGGGACGGGGTGGCGTGGACCGAGGACACCACCGTCAACGACTACGACATGAACGCGGTCGGCGGGACCGCGGCAGACGACGTCTGGATCGTCGGGGATTATGGCACGATGTACCACAACGCCGGCTCCGGCTGGACCGCGGTGACCAACCCCCTGACCGAGAACCAGATCTACATGACCCAGGTGGCAGGTGCCCCGGGGGGGACCCTGTGGGTGATGGATTGGAACAATCGGGTACACTCCCTCGCCGGGCAGAGCTGGACCCGACACGGATTCGAGGACGAGGATCGGGTGCTGGTCACCGATCTGTGGGCCAGCAGTCCCACCAACGCCTGGGCCACCACCAACGAGGGCCTGCTGCTGCACTTCGACGGCACCGGGTGGAAGCTGGTCCCGGCCACCGGGGCCACCCGGCTGGACGCGGTTCACGGTGTATCCGCCGACCAGGTGTGGATCATCGGGGACAAACTGCTGAGCTACAACGGCTCGGCCATCACCCCGCTGGCCGACGTCTCTACCCAGAGCAACGGCACCGCGTTCGTCGGTCTCTACGGTATATCAAACACCCAAATTCAGGCCTTCCTGGCCACCGGCAAGCTCTTCGAATGGAACGGCACCGTGTTCAGCCAGCAATTCGCCCTCACCCCCTACTACTACTTTGCCGACACCTACTGGAAACAGTGGGACGATTTCTGGGCCGTGGGCAACCAGGGCGCCATGCTCCACTGGGATGGGCTCACCGCCAAGCCGTCGAGGCCGCTGACCAGCGCCTCCCTCTTCTCAGTGACCGGCACCCCCGAAGGGGACATCTTCGCCGCCGGCTGGTACGGCACCATTCTCCGCCGCGCTCCTACAGGTGGGAAATAGCCCTTGTCACTACGCCGCTCCTGTTTATCGATTCATGCTCGAGAATTTGATTGAGCGAGTCGACCAAAAAGTCCAGACCAAATTCTTCTGCCAGGTATCCAGCCCTTCCCGTGCCGGGCAGATCAGCCAATAGAACAGTCATATTGGCGAAGAAATGCTTGGCAATTAGCTGCCATGATTTCATATTTTGAAATGCCCCGCTGACAAAAAAAACAGGATCGAGCTCTGTCTCTTCGTTCTGATAATACGGTAATAGTATTTGATGGGGCGCATTTCCATCTTGTGGCCACATAGGTCTGAAAACAACACTCACGTAACAGCTTAAATTTATGCCATTTTTTTGAGAATGGTGCCGCATGTG
>JANQET010000416.1 GCA_028278265.1 Myxococcota bacterium
CTTCGGCTCTCCCTGGTGCAACACCGCGCATTTGCCACCGGTCTGAAAGGGGGACACGACCCTTCCTCGGCTTACGGCGCGGCTCCTGCAGACGTACAAAGGGAATCCCGCATAGCATTGATGGATATTGATCTGATCATCGGCTCGGGCGGTGTGCTCTCCCATGCTCCCCAACCGGCCCAGACCGCGGCGATGGTGATCGATGCATTTCAACCCGAAGGGGTCACCCAGCTGGCCAAAGATTCCATTTTCATGATGCCTCACCTCGGCGTGCTCTTAGCCTCCCTGCCCACCGCAGCGCGGTCGGTCTTTGAACGGGACTGCGTTCGACCGCTGGGAACCTGTGTGGCACCGACCGGTGCGGATCGCCCGGGGCGTGTTTGTCTCGAATATGAAATCAAAAGACAAGACGGGCGCAGTAGTCGCGGTGAGCTCCAACTGGGACAGGTGCTCATCGAGCCGTTGGCCGCGGACGAGGAGGGTCACCTGACACTCGTTCCGGCGCGAAAGTTCGATGTGGGGGCAGGGAAGGGCAAGCGGTGGAGCGGGGTGGTCAAAGGGGGACCGGCCGGCCTGATTCTCGATGGGCGGGGACGACCGCTGCCCCCTACCAACCCCACAAAATGGTTCGAGACGATGGGGATCTTCGAACCTAAGCGTGAGAGCCGATGACCCGCGTGTCGACCACCGGCCTGACCGTTTCACCTTGTCTTCGGTTGAGGCGCTCCCGCGTACTGCCGGTGGCCGGGGAGGTGCTGGTCGAAATGGGGCAGGTGGTTGAGGCAACCCAACCGGTCGCCCGGGCGATGTTGCCCGGTGCGGTGGTGCCGGTGAACGCGGCGACAACACTGGGCGTACCGGTTGTCGAATTAAAGGACAAGATGGTGGTGGCCACTGGGGATTCGATTGTCTGCGGTCAGGTTCTCGCACGGTCCCGTTCCTTTTTCGGTTGGTTCGATCATGCCGTCGAGGCGCCGGTCGACGGAACGGTAGAGTCGATCTCCGCTTTCACGGGACAGATCATGGTTCGGGCAGCGCCCCAGCCGCTGGAGGTGACCGCCTATCTACCGGGAAAGGTCGTCGAGATACTGCCGCAAAACGGGGTGACGATTGAGTCGGAGGTCGCCCTGATCCAAGGGATTTTCGGTATCGGCAAGGAGCAGCTGGGACCGCTCATCGACTTGGGACAGACCGGAAACGGCGATCTCAGTGCAGCACAAATCACCGAGGCCCACCGGGATGCCATTGTGCTCGGTCGACGCTCGATTGACTTCGAAGCTATGAAAAAGATGATCGACCAGGGGGTGAGAGGGGCCGTGGTAGCCAGTGTTGACGGCGGGGAGGTGACCCGCCTGATCGGTCGGGAGCTCAACATCGCTGCCACCGGTGATGAGGTGATCGATTTCACGCTGATTATCACTGAAGGCTTCGGTGAGCTTATGATGTCCCGCAACACCTATCAGCTGCTCGCCGGGATGAACGGTCGGCAGGTGTCGATCAACGGCACCACACAGATTCGCGCCGGGGTGATTCGCCCGGAGGTGATCGGCCCACCTCGCACAGAGCAGGGGGAGAGACCGGCTGCAACCGACAAGCAGTCCTCCCGCGTTCGCATCGTGCGCGGGGAGCATTTCGGCGCTCTGGGCCATATCGAGGGGATGCCCGAAACCCCGGTGACCGTCTCCTCCGGCGTGACCACCCGGGTGGTCGAGGTGGCCTTGGACGATGGACGGCGGGTCACGGTGCCGCGACCCAATGTGGAACAACTCGACGGGTAGGGCGATCTACTTTTGCGGTTGGGGAACGACCTGTCGGTATTGGGCGACGGGAATCACGGCGAGCACTTTGGAGACCCCTGCTAGATAATCTTTACGCAGCACATAGCTGATCGAACCCTTATGGGCGAACACCTTGCGCAGCCGGCGGTTCTTTTGGTTGGACACGGACACCGGTGGGGTGTCCCCGCGCATGATGCGTCGATCTTCGCCGTCGCGGACAGCATCCTGCGGCGACTTGCCAAACACCACCCAGGAGAAAATCAGTCGCTCCTTGCTCTCGTCCGGTGCGTGAATCGGCTCGATGGCCAGACCGCCGGTCCAGGTTTTGCGCATTTTGGAGAAGATTGCCCTCAGATCTTCGATTGTAATCGAATCGATAGGTACCATAAAATTTGCCACGACGACGAGGTCTTCCGGTTGTTCATCAGCACACCAGCCGGTTTGCGGAATGGCCAACAGAGCCAGGAGTACGAATGCCAAACCAACCCCCACCATCCGTTCGATTTCGCTGAGCTGCCTACTCCCCATCAATCATCTCCTAAAACGAAATCGCAGCTTGAAGGGCGATCATCTGCAAGCGCGTTCCCAAATAGTGACTCTCCGGAATAAGGTAAAGATATTCGAATTTTATCGTGGTCCACGGTGAGGGACGGAGGTTGATACCGGCGCTCAACAGTTGTTGATTGTAATAGGGTTTGATATCGCTCATTTTCGTACTCTCATACAATATATACGGTAGAATTCTCAATTTATTCAGCCAGCGATCCAAGGGCAGTTGGTAAGCGATTAATCCGTAGACATCCCAACCGGTGTAGCTCGCCTCTTTGGCGGTGACATCGCCGAAATTCTGGCCCGAGAGGATGGAGTCTATCGGGTTGAGCGGTGGGGGAATCTCATAGTCGACGCGCCGCCAGACAAATTCGGTCTGCAGGCGAAGTCCCTGGATTTCGGCGAGAATATAGGCCGACAGATCCAACTCCTGATCCCGATGGACGTCCAACACTTCGACCCGGACATCCAAGTCACTTCGGCTCAGGTAGACGTTTTTGACGTGATCCGTGTTATCGCCGAGATACCCGTAGCCACCTGCGGAAACCGACCAGCTGGCCTGGGCGATGTTGTAGCGGAGCCCGGCTCCCAGCGCCTTGTTGTTGTCCAGATCCACCGTGTCGGTGGGGAAGGGGCCGTCCCGGCCGTTGGACACGGTGATGTAGTACTCCAGCGAGCTGTCGGAGCGCGGAAAAAAGGTCCCGAACAGCTGAAGCCCCAACTGCCGTGGCGGCACCATGCGCCGGATTTGCATCATCGGCGGATGGGAAGGAATGATCACGGTCGGTCCGTGCTCCATGTTCCAAATGCCGTAGGGGGTGAGAAACCGGCCGGCGAGGATTTTCAACCAATCCCTCGGTGCCCAGGTGAAATGCATCCGCTCGATGCTGACGGCCCCATGCCAGAAATCTTCGCTGGTCATCGGGCTGACGTAGTGGGTGTCGACGCGCTCGTAGTCGACGTAGCGGGCACCTGTTTCTTCGTCGTAAATGGCGTTGTTGATCTCGGCGCCGTTGGGCGCCAGGGTGAATTGGAGCTCGACGAGAGCACTCAGGTGTTGGGTCATTTGGGAGGCGGCCATTAGGTGCAGTCCCGCGCTGTAGAATGAGAATTTGTCCGTGATCACCGTGCTGTAGAGGCTCTCTTTTTCGAACATCGTTTTGACGAACGTAACATCGAAATAGCCGTAAATATCCAGGGGAACATCTTGATGCGCATCCTGTTCCTCGGCTTGTTCCAGGGTCCACTGTTCGGCAATCGACGAGGGATCCTCTTCTACGATGCGATCTGCTTTTGTTTCGTTCAGGTTGCGAATTTGCGCTTCAAAATGATCTTGGGTCTGTTTCAGCTTTTTTTCGTATGCCGCTTCGAGTTGTTTCAATTGCTCGGCGATCGACGGCTCCTTGGGCTGAGCGTCGGTGGGCTCGCCTTCTGTCGGCAGGTTCCCGGGGGAGGGCTCTTGGGCATGGGTCGTGATCGTTCCAGCCGACAGAACGAGAGTTGCCAGAGCCATTACGGCTCTATTTGATCGTAGATCCATCTGATTTTCCCCCCGAAAGCGGCTCTAACCATTCACATGGTTGGGCCTTAATACAAGTCTTTACGGCACCATTGTCTTGTCAAATTGGATCGATTGTTTTGATGAATCGTGGTAGGGGAGAAAAGTTGATGGATGTAATCAAGAGGGAATGGATAGCGAATGATGTTGTTTGAATTATTCGGCAATTCACCGGTTGTTGGGGGAAGAACACACCTCTGGTATTGGATTATTTTCGTTGTGCTGGGAGTGGGAGGGAGCGCCGCGTGTGATCCCGATGACCCGATCATTGCGTTGTTGACCTATGATGAGGCATCGGATGCCTATGTGATGGCCGACGTGGCAGTGACCACGCTGAGTGATGTGGAACGGATGAAAGGGGACGCAACCGCGTTGATCGGAGGAGCCGATGTGACGCTGGACTATGAGGAGTCCACGATGACCTGGCATGATCCTGGACATTCGGTGGCGTTCAGCGCAATCAATGAGGACGGGGTTTTGGTTCCCGAGGACTACGACTCGCTGGCCATGGCGTCGATTTACTACAATATCGAGTCCTCGATGCTGTTCTTCGAATCCCTCGGTTTTGACAGCTCTAAAGTGGACATTCCCACCTACTATAATCCAAAATTTACCATTATTAAGCCGGATGGTTCCAGTGATGCAGATGAGGAAGTTGCGGAAGACAACGCTTTTTATATGTATATGACAAAGAAGGACCAAGCGCTGTTCATTCTGCCGTTTGATCAGTTTCAGTGGGTTCCGCTGCCCTTGAACACAGGGATTATCACCCATGAGTACAGCCATGCCGCCTTTGACATTTTGATCCCCAAACCCGACAGGCCGGGCGACATGTCCAACGCAGCGGAGAATTTTCTCTACGGGGTCAATGAGGGATTTGCCGATTTTATGGCTGTGGCCCGCACGAGGGATGCCAATTTTATGGAGCACACGGCAGAGGAGGGGGTCTTTATCACCGAGTGCAACGAGAATACCCAAATTGAGCTGGTTCGGGATGCGTCTATTCCAATCGACTACACAGAGACCAGGCACGACGCGCCGGCCCGGAACACAGACCATGCCGAGTTCTGTCCCTACGATGTGGGCTCTTTTCTTTCATCGTTGATGTATGAAATCGCCGGTGAGTTGGACCAACCGAGCAACAGAGCTGAGGCGTTGGATCAAACGGCCGAGTGGCTCGTCAAAGCGATGGGCGATTTGGGCAAAGTGCTCTCTGCCGATTTTGAGCTGTGGCAGCTTATTTCCCTGTTTATTGAAAGAGTAGATTCTGACGCAAATCGGGTAAAAGCCTGTTCAGTTGTAGAAAAAAGATACAGTCTTTATTACTCAAATGTGGAAGGGTGTTGATTCTCAGGATAATCGGTATGTTTGGAATTATAAGATCAACCAGTGTATCAATGGTAAACACTGAGAATAGCTTAAAATGGTTTCCAGGCGTTAAAGTTGGATTTTTCTCTTCTAATGTAAATCGGGCAAAAGCCTGTTCAGTTGTAAAAAACCGATACAATCTTTTTTCTTTAAATTTGGAAGGGTGCTGATTATGCGAATGATTGGCATATTCATCATTGCATGCTTAACCTGCTCATCTTTGGCAAACGCCAAAAATACTTCAAAAAAAGCAAAAAATAAAAATGAGTTAAAAGTTGATCATGCTAAATGGTTTTCAGATGTTGGCATCGGGTTTCGGTCCGGTGCGGCACTGCACGAAACTGCTCAGGGGCGAGATTTTTCGAATCATTTCGCCTTTGGCGGGGAGATTCTGGGACAAGTGTTCGGATACAAGCACCATCGTTCGCTGGTGACGATCGGCTACCTGTACGCTATGCATGATGTACAGGGCGGTACGGCAAAGGTCAGAGTCGACACCGCTCAGAAGAACCGCTTTGATCTGGCGCTGAATTATGAGTTCAAACGGAAACTGCTGGTCGCCGGCGCACGTGTCGGCGGGACGATGACAATCATCTCCACCAAAATTTCTCAGCGGGATATTTCACCGTCCGTCGTCGGAGATAATTTGTATTTTGAAGATCACGGGGAGATCGATTCCCGTCAGGCCACCGGAGTGGATTTCGGGCTGTTGGGAGGGGTCGGGGTCGGTCTGGCATTGGGTCATCTGTTTGACCAAAAGAACCTGCTCGAGGTGCGCCTCCACAGCGATTATGTGCGGCGGGGCGAAAGGGACGAAATCACCATCTGGGGAATGGTGGTGTTCTGGCCGTTGGGATTTTAGCTAAAAATTAAGAATAATTTGGAATCATAAGCTCGAGTGATGGTTGAACAGACCATTGCTGGCATTAAGTTGACATAATATATCTTATGCGACATTTTGTCGATTTTGGAACGATTGTGTAAATCGAAGGTTCCGGGTTGGTGATTTTGGGTTTTTTTGGGATGATTGGTATTTATTGCGATTCTTGGATTGCAGCATCTCTCTCTTTGTACCCGATACAGAACCCCCCCTATGCCTTTTCCCCGGGGATCTTACTCCCAGCCCCACCTCTCCGGGGACCTCACCCCCTGGCCCCCTCTCCATCAGGGAGGGTGTTGTAAAAGGATTGCCTGTAATATGGCAAACATGGTAAATTAGTTAAATGTGTTCAAGA
>JANQET010000501.1 GCA_028278265.1 Myxococcota bacterium
GAAGTTGTTGAGGCACGCCGCTGACTGGTATTTTGGGAGATTCGGCGGCCGGGGGGCAGTTCGCTGCGCAGATGAGACGCACCGGCTTCGACCAGATTATCATCACGGGGAAGTGCGACGCCCTGATCTACTTACTGATCACCGATCATGGTCCACAATTCGTCGACTGTCCCGACTGCGCCGGAATGACCGTTTTGGAGACAACTCGGGCGATTCGCTCGGCCCACCGGGATTGGAATCTCCAGGTCGCTGCCATCGGCCCGGCCGGGGAGCACTGTGTCCTTTTTTCATCCATCGTTTCCAGCGGGAACCGGGTCTGTGGGCGCACGGGAATGGGCGCGGTGATGGGCTCCAAAAACCTCAAGGCAATCGCGGTGACCGGGACCCGCTCCGTAGAAGTGGCCGAGCCGCTGGCCTTTCTCGCCCTGACCGAAGAGGTTCGCAACGCCATCGCCGGGCACCCGGAATACGAGACCCGTTACGCCCTGGGCACAACCCAGCTGATGAGCGGCTTGCACCGACTGGGCATTCTGCCCACGCGACACTTTCAACACGGGGTGTGCGACTATCTCGACCAGATCAGCGGGGAGCAGCTGGCCAAGACCTACAAGGTCAAAAACAAAGCCTGCTTCAACTGCAATGTCCACTGCTCTCGCTACTATGTGTGCGGCGATGTGGAGGCTGAAGGTCCGGAGTTCGAAACCCTCTGCAGCTTCACCTCGCGCATCGGCAGCGATGATTTGAAGTTTGCCCTGGAGATGAACTACACCCTCAATCAGCTGGGCATGGATTCCCTCTCCACCGCCGAGGTGATCGGCTGGTTGATGGAGTGTCAACAACGGGGATTGGTTCGGCCAGAAGAGCTCGACGGGGTGACCCTCGACTGGGGGGACATCGAGACAGTGCGCCGACTGGTCGACATGATCGCCCACCGGCAGGGCATCGGTGCGCGACTGGCGGACGGGGCGACCAAGTTTTCACAATCGTTCGGTGAAGAGGCACAAGCACTGGTGATGCAGGTCAAGGGCCTGGACATCATCTGCGGGGATCCTCGGGGCATCAAGGCCTATGGGTTGACCTATGCGGTCGCTTCCCGCGGTGCGGATCACCTGCGGGCCGAACCCTACTTCGAGCTGACCGAGCAGACCGAGGTGGCCGAGCAGCGGTTCGGCACGGCAAAGGCCGCCGATCGGTTGGCCGAGGAGGGCAAGGCGGCGCTGGTGACCTATTCCGAAAAAATCGCCCTGCTCACCGACTGCCTGACCATGTGCAAGAACATCGGGCTGTGCATGGACATCCTAAACTTCGAATTGGTTGCCGAGTTGCTCACCGCCGGGACCGGGATGCAGTACACCGCGACCTCCATCGAACGCGCCATGGCCGAAGCAACCGAGCTCGACTACGAATTGAACCGCCGCTTCGGTGTCGTACCGGAGGACGATACCCTTCCGGATCGGTTTCAAAACGAACCACTGGCCGAGGGACCGACCAAGGGGGCCACCGTGGACATCCAAAAAATGGTCGACGAATACAACGCGCTCCACCGTCGCCGGTAGTCGGATCATCCCATTGTCGACTTGAGACCTACTCCTGAATCACCAACACACACTCGGCTTCCTGACGGGTCAGGGGCAGTTGAAATCCCTGCAGCTTGACCGAGATGCGTTCGGCGTCCGGGGTACGCGATTCGATTTGTAGTTTCACATCCGGCATGATGCCCATCTCGAGCAACCGCTGGCGAATCGGCCCGGTATCGGTAATCTGACACACATGAGCCGACTCTCCCGGTTCGATCTCGAGCAGGCTGAGCAACGGTTTTCCACGAATGCTCCTGCCCACGGTCTTCAGCGCGCAATCCAATTCGCAATCGGGCAGGTCATCGTGCACCAGGGAGCACTTGCGAAACCGCGCCAGCAGCTGGATCCCTTCGGGACATCCCTGCAGGAATTCGAAAAAGCGCACCAGGTGATCCATCGCTTGGGCCGAGAGATTGTGTTCCATGGCGCAGGCGTCTTCCTTGGCCGTCTGGGGGGACATCCGCAGAATCTGCGTCAGAAACCGGGTGAGCAGCTGGTGCTTGGCAAAGATCCGCCTCGCTTCCACCTCGCCGGCTGGGGTCAGGTCGATGTATTCCCGCTCCACGTAGGTGATCAGCCCCAACTCGGACAACCGTCGCATCGCCGGAGAGACCGAGCCGGACTTGACCCCTCGCGCTTTGGCGATATCCTTGACCCGTGCGAATTTGCGATCCCGCACCAGCTCGAAAATGGTTTCCAGATAATCCTCTAATGATCCGGTGAGTTGCAGCGATTTTTCCTCTTGCGGCATCTTAGGTGAGTCTAAAAAGAAAAGAGTCGTCTGTCAATTGCCCGAATTCGCCCGGAGATGAGGGGAACGACAACAGGTAAAGGAGGTTATAGCCCTTCTTTTTTGTGCCAAACCCCACTATGCTGGTCCACGCAATGACCCAACCAAATCAGAAGGCGTTTCAATGTCACTGAATTCAGCACGAGTCCGAGGACTCATCCTTACGAGCACTATCGGAATTTTACTCACCGTATGGGGCAACGGCTGTCTAAAATCGGGCCGATCCGTCTCGGAGATTGTCGTTGTCGACGAAGAGGCCGGCGAACCTGCAAATCCCGATGAGAGCGGGACTGCCGCCGGTGGTCAGAAGAGGCAACCAGGGAGGCAGGGGATCATCTCCGACAACCGGGTGACACTTAAACTGTACGGTATGTCCCTGTGTCCCTACTTTGCCAAACTGGTGCAAACCCTTCATCCGATTGCCCAATCGATGGGGCAGCATCTCGAACTCGAAATCAACTACGTCGGAACCATCGACGGGGTGGAGCTCAAATCGATGCACGGCCCGCCGGAGGTTCAGGGGAACATCGTTCAACTCTGCGCCCACCGGTACAGTACGGCCAAACAGTGGTTGGAATTCGTCAACTGCCAGTATGCCGACGTTTCGTCGTTTGCGGACAACTGGGATTCGTGCGCCGAACAGTCCCAAATCGACCGGGCCAAGCTCGACAGTTGTGTAACCCGGGGACAGGGCCGGTCCCTCTTGCGCCGATCGATAAAGCAGACCGAAGCCGACGGGGTCACGGCGAGTCCGATGATGCATCTGGATGGAATTCTCTATGATAAAGCCCGCACTGAAACATCGATCGGCCGGGCGATTTGCACTGCCCTCCAGCCGCCGCTGCCCCAAGCCTGCGAGACCTATCCGCCGGCCACTGAAATCGGCGTGAGAATCATCACCGACGAACGGTGCCACACACCGGACTGCAACCCCATCCTACTCCAGACGATGCTCAATCGGAACTTCGACGCGGTCAAAGCCGAGTCGATCGACTATTCCGACCAAACGGCAGCTGAGCTGTTCAAGCGGAGCGGCTTCAAATATCTGCCGATTCTGATCTTCGACGAGTCGATCAAGTCCGATCCCGAGACATTTGCCCAGTTGAACGACTACCTCATCGAGTTGAATGAGCGGACCTTTGCCTACCCGGTCGGTCGGACTTGGGATCCCACAGCAGAGGTCTGCGACGACGGGGTGGACAACACGGACAACGGAAGGGTCGACTGCCAAGATGACTTCTGTAAGGCGCAGCGCATCTGTCGTCGAGAACAGCAGAAAACCGTTCAGCTGTTTATCATGAGTCACTGTCCCTATTGCACGGTGGTGTTGGACCAGATGGAGGATGTGCTCGATACATTCGACAAGAACAGGCGGGAGTTTAATTTCAAGCTCGAATTTGTCGGCCAGGAGGTGGACGGAGACCTCCTCTCCATGCACGGTGAAAACGAGCTGATTGAAGATCTGAGGCAAATCTGCGCTCAGCACCTCTACCCGAAAAAGTACAAGTTCATGAACTACGTCTGGTGTCGCAATCGAGCCTTTCAGCAGAACAAGGGCAATGAATCTCCGGAAAACTGGAGAACCTGTGTCCGGGACGGCATCGACGCGGAGAAAATCCGAGCCTGCGCCGAGGGCCCACAAGGGACCAAGCTGCTCTCCGCCTCCTTTGCGCTCGCCACCGAACTGGGCATCGCCGGTTCCCCCGTCTGGCTGCTAAACAATCGCTACGAAATGCAAGCCCGAACAGCCACTCAAATCACCCAAGCATTCTGCGCCAAAAATCCCACCGCAAAAGGGTGCTGATCCAAAAGGCCCACCCAAAAAGGGGCACCCAAAAGGGGGACCAAAAGGGGGACGGTCCTGTTATACTGACATCTTTGGGACGAACCTGTCATCTCTAACACCAAAGTTTACGAGAGACCACGAGTCGATTCGTTGCAAAAAGCATAACCAATTCTCAAAATATTATTCTATTTCAATATGATACGCCCGGAGGAAGTTAAAAAAGCCGCATCAGAAGATATCAGGATCGTCCCCAGGATATCAATATAACAGGACCGTCCCCTATTCGACTTCCCTATTCGACTGTCCCCTATTCGACTTTCCCTATTCGACTATTCGACTTCCAGGTTGTAGATCCAGGTTCGTTTTTTGTCTTCTGGGGGGAGGGTGGTGTTTTCGGCGGTGTCTACGTGTAGGCGGTTGGTTCTTTTTCCTTGCCTTATCTCGTAGGTGAGTCGTACTCGGGTGAGGTTTTGTTCGAATCGATCGCCGTAGAGCCTTTTGTAGCCGGTGAGGGTCCAGTGGGTTTCCACGGCGGGCCTTCGAAAAAGTTCCTCTACTTTGCCACGCGCTGTTGCTGGGACTTGCCCCACGAGGTACCAGGCCTGAAGAAACTCTTCTTTGGCCATCAACCCCACATATCGATCGCTCAAGATTCTCAGCTTTCGGCTCAATTGAAACGAGGCTTTGATCTTCTTTATCTGCCATCCACCGGTTCCCTGGGATACCAATTCGAATTGCAGTGTCCGCTCTTCACCGGGTTCACCTTCCACCAAGTATTCGAATACCGGGTTTGCCCCGTGAACCGTCTGCCGTACCGCCTTGGCCGAGGTGATCGCCAACGGCCCGTCGAACATTGCCGCCAATTCTTTTTTCTGTCGGGGATCGACGATCAGCATCGCCGCTGAGTCCAGTTGCCGGTTGATCACCTGCTGCAAAAAGAGATCCACGGTTGCCTGCCCCGTGCTCGATCCCTGCTCAATGTAAAAACGAATGAGTATGACCATGCCCAACGCCATGGAAAGCACCAGGGCGAGTCGATAGCGATAGCGTTTGCGTTCGACAGGGCGCATGCCTTGTCATAGATCACTTTTCAGCAGGTTACTAGGCTTTGTCTCAAAAGTTCGGACCAAGCCAGATGCTCAGCGGGGCGACCAGGGCAAGGCGCGAGGGCGAAGCAATACGCGACGTATTTCAAGCCCCGAGCAACGCAGAACTGGTTGTTCCGTGGAGTATCTGGCGACGGGAGGACTTTTGAGACAGAGCCTGGTGGGCTATTGAATGCGAATGGAATCGATGAGCCATGATTCGTCGTTTTTGACCAATGACAACTCAAAATGGAAGATCTGTGCCCGATTGTGGAGCTGGGCCGCCCATGCTTCGTGATCGTCCAGTTCTTCTAAATCGTTGGGAATATGACCCGGACGCGTTGCAGCGATGGGCAAGCTGACCAGGGCGGTCTCGCCGGAAGAATCCACGTCGATCTCTGCTGCCGGGTGAAGGATCTCCATCGACGGATTGGCACGCAACCAAAAATGCAATCGCCGGACGAGGCTGGCCCGGTTCATCTTTCCCGGATGAACCACCACCTCGGAAGTGGTCAACTTGAAAATTTGCTTCACATCCCGGTCTTCAATCGCTCGGACACTTTGCTCGACAACCCCCTGAATTTGTTGTTCTTGTTCGGTGGTGTCGCACCCTGTCAGGCCGCTGACGAGTGCCAAAACGCAGATCAACAGTCCCGTGTGTACAGGGGTTCGAAAACTTAAGCCGTTCATCAATCCATCCTCATGTAGCTGCCGTTCGCTCATTTCACCCTAAGAAACAAGCAATATTCGTGCTAAATTTCACGGCTCCCCCGATTATCCCTAACATATTGAAATTTAACGATTCAGCAATTCGATCAGGTGTGCGGACCAGGTGTGCGAGTGTCACAATGTCACATGTGAAGTGTTCAGAGTGTTATTTATGTCCTTTGACGCGCAGGTCAGACATCAGCTCCCCACCGATCATGTATTCGTCCGGGGAAAACTCCTCAATCCTCACCCGAATGGACGAAACGGGCGCATCAATCGTCTCATTGACCGCTCGGGTCAGTGCTTGCAGAAGATTCTTCTTTTGCTCCTGGGTGCGCCCTTCGGCCATGTGAATTACCACTATCGGCATTGTCTTCCTCCTATCGGAATCGTCCTCAGGAGCCGACTTATAGCAGATTTCGCGCCTTAATATCCAGGTAATGGCCCACCGCTGCGGCAGAAAACTCCCCAGGGAGCGCATCGACAGCCATCACCCCGGCGTGCCGCAAGGCGTACAAGCCCTCATGCCGCTCCAACAGAATGTCCGCCGCTGCTGCGCGATGAAACGCATCGGATGTCGAGACGGGAACACTGAGCACCTCGCGCTCCAGTTCGGGCTCGCGAAAGAACAGACACAAGGGCAGATGCTTGCGCCCCAGCATCTGCATGAAACTGCGAATCAACCGGCGATCCTCACCGGGCACCAAGTGGGTGAACAACAAGAGCAGCGATCGTTTGCGCACATGGGTCATCACATGGCGGAAGGCCCGACTGTAGTTGGTCGCGACCGGCTCGGGCTCGATGTCGTACCCGGACCGCACGATTTGATCCACCGCCGTACGGCCCCGGTTGAGGGGCACGAATCGTTTGACCCGATCGGAAAAGATAACCACCCCCACATTGTCGCCCCGCTGCTGGGCGATATGCCCCAAAATGATCGCCGTGTTCAACGCGTAGTCGAAATGGCTCAACCCGGCTGTGGTCTGGCGCATCATGCGACCCATATCGATCATGAACAGCACGTTCTGGTTTCGCTCCTGCCCCATTTCGCGAACGATCAGTTTTCTCAAACGCGCGGTCGCCTTCCAGTCCACCCGCTTCGGTTCATCCCCTTGCCGGTACTCCCTCAAGCGCTCGAATTCCGTTCCATCTCCCCTCATGCGCACCGAGCGAAATCCCATCTCGCTGAGACTGTTGACGCGGGCCAACAACTCGAAACGATGCAGCGCCTCGATGTTGGGAAATATCTGAACCTCTTCTGCCAAATCGAACCGACGGCGCACGTGCCAAAAAGCGAGCCGGCTGACGTGGCGGATCTGGACCCCGGTGAAGTTGAATCGCCCCCGTCGTTCAGGGGTGAAATCGTACTTGAGATGAGCGGTTAAAAACGGGGTCATCAACGTGGACAACACAGGGCCGTCCGGTTCCGACGATCCCCACGCCGGCGGCTCGTCTGCCACCTCGACGGTCAGCGTCCGCCGGCTGAGGTTGCGCACGACGAGCTCCACCCCGTTGGGCGTTCCCACAGACAAAACGCGCCGCACCTCTCGTCTGATCTCGAAGGGGGTGTTCGAGCCGGCCAGCCGATCGGCGACCGCGAGAACCAGCACAGCCAGTGTGGGTAAGACCGCAATAAGGGTGGGCAGCCCGCTCACCGGCACCATCACCACCGGCAGCGACGCGGCAAATACAAAAAACAGCAGTCGCGAGGTGGGGGTCATCTGCACACCACCTCCACTGACTCGCGAGGGCACCATTGCCGAACGGGACTCATTTTCGCGGCACCTCCACCGCCTCGAATATCTGTCGCAAAATGCCGTCCGGCGTGACCTCTTGGACGATCGCATCAGGGGTGAGTACGATTCGGTGGCGCAGCGTCCATGGCGCAATGTAGCGCACATCATCCGGAGTAACGTAATCCCGACCACGCACCACCGCAGCGGCGCGACTGCCCATCAGCAACCCCACTGAGGCGCGGGGAGAGGCCCCCATGAAAATGCCGGGCCAATCGCGGGTTCGACTCACTATTTTTGTGATGTAATCGATAACTTGTGACTCAATCCGAATACTCTTACACGCCGCGATGATCTCCAGAATGAGCTGACGGCTGAGCACCGGCGCCACCCCCAAAGCCTCCATATCGAACAGATCGAATCCCCGCTCGTACCGCTCGAGAATCTTGGTCTCCTCCTCTTGCGAAGGATAGTCGATGAGCAGCTTGAACATGAACCGGTCCACCTGGGCCTCGGGCAGGGGATAGGTTCCCTCGTACTCGAGCGGGTTTTGAGTGGCGATGGTGATAAAAGGGGGCTCGATCGGATAGGTCGTGCCATCGGTGGTGACCTGCCGCTCCTGCAGGGCTTCGAGCATCGCCGACTGGGTCTTGGGTGTAGCCCGGTTCACCTCGTCAGCGAGCAGGATGTTGGTGAACACCGGCCCCGGGCGAAAGACAAAGGCTTGAGTCTTGGCGTCGAACACCGAGTGACCGACCAAATCGGCGGGCATCAGGTCCGGCGTGCACTGCACCCGTCGAAACTGACAGGACAACACACGACCCAAGACGTTGGCCAACAGGGTCTTGCCCAATCCGGGCGCTCCCTCGATCAACACGTGTCCGTGAGCGAACAGCGCCAACAGTGCCCCTTCGACGACCTCGTGCTGGCCGACGATGACCTTGGCTATCTCTTCGCGAAGCTTTTCATAATTTGCTTGAATTTCCGCTGGATTCATCGCTTTGACCCCTTGATGCTCTCCACCAGCTCCTGCTGGCTCAGCGCAATTTTTTTGATCATCAATGCGTGCTTCTCCATATCATCTCTGCCCCGTTTGAGCTCGGTCGTTCCGGCGTCGACCAGTTTCAACGCTCGGCTCTTCGTCTCCCCTGAAACATGGCGCCCCTTGAGCATCAACTTGAGATAGTCCAGACAACAGGACAGCGCCCAACGGCTCTTGCCGGCTCTAAAATAGAATTCACCGGTGTCCCGTGCCTGGCTGGCCACGTCGCGCACATCCCGCTGGCCCACGTATCGCCGCAGCGCGCCCAACCGCTTGGTACGCCACCAATAGCCCAACCATAACAGAAGCAGCACCTGCAAAAACAGGGCTCTCGCGCGACTGGAACCGACCAGTTTGATGAACGCGGGTGTGGACTCGATGCCTTCATAGGCCTCGACGAACCCCCACTTGGTACCCCGACCCAACACGTCGAGCAGGGTCGCGGCGAACAGATGGGTTCGCTTTCGCCCCAGCGAGTCGTTGTCCAAAATGTCGGCCATCGCGAGCTGGACCACTTGGCCCGATCCATACGGTTCAATCGTGCCGATGACGTTCCGCTCCTCGTCCTCCAACCACACCCGACCTTCGTCAGCCTCCATGACGCCCGATACCGTATGCCGAAATGGTGGCACATCCCGCCCGCTGTTGGCCTCATCGAGTACGCAGTACAGCACCGATGTTTGAGGAGTGGCCAACGCCTGCCACCTGCTCAACGTTTCGATTTCGCTGCTAAAGGCGCTCAGCTGTTCATATGGATTCTTGAAAATGGGATACCCCAACACGAGGGTTCCTCCCGATTGGTCGACCCACTCCAGGAGCTGCTCCCGATGGTCGACCGGCACCGGTTGGGTCGGCGCCAGCAACACCACCACACCGACCTGGGCCAACAAATCATCCGACAAGGAGAGCATGCGCACCGTGCCGATGGTCTGTCCCTTGACGAGCTGGTGAAAAATGCCGAAATGCGGCGGCTTGGCGCTCAACGACGGCGCCTCCAAATACGACACATCCGCGTCGGGATGCCACAGCACCAACGCGATGGCCCAGACGACAACGCCCAACCACCAAATCAGCTCGGCTCTATTCTTCCGTTTTCGCCTCAATCTCTACCTCGACTATTTGTCGACAGGTTTCCCACGCCTCGACCGTGGCCTGCCGGCCGCCGAAAAACAGTTCCTCGAAAATGCGCACCAGACGCTGGGTCGCGCCCAGCGGACCGTTGCGGTGGCGAATGGACTCGATGATATGCAGATTGGTGGTCGACGGGCCGAGATCGGTGAATCCCCCTCGGTGCAACGATCCCAGACCGCTGAGATAGGCCCAGCCGACCGCTTGCTTGAAATCCCCCGAGGCCGCCGCCTGCTTGGCCAGCGACAACAGTTTGCCCCCCAACAGCGCAGTGGCAGAGCTCACATCGACCTCCCCCGGCGTGACCTGTTCGAGGGTGTCATTGGCCTTCTTTTCCCGTTTGTGTCCTCTTTTGAGGCTGAACCAGGCGACAAAGAAAACCAGACCGAGCAGAAAAACCGCGCCCATCAGGTAGCCCATCGTCGTCATCGGCGCGCCGATACCGCCGCAGCCACAGCCGCCTGCAATCGGCTGGCCACCGATGTTACCGCAATCACACGAGCTCGGCTGAAACCCGCAATCAGGGGTCGATTTCGGTGACTCACCAGTGGTCGGACCGGCGCCACAATCGGTCATCTTGTCCGTATCGAGAGGATGATGCTGCTCTTGACGGCTTGGGGGCGTGGGTTCGAAATCACAGCCCCAATTGTTGGGCGGTCTGGCGTGCTCCGGTTTGCGAGGGGACGGATCACTCGACGGAGAGAGTGTGGTCGAGCCATCGCTAACCGTTTGAGGAGAGCGCAGCCAATCGTACGCCGAGTCCTTGGTGATTTGGTCGACCTGTTCCTCGACGTGGGCGTTGGCCGGCCCCTGAGCCGCAGCCTGACTGGTCGTCAGGAGCGCCGCTGTGCCTCCGATGATCCCTGCCAGCGCCAACCGATTCACGACCTCTATGCTCCTTTTGTCCCGTCCATGGACGCGCGGGTCGCCCGAAACCCGAGCTCCAAATCCCACCCCTCCTGGCGGATACGTGCATCGAGATAGAAAAAGAACCAGGAGAGTTGCACCACCGGCAGCACGACGAGAACAATCAACAACCACAATCCGACTTTCAGCGGATCGCCGGCTGCGGTGGTGAACAATTCGTAGTTTTTCCACAACCCCAAAAAATCCGAACCGATCAAATCGATGATAAAAGCCAGCGCCGCCACAATCACAGTGGCGTTGAGGGTGATCATCAGTTCCAGACCGAACGATGCCGCCGCCCCCCGCCGATACAGGGTCCTTTGGCGCAGTCGCAGGGGCAACCCGCCGAGGCGCTCCAACAGCACGACCATCGGGGTAAACGACCACATCAGACGTAGGAGATAGCCGTAGATGAAGGGGATCAACGCCAATTGAGCGAAACGCTGAACCAGGGCCAGGAAAAAGTGTCCCGCCCATATCTTACCGTAGAGCGCGCGCGCCAATGAGACGTTCAACTTCACGCCGAACACCAGCCGGCTCGCCGTGAGGATTACGGCACCGGACATCAGCGGTAGGACCAGCCAAAAGGCGAGGCAACCGAGCCACAACTCACCGGAGACGAGATACACCACGAGACCCAGCATCACGATTGGCAGGCCGAAGAGCAAGGCAATCGGCAGCAGGGGATTGAGATGCCGGCGATAGAACAGCAACGCCAGATCGATGATCTCGCACAATCCGCGGGGGCGAATCTCGATGGTGGCCCGATCGATCTTCATCCCCGCCTCCCCTCCCGGTGCCCTGTCTGATCACCGGCGGTCGGCTGGCGGCCCACCAGGCAGAAGTAAGCTATCACCAACACCCAGAGAGCGCCGCCGATGATGAATTTGATCAGGGGTTCGGCACCGGAGGGCGACCAGAACCCCTCGATGAGCGCCGCGATAAACAGCATCGCCGCCGCGCCGAGCACAACGGTGATCATCGGTGATGCGTGGATCTTCAGCGCATCGAGCCGGCGGTAGGGGCCGGGGTTGACCAACAAGAAACCCAACCGCAATCCGGTGGCACCGCTGAGCACAATAGCGGTCAATTCGAACGCCCCGTGACCAACGACGAACGACAGAAAGCTCTGGGTATATCCCGCCGAGCAGATAAACGCCCCGATGGCGCCACCGAGGACGCCGTTGATCAGTAAAAAATAGATCGAACCGAGACCGAAAAAGATACCGGTGGCAAAACAGCGGAAGGCGATGCCGATGTTGTTGTTGATGTAGTACCCCATCATCAGGGTGTCCATCCCCTCACCCCGCCCCCCGTGGTGGCCCTTGGCATAGGCTTCGGTGAGCATATCCAATTGTTCCGGCGGAGCGATGCGATAGGCCAGTGAGGGCTGCAGGGTCACGGCGACCGCGGCAAAACAGATCGGCAAAAAGAAGCAGAGCGCCGCGGCGAGCACGTAGTAGCGAATGTCGCGCACCGCCTGAGGGAACCGCTGGTTGAAAAACCGGCGAAACACCCGACTGCTCGGCGGCCTGGGGGGGTGAAACTGCTTGTGGCCCCGAGCGACGATCATGTTGAGATACCCCTCCACATCGTCCCCCATCTCCTCGGACCGGGCGCGGGCCAAATCGGAACAGGCGATGCGATACAACTGGACGAACTCATCGAGCATGTGCGTGGGAACCGTCTTGAGCCGCCGGGACTCCAACTGGGCGATCAGCCGGTCCAAGCGGTTCCAGCGTTCGAGCCGTTCGCTGACGAATTCCCGTTTTCTCATCTGGCGTTCCCCACCGGTGGCGGCGGTCGACTGATCGCGCTCATGCGCCCGTACCAAGATGTCCGCAACTCGTTTTCAGCGAGCAGGATGCCGGCCAGCACCCCGATGGCGTCCCCCTTTTTTCGGCCGAGTCGCTCGAGAATGGGGCCGGCCAGGATCTCGGCCAGTTCCTGAGCCCGATCGGGTGAAAACAGGTGGTAGCGACGAAAAAAGCCGTCAACGAGCTGCAGGTCCCGTTCTCTGAACCGCACTTCACGCAAAAGACCTTGGGGGAGTTCGATCGCTTCGTGAGGCAGCTTTGGTAGCTCGCGCAGGCGCACCGGTTCTTCGCGGATGACCATCGTATCTGCGGCCAGATCACCCAAACGCCGGGAGGTACCGGTGAAAAACATGACCAAAATGCCCGTCCCGTAAGCCATCGGAAAAATGTCGGCGGCCCGCAGCAGGTTGCGCAGGACGGAGCGCACCACGTCCACCGGCACACCATCGGTGCGCACCACGCGCAGGCCCATCATTCGCTTGCCGGGCGTCGCCCCTTTGAGCAGCCATTCGAACAGGGTGTAGTAGCCCCACTCCGCCGCGAACATCACGACCATCACCAGTCCATAGCCGAACTCCGGCGAAGCGAAACCGGTAAGGGAAAAAATCAGAATCCCGATCACCAGCGTGCCGAAAAAGCGGATGACGAAATCGATGAGGTAGGCCACCATGCGCACACTGGTCCCGGCGAGCTCAAAGGTGAACTGGATCTGCTCCGGGGTTTCGACCGACACGTGGCTGTGCACCAGGGGCGGCGACTCCGACTTGTCAGCAGCAGTGGTCATCGAATCAGTCTACATGGACGGGGGGAGCATGAAAATACCTACCGGCGACATCACCGCTCAACTGCCCGAGGCCGAAATCGCCTGAATCAGGAACAGGTAGGCCTTGAGCAGAACCGGTCGACCGACCACCTGCCCCGGAGAGCCGTCTCGATTGAGGCGCGCGACCTTGGCGATTTTCAAGTATTGCCTTCCATCCAGCCCCAACAGGGAGACGATGTTGACCGGGGACTGATCGGGCAGTCCCTCCCCCACCGAAGCGATCTTCGCTTCCAGCGCTTGCCAGATCAGTTGCATCGCCTCTCGATCTCGGCCATCTGCCATCGCCTGCTCAATGGCCAACGCGCTGGGTCGATCCGCTGACGGCCACAACGGCGAGAATGAAAATGACGGGTCGGAGGCGTTGCCCGTCATCGGTGGGGCGGTGGGCTTTTTCTTCTTGAGCTCATCGACATTGATCACTTGGGTCGTCGCATTGGGCTCGTCCGAACCGGTGGAGAAACTGGAAGCGGCGCGCTCGAGCTTTGAGGCCACTTCGGTCGGTTGGGTCAGCTCAGGGGGTTCGAGCAGGGTGGCCAGCTCGGTGTTGTTGCGTCGATAGCTGAGGGTCGTCTCATTGTTGCGCTGCCCTTTGTTTCCGTGTCCCCGAGTGTATCGAGCCGCCCCTGTGGGTTGGGTCTGTTCGCGTCGATGGGCTTCGGCAACCGCCTGGTTCTCCATCGACGCTTCGAGCGATGCTTCGAGCGGGGTGGAGGCACTCCGCGAGCTGCGCTTCTTCTTCGTGGGGGGCGCAGGGGACTCGGAAAAGCTCAGCTGCTGCTCCAGGGGCCCCTCGGGCAGTGCGGTCACCGCCTCGTCTTCCGGTCTCTCGGTCAACGACGCCATCTCTTCGAGCCCGAACAACTGGGCCGGGCGGGTCGGTTTGTCACCCCGATCCCCCAGATAGCTCGGCGGTGGCGGCGAGGGGGATCGCCCATTGGTGGTCGCATCCCCGGTAGCGGGCGAAGGGGAAGGGATCGACGAGAACGGAGTAAACTGGCCATTCGCCGGTTCCGGCTGGTTGATTACCTCGGCAAAGGGAGGGGCTTGGGGCTTGTCGCTCGTCCGCTCGGGCGGCGGGGTGTGCTGCTCTTCGGCCACGTCGTCCAAGAACCGAGGTGCAGGCGGGGGTCGGGTGCCGCGAAGGGGACGTGAATCCTCGCTGAGCCGCTGAACGGTTTGGGAAATCCCCTGTTTTTCCTGGCTGAAAGCGATCTTACGCTCGAGCTTCTTGCTCGGCTCGGTCTTCTGTTGTGCCAGGATATCGCGCCGCTTGAGGTCCTTGAGCACCTCCTTGGTGATCATTTCCAACCCGCGGTAAACCCCTTCACCGGTGATCGCACAGGTTTCGACAAACCGTCGTTTGGCCTGTGGATTGAGCTCGTCTTCGAGCTGTGAAACCGGGATGATGTTGTTCAAATCGCGCTTGTTGTATTGAAAAATGAACGGAAAATCTTCCACGTCGATCTCACGCTCGGCCAGATTGTCCCCCAGATTTTCGAGGGACTCGATATTGGCATCCATACGCGAGGTTTGGCTGTCGATCACCATCACCACCCCGTCGGCGCCGGTGAGCACCAATTTGCGGGTGGCGTTGTAGTGCACCTGACCCGGTACGGTAAACAGTTGCAGGCGCAAAGTGTATCCCCCGACCTTGGACAGCCGAATGGGAAGAAAATCGAAATAAAGGGTTCGATCGACCGGTGTGGCCAAGGAGACCATCTTGCCGCGATGTTCGGGACGAGCGGTTTGGTGGATGTACTTCAGGGTCGTCGTTTTTCCACCCAGGCCGGGACCACAGTAAACGATCTTGAGCAGGATCTCACGGGTAAGCGGGTTGACTGAAGACATTCTACTTTTTAAATAGCGCGTTTAAATCCGCAAGCGCGCTGGTCCGCCCCTTGGTCTGGGTTCGGGATTGTCCTGTTTTCTTATTATTGCGCGGTGGGCCGCTCTGCTCAAGTGCCGGTTGTTCCGGTGCGGGTTTGAGGCTGAGCGCAATGCGATGTTTCTCAGGGATGAGCTCGATCACCCGCGCACTGACATGCTGTCCCACACGCACCACCTGGGACGGATATTCGACGAATTCATCAGCCAATTGGGACACGTGAATCATCCCCTCGGTCGGCAGCCCGATATTCACAAAGGCGCCGAACCGCGTGATATTGGTAATAATGCCGTCGAGGATCATCCCCGGTCTCAGGTCGCGAATCGTCTTGATTGCCGGATTGAGCCGCTTGCCGGCGATTCGACCGGTGGCCGTCCGCACGCCGGTCTCGGGTCGTGTCGGGGAGTTCTTGCGGCTCCGCTCCCGGGAGGCCAATGCCTTGGCTTCCTGAAGAACGACCTCCAGTTTCTCCCGATCGAGCTCGCGGCTGTACTCTCCCAGGCCCAATGACAGGGGATCGACCTTGGACCACTCCCGCGCCGGTTTGAGGGCCCGCCGGCCGAGCACTATCGCCGAAGACTCTCCTGGCCCCATGGAAAAGCGTTTTCTCGCCTCGGCGAGGGCGGCGGTGTAGATGTGATGCACCGGGAGTGAGGAGAGGGCCTGCTCGACCACTTGTTGTCCCGGAGCATCCATCTGGTCCGCCGGCAGGACGAGCGCGTCGGGCTCGTAGCTGGTCAACACATCGGCGCAAATCTGTCTGAGCTCGTCATCTGACTGGGGGGTAAACTCCCCTTTGTGGCGCACCTGCCCCCCCTTGTCGAGGACCGCCAGTCCGATCTTGGCCCCCCGTTTTTCGACGTAAATCGCCACAATGCGTTCGGCCATCACCGACGGGGTGGCCAACAGGCTGAGGTAGGCCGACCGCGCCGAATCCAGGGCTTTTGCCTCGGATTGCTGGTCCAGCACGGCGAGCACCACTGCTTCGAGATCATTGCGAACCAGCTCCTCGAGTACCAAATCGATACCCCGTTTTTGCGCGAGCAACCCCATTTGGCCGAGCCGGGCTTTTCCCTGATCGTGAATTTCATCCCAGGGTAAATTCGCGTTAATGGTCAGGATGCCGGCCTTCTGGCCCCGGCGCGCTCCCAGCCAGCGGTGACCGGCCAAATCGCCGAGAGACTTTCCGGTCCCGGTTTGCGCCTCAAAGTCGGCGGCTTCCGGATGGTCCGGATCAGCCAGAGAGATGGACACTGTCCCGGTGGCAAAGGCCTGTTCGACCGCGGCGCGCCACAATCCCACATGGGCTTTGACCGCTTCGGCCCAGGAGTCGTGATTGGGAAACCCGGAGCGAGGGCACATTCGCGCGGTGCGCTCGAGCGCTTCGAGCTCCTGAGAAGTATAGGCGATATTCATGCTGCCGTCGGGTAGGGCGAGCTTGCTCTGGGCCAGGGCACGGCGGAGGGATCGGGCCGCTTTCTTCCAGCGGACGTACTCCCGCTGGGCATCCGCCAGGGTGAGCAGGCTGGCCATGTCGAACGGCTCGAGTGACGCATCGTTGTTCTTAAGCATCGTCAACAACCCGTCGGTGCGATCTATCGACCGACCGAACCGCTGCAATCCACTGCGCTGCGACGCGTCGTAGAATTCGCGATAACGATACTTAATGAACGTCTCAAAATCCATTGCTACTAGTGATTTTACGCTTAAAATTCAATATCGCCACCTCCTCCCAAAGACAAACTCGAGGAAGGCAGCGATGGGTTACGTCAACTGACGGCTAGTCTACTCGACCTACTTTTGTGTCGAATCCCGCACGCACCGTGCTCGGCACTGCCCATCGTAAATCAAGGCCAGGTCATTGGCCGCGCCCGACGTGATGCCGACGATGACGGCCCGTTTCTTTCCCTTCAGCGTGGAGGTCCACATAACGTATGATTCGGGAGCTAAACGGCCATCTTTTACTATTTTGAGCGCTTCTTCCCGATTAGGCAAGCGCCAATTTCCCAACCGACCCAAGATCAATCGCTCGCAGTACGATTTGGCCCCGCGATGATTGATGTCCTGGCCATTGTGCCCGGCCTGAACCAGCAGACCGTCGAGCTCGAAAAATGGCCGATCGGCCTCAGCTGGAGAGGTGCCCTTTGTCTTCTCGGGTGCTGCCGGTTTGTCGACTGTAGCGGACTTTCGTTTTTCCAGCGCGGCCATTCGCGCCTGGGCCACGCACTCGCTGTCCGCTGCACAGCCGTCATCATCACAATCATAACGACCGTCGTTATCGTTGTCCTGACGATCCTGACAATCACCCGGCTTCGACCCCTCCGGACCGTGGCTACACCCGATGACGAGCAGCGCAACCGTAACGATGATTTGCCCCTTTTTCATTGCTCCTCCTTAAATTATTTAATAATAATAAACTATAGGACAGATCAACCCTAAATGCCCCAACAAACTGCAATAACAGCATCGTCGGTCCTGTCAATCGAATCGCCCGTTCTTTTTTATCGGTCGTGTCTATTCTTCGCCGGTGGCGGCTGAACCGAACGCCTTGTCCAGGGCCGGACCTACCGTATCCGGATCGGCGGTCGCAGGGAGCGTGACCCGCAGGTGGGGATCGTTTTCCATACTTTGCTGCACAGCGTACATCGCCCCGCCATTGCCGGCCCAGGATCGTCGGGCCA
>JANQET010000079.1 GCA_028278265.1 Myxococcota bacterium
ACACACGGGACGTCCACTCGGTGGGGGGGCTCCCCCAGCAGGGCGTGGTGGACTGCCAAATCGATCGCGTTGAGGGCGTAGCGCGCGTCCCCGTGGGAGTTTTGGACGATCAGCTCGATCGCGTCATCGGTGGCGGTGACCCCCAGCTTGCCCAGCCCCCGCTCACTGTCGGTCAGTGCTCGACAGACGATTCCCCTGACCGCTTCGGGGGCCAGGGGATTCAACCCGAGTACTTTGCACCGGGAGAGCAGGGCGGCAATTACCGAAAACGAGGGGTTTTCCGTGGTCGCTCCGATCAGCGTCACCACGCCGGTCTCCACGCTGGGCAGGAGGGCGTCCTGCTGGGCCTTGTTGAAGCGGTGGATTTCGTCGATGAACAACACCGTGCGCCGTCGCGATCCGCCCCGGTATTCTTTGGCTTGGGCGATAATCGCCCGCACTTCTTTGAGCGTGCCGTCCACTGCCGAGAAGGGCACGAAGCGGGCGCCGGTGTGGTGGGCGATGACCCGGGCCAGGGTTGTCTTGCCGGTCCCGGGGGGGCCGAACAGAATCAGCGATGGCACTTGATCGGCGACAATGGCTTTGTACAGGAAACGGGTCTTGCCGAGCAGGTGATCCTGGCCGGCCACGTCGTCGAGGGTCAATGGCCGCATCCGCTCGGCCAGCGGTGTGAGTGATGGGTCGTTCCTAGCAGCGCGCTCGAAGAGATCCTCAGTCATCTTACCTCAGCGCCCCATCTTGCACTATCCAACGGTGAGTTGGAAGGGCCGAACCGGTCGATGTTGAAAAGATAGATGATTGTCTACGAGACGGGTCTACTTGGTGCGCTTTTGAACCTTGCCGGATCGCAGGCAACGGGTACAGACGCGAAGCCGGGTCGGGGTACCGTCGACAACGACCTTGATCCGCTGCACATTGGGCTTGGAAACCCGCTTGGTCTTGATGTTCGAGTGACTGACCAGGTTACCGGTCATCGAGCCCTTTCCACAAATTTCGCATCGGTTCGCCATGGCTCATCTCCTTTTCGGCGCATCTCGCACCACTTCGAGCGAGGTTTCGTAGCACCAACCGTGAAGAATCGCAAGTGGAAGATGGTAAAAAGTCAGATCTCCTCTGATCGCGACAGCAAAGTCAGGGTGTGAAGATTGGTCACAGGAACGCAAGACCGGGCATCGGAGCTGTAACTGGTTAGAATCAATAGGGAAGTGCAACACCGAGCGGACAACCATTAGACGGTGGCATCACCCTTGCTACTAGCAACCGGAGAGAGGTCGCCTGCTGATGCGAATTTTTTTTCTCGGGATTAATTACTTGTGACACTTAGCAGTCCGACCGGTGTCTAACTCATAAGAGACAATTCATAACAGTGCCGCGCGTCACAGCGCACCGGTGCGCCTCGCGTGCGGCCCATAAGAAAGGAAGGCCATGAAACACTTAACCATTATTCAAGCCGTATTGTTCAGCGCTGGGATGGGACTTGTCACCGCTTGTGATAACGATGTCGTGCATTACTACGAGGAGTGCGAGGACGACACTGCGGGAGAGACCGACGCCGATGCGGATACCGACGGGGATTCGGACGGAGATACCGACGGGGACGCCGACGGAGATACGGCAGTTGTCGAGTGCGATGAGGGGGACACCCGTTGTGTCGAGAACATGGTGCAGCTCTGTGAGCAGGGGTTTTGGACCGATTGGGACGATTGCGACGCTCAGGGAATGGTCTGCGCCATCATTCAAGGAGAAGCGCAGTGCTACTCAAGCGCGGACGGCGACGCGGACACGGATGCTGACAGCGATGCCGACGGGGACAGTGATACTGATGCCGACACCGACACGGACACCGATAGTGACACCGACGCGGATACCGATAGCGACGCCGACACCGACAGTGATGTGGACACCGATAGCGACGCCGACACCGATAGTGATGCGGATACGGATGCAGATGCTGACACGGACAGCGACTCGGATGCTGATACGGACACGGACGCCGATACGGACACCGACGCTGACGGGGATTTCGATTTTGACGATGACGATGATGATTTCGGTGAAGACGGGGACTGGATTCGCTGTGAATGTTCGGTGGTCCCCTCCGGTTCACCCAGCCTGCTGGCCCGTCTTTTGATCTCACTGTTTTAGCCGCACGGTGTGTCGGCCCACTCAAATCTACTCCCGCTCATTCCCAGTTGTCCGTATCGATAGGGACGATCCCTGCGTCGCCCGAAGTACTGCTCGGAATGCCACCCGAAGAATTGCCCGGATCGCCGGCCTAGCGTGCGGCCCCGGATTGCCGCTGGGAATGTCCGTCGCTGGCGAATGGGGTGGATTAAAATGGGATAGGTGAATTTGGTACGATGTGCCGAGGAACCGGTCTGCTACTGCTTGTTGCCCTGAAAGGATCGATCGATGATATGCGTGACAGAGCCGTAGACAAACGCTGTCACGGAGATGGGCCACGCCAGGCCGATGAAAAAGTAGGCATCGAGCATGCTCTCGCGAATATCTTCGGGCACCCGATTGGTCTCGCCTGCCGGAACCAGCGCCATCGCGACGGCAACACCGGCGCCGATGACCAAATAGAGGATTAAATATGTCATTAACTGTTCCATGTTCATCTCACCTGGCTCAACATCTCATACCTTAATTTAATGCACAGAGTATGCCAGCGATCGAAGGTGTGACCTTTGTTTCGCTAACATTTTGTAATTATTTTATTTTCTTGGAAAAATGGAAAAATGGTGATCCCTGAATGAAGCACCTGGTGTGTCAATTAGAATAATGATGGTGACACTATGCTACCAAAATGATCATAGTCTGACGTAAAGATGCGCTGGTGTTGACAGTATCGACAGAGTCGGCAGTCGGGGCGGGTTTTCTTTTTTGGATTTTCGATTACACTCCAATGTTGCTATGCAAACAAAACCGATGATACGGAAAATTGATCAGGTCGACGCCGAAGTGGTTCCCCGGACCGAGGGGGTGACAATGCAGGTGCTCCTGGGGCCGTCCGACGACATGCCGAAATTCTACACGCGGATGTTCACCCTTCAGCCCGGTGCGCGCATTCCCAAGCACGTGCACGACACCATCGAGCACGAACAGGTGATCGTCGAGGGGACGTTGGAGCTGACCGTGGGAGATACTACTCGTGTGGTCAACATGGGAGATGTGGTATACCTCCCGCCGGACCAACCCCACGCGTATCGCAATATTGGCTCGACTCCGGCCAAGTTTCTCTGCATGATCCCGGCGGGGCCATATCAGACGGAGTTCTTGGATTAGAACAGGGGTTCCGAACCGGACGGCGAACCGTCATCCGGGAAGATGGGATTTCGAGGTATCTTTCTCCCTTTCATGTAAAAAAGACTTGAAATTCTAAAGCATCCGGCTGATTAAAGCCGAATGAACCAGTTACGAATCCACGCCCACCCGATTTTATCTTCATTGCCCGATGCTTCGGTCGAGTTCACTTTCAACGGGCAGCCGCTTAAGGCGCGCCCCGGAGAAATGATCGCTTCGGCCCTGTTTGCTTCGGGAATTCCCGTGTTCGGCCATCATCACAAAGACGGCGGCGCGCAGGGGATCTTCTGCGCCAACGGGCAGTGTTCCCAATGCACGGTGCTGGCCGATGGTCGACCCGTCAAATCCTGTATGGTGCCGGTCGAAACGGGCATGCAGGTGGTGAGTTGCGAGGGCCATCCTCCGCTCCCGGAGGACAATCAAGTCCTACCCTTGGGGCGCCCTGCCGAAGTGACCACGCCGGTGCTCATTTTGGGCGGGGGCCCGGCCGGGTTGTGCGCGGCGATCGAATTGGGTCGGGTGGGCATCGAGGTGCTGGTGATCGACGACAAGCCGGAGCTCGGCGGCAAGCTGACCCTGCAGACCCACGGGTTCTTCGGGTCGGTGGCCGACTGCTATGCCGGTACTCGGGGAATCGACATCGGACACCGGTTGGCCGCAGAGGTCGAAGCCCTGCCGACCGTCACCGTCTGGACCCAGGCCTGCGCCGTGGGTCTGTTCTTTGACGGCAAAGTGGGGGTGGCCACCCCGACCGGCTACCGCCTGGTCACCGCCGAGGCGCTGCTTGTGGCGATGGGGGCTCGGGAAAAGGCATTGTCCTTTCCCGGTTGCGACCTGCCCGGGATTTACGGCGCCGGAGCATTCCAAACCCTGGTCAACCGGGACCTGGTCTATGCCTCGAAGAAGTTGTTCATCCTCGGTGGCGGAAATGTAGGGCTGATCGGTGCCTATCACGCGCTTCAGGCGGGGATCGATGTGGTGGGGCTGGTCGAGGCCCTGCCGGAATGCGGGGGCTACAAAGTCCACGCGGACAAGATCAAACGCCTCGGCGTGCCTATTTGGACCTCTCATACGGTGGCCAAAGCGGATGGTGCCGATCGGCTGGAGCGGGTGACCATCGCCCAGATCGACGAGACATTCTCGCCGATTCCGGGCACTGAGCAGACCTTTGAAGCGGATACCCTACTCATCGCCGTCGGACTGGCCCCGGTCGACGAAATTCTCAAGAAGGCGCGGCAGTACGGGTTGAAAGTGTCCGCTGCCGGAGACTCCGAAGAGGTGGCCGAGGCATCGGCCGCGATTTTCTCGGGCCGCATCGCCGGTCGGAAATTGGCCCGGGAGATGGGGGTGGCGGTGAGCATTCCCAGCGATTGGGAGCCGCTGGCGGCGGTGTTGCGCAGTCGGCCCGGGGAGACCGTCGAATGGCAAAAACCGGATGAGACGGCAAAAGTGTATCCCAATATCCGTTGCGTGCAGGAGATTCCCTGTAACCCCTGTTCGGCGAGCTGTCCGGAGCAATTGATCGAGATGGACACCATCATGGGCCTGCCCTACTACAAAGGGGGCTGTCTGGGATGCGGGAAATGTGTGACGGTGTGTCCGGGGTTGGCGATCAACCTGGTGTGCGAGGACTACGACACCCGGGGCGAGCTCGCGCTTGTGGTGCTGCCGTTCGAGTTCGATGACGACAAAATTCCGCTCAACGGCGTGGTCGAAACCACCGATTTCGACGGGGAGACCGTGGGGCAGGGCAAGGTGGTCGCCGTGCGGGAACGGGCGGATCAGGATCGCCGCCGGTTGTTGATGGTCGAGGTGCCCTTCGAGGAACGGCTCGAAGTGGCGGGATTTCGCATCCGCGGCCCTTCACAGACCGTCGACACGGTGGAGCCGGCAGCGGACGAGGATCCGATCATCTGTCGCTGCGAGCGGGTCAAGCAGAGTGAAATCGTGCGGGAGATTCGCGCCGGTGTGCGGGACATCAACCAGCTCAAAGCGCTCGCCCGGCCCTCGATGGGCGGTTGCGGCGGCAAGACGTGCACTGAGTTGGTCAAACGCATTTTTCGCCAGGAAGGGGTGGCGTTGGACGGGGTGACCGAGGGCACCGATCGACCGTTGGTCGCCGAGATCGCGTTGGGAACGTTTGTCAGCGAGGATTCGGAAAATGGTTGAGAGCTACGATGCGATAGTGGTCGGCAGCGGCAGTGTGGGAACCCCCAGCGCGTTCAATCTCGCTCAGCGGGGGCTCAAGGTGTTGGTCATCGAACGCCGACATGCGGTGGGGCAGGGAGACAACAAGGCGGCGATTGGCGGTATCCGCGCGACCCACTCCGATCCGGCCAAGATCGTGTTGTGCAGCCGCAGCCTGGCCCAGATGTCCACTTGGAAAGAGACCTACGGTCAAGATGTGGGTTGGAAATCAGGGGGGTACGTTTTTCCGGTGTACGATGAGCCGTTGGAGCAGACCCTCAAGGGACTGTTTGGGATTCAACACAAATATGATTTGAAGATTGACTGGATCGATGCCCAGGCCATGGGGGAGATCGTTCCGGGGATCGAGCCGAACGGGTTGCGTGGGGGGACCTATTCGCCCAACGACGGTCAGCTCAGTCCGTTGAAGGTGCCGGTGGCCTTTCAACGTCAGGCCGAGCAGCGGGGTTGTGTCTTTCACTTTGGGGAGCAGGTGACCGGCTACGAGATCAAGAGCGGCCGGATTCAAGGGATCAAGACCGACAAAAACACCTATGCCACCGGGCGCGTGGTGATCGCCAGTGGGTCGGACGCGGCTGAGGACGGCCGGGCGCTGGGGGTCGACATTCCGGTACAGCCCGACTCCCACGAGGCCGGTATTACCGCCCCGGTCGAGCGCTTTTTGGCCCCCCTCGTGGTGGACATGCGGCCCGGACCGGAGGGCAAGACCGCCAATTTCTACTTCGGTCAGAACGACGAAGGACAGATTATCTTTTGCTACACCCCCAAAGAGCTGTTTATCGGCAACAACCGGGAGAGTCTGTCCGAGTTTCTCCCGATTTTGGCCGCTCGGATGATCTCGCTCATTCCACGCATGCGGCATCTGCTGGTGCGCCGGGTCTGGCGGGGCTGCTATCCGATGACCCCCGACGGGGTGCCGATCGTCGACAATGTTCCCGAGCTCGAAGGACTGACCCTCGCGGTGGGCATGTGCGGTCAGGGATTCATGCTCGGTCCGGGGGTGGGGCAGGAGGTCGCCGCGCTGGTGGTTGACGGCAAGAGCTCATTGCCCGAAGAGGCCCACCATCGCATTCGATATGGGCGGGACTTCAATCAGACATCTGTCGAAGCGTTGAAGTAGAGTTATTTCGGAAAACAGTGCGGCGGGAACGAAACTGAAGAGGGTGTCAACTCGGCCGTAGCCTAGTAGTTATTTCTTCTGCCACCCCCTCCGAAATTTCCACGACCACCGCCGCCCCCTCCGCGACGATCGACCCGCGGCCGGGCTTCGTTGATATTGAGCTTTCTGCCAGAAGCCTCGTGCTCAGCCAACCCCTCAATTGCGCTGCGCGCTTCTGATTCGTTGCCCATCTCAACAAACCCAAATCCCCTGGGTCGTCCGGTTTCACGATCGGTGATGATGCTCACCGAATCGACTTGCCCGTAGCTCTCGAACAGCGTTCGAAGCTCGTCGCCGCTCATGTTGTAGGGCATGTTTCCGACATAAATCCTCATCACTTCTAGAACTCCTTGCCCGAGACGTTTCAACAAGACACATACCGCGCCAACGCTCGGGCCGATCAGCAGCGGTATTTGAACTCTTTTTCCCTCCCTGCGTTTACCAGATTGGGTAACCAAAGAAAAAAAATACCTAGAATTGTGTAAATTGCAAGAGGAGCAGCGGGTTAATTGATTGGCCGCTTTTAATTAGGGAATTGTGGCTTGTGCGTCGGTGTGGACTGCAATGATTGCACGGGGCGGCGGGCGGCAGCGCCAATAGTAGCCCAGGTCCCGATCGGCCCGGGTCGGTGACGGCATGTATCGATACGCGAACAATATTCCTGCCAATCAGCGCCGCGACCATCGTGTTGGTATCCAATGGTGACGAAAAACACACTTTGTTCAAATGAGCCAATCGTGATAGAAGCGCACTCTGAGAATCGCAAGAATTGGCATGTTGAGTTCAATTTAGAGAGTTGGTTTTAAGTGATCACAATCTAGGAAAAGGGTGATTTCGTGAGCAGAAAAGGACATCCAAAGGGACTCTATCCGCTTTTTTTCACTGAGATGTGGGAGCGCCTGGCGTTTTATCTGTTGCTGGGCATTTTGGTACTCTACGCGACCGATAGCGAGCGAGGGGGACTGGGCCTCTCCGTGGGGTTGGCTGCGGAGATCTACGGAACCTATCTCGCCTTTGTCTATTTCACACCGTTTCTGGGAGGAATGATCGCCGATCGGTATCTGGGATATCGCAAGGCGATCGCCTTGGGCGGCTTCTTGATGGCCGGCGGACTGTTCTGCCTGGGGATCAGGAGCATGGGGACGTTCTACGCCGGGCTGACCCTGTTGTGTGTGGGCAATGGTCTGTTCAAGCCCAACATTTCGGCGATGGTCGGTAATCTGTACGAACCCGGAGATCCCAAGCGGGATGCGGGGTTCAACATCTTCTACATGGGGATCAATATCGGCGCGTGTCTCTCGGCCATTTTGGCTGCACCGCTGCGAAACATTTGGGACTTCAACATCGCGTTTGTTGCCGCCGGGATCGGTCTTTTGATCGGTGTGGGTGTATTGTTGTTCAACTGGAAGAAATTGGCCGTCGCTGATCGGCGCCCCGAGCCGGATCCCGACGAGGTCAGCTTTGGTCGTATCTGTCTGATCATTCTGCTGCCCGCCGCTGTCTTCGGCGCAATTGGTTACTTCATCGGGTCCAATGTTCCGGCAATTGCCAATTCAATCGGTTCGGTGACTTTTGCTTTCATCGTGGGCATGCTACCAATTCTGTCTTATTTCGCCATCATCATTCGACGTTCCTCTGCGGAAGAGAAACCAGGTCTCAAGGCGCTGATTCCGGTGTATGTGGCCGGCGGTGCCTTTTTCATGATCCTCCATCTCTCCGGTGGATTGTTGACCTTCTTTACCGAAAACAACACCAATCGTCCCGGTGGATGGGTGCCCGATTTCGTCGAGCAATATTACTGTCAAAAATCGATGCCCTCGTACTACACCAACGCCACATCGGAAATCCCGCGACCAGATGAGGATACGCTGCTCAAGGTCGATCAGAAAATCGAGACGATGTTCGGCGCCAAACGGATCACCGAGGGGGCACTCAACCAGGTGGTGACCCAATATCCGGACGTATCGATTGTTGCCGAAGGGGATGCTGGTTGGAATGATGAGTGGGGGTATCTGGCTTGCGGCGTTTTCCCCGACGACAAGGTCAAGGTGAAGGAGGAAAAGGACGCCCACGGGTTAACCACGGTGTCCGTGTCGGTTCCGGAGACTGAAAAGCCATCGCGCGAGGTGGTGATGATTCGCGAGAAAGATGGCGAGGTATTTCCGGTGCTGTTGTTGACGCAGAAGGGGTATGAAAAAGTTTATGCTGGGGCCTCAGAAGAGCGCCTGAAAAAGGGTGAATCGATTAGTCTGGTCAATGCCGAGCTGATCGTCGGCTTCTTGAACCCCGCGTTTGTCGTTTTGCTGACCCCTCTAGTGGTCGCCTTTTTTGCTTGGCGCGTGCGGCGCAAGAAGGCAGTGACGACGGCACGTAAGATCTTCCTAGGGATGATCATCACCGTAATCTCGTTGATTGTGATGGCAATTGCGTCTCACGTGGGAGGAGATGGCGCGGTAAAGACCTCGGCCATGTGGTTGGTGGTGTATTACTTGATCATTACCATTGGGGAGTTGTGTTTGTCCCCGATGGGACTCTCTTTGGTCACCAAGTTGTCTCCCAAAAGACTGGTTGGATTGATGATGGGCGGCTGGTTCCTTTCGACAGCAATAGGCAACAAGATGTCTGGTTTTATCAGCGGTTTGGACGCTACGACAACGATGTTTACGATACTCGGTGTGGCGATCCTCGTCGTCGCGGCTTTCATTTTCGTGCTGCTGCCCAAGCTCGACGCGGCCATCAAGAAGTACGGCGCTTAGGCTTTTCTCTTCCGTAGAATTCTGTCGAGAATTAGACCCATCCAGAAATTCGTCGCTGGCGTGTGGGCCGCGAAGCTCCGGTCCCCATCTCCTCTCCTGCGGAACTCGGACATGGATTTATACGACTCAGACAGTCCTCGTCGTTCCGATGGGGACCGGAGCTTCGCTTCTGACTTGGGTGTTGGGGGCGTTAGCGGACAGTTTTGAGCGATTCTAGCCTGGCTATGTCAAGGTTTCCTCCGCTCAGCACGCAGAGAATGGATTGTTCAGGGATGAGGTCTATCTTGTCGGTGAGCAAGGCGGCCAGGCCTGCGGCGGCGGCGGGTTCGGCGATCACTTTACAGCGCTCGATGATTAGCTTGACCGCTTCGGCGATTTCCCGATCGTCGACGGTTACCACTTGATCGACGTATTTCTGGACGTGCCTCAAGGTGTGGTGCCCGGCGAACGGGGCGGCGAGACCGTCGGCGATGGTGTTGACTTTGTTCAGATGCACCGGGGATCCCCCCTCGAGACTTTGGCTCATGGCGCAAGCCCCGGTGGGTTCGACGCCGATGATCTTGACGTAGGGATTGAGTGTCTTGATCGCCGTGGCGATTCCGGAGATCAGGCCGCCGCCGCCGATCCCCACGACGACCACATCGACCGCGGGCAGGTCTTCGATGATTTCGAGCCCCACCGTGCCCTGGCCCGCGATGACCAGCGGATCGTCGAACGGGTGAATGAGGGTCAGGTCCCGCTCCCGTTGAATCATAAGACAGGTGTCCAGCAGGTTTTCGGCGGTGAGAATGACCTCGCCACCGTAGCCTCGGGTGGCGTCGATTTTGCTCTGCAGGCTACCCTGGGGCATCACCAGGGTCGAGGCGACGCCGAACCGGCTGGCGGCCCAGGAGACCGCCTGGGCGTGATTGCCCGCCGAGAGGCTGATTACCCCTTTCCGTCGCTCATCTGCCGACAGGTGCATCAGCTTGTTCAGCACGCCCCTCGGCTTGAACGAACCGGTCTTTTGAAACAGCTCCAGTTTCAGGGAAAGCCGGACACCGAGCCGATCGCTCAAGAAGGCCGAGGAGGCGATCGGTGTGCGATGAAGGGCGGTGGCGATGTGTTGACGGGCGTTCAGGATCGCCTGCCGGTCGACCAGTGGCGGGTCTTGGGGATGGTGTGCTTCGTTCATTGGGCTGTCCTCGATGGGGTGACGGTATTTCGGCGCCCACGGTACCACGACGCCCAACGGATCAAAAAGGACAAAACCGGCCCTTTTTTGAATGCGTCAGGTCTGGCGCGTGCAACACTTTTAGAGATGCCCGTTGCACTGAGGAACGATGGCGTAGGAGGGCTTCATCGCCTGTGGGTGGTGATGGGGGTGCTGTTCTCGCTTACCGCATTAGGGCAGGAAAAGTCCGTGACAATCGAATCTCTGTCCCAGGTGGTTCGACAACAACCGGAGAATGTGGATCTGCGCTTTCACCTGGCCAACCTGTTGTGGCGGGAGCAGCAGCTCGACCGGGCCTATTCGGAAGCCGAGCGGGTTGTGGAACAGGCCCCGGACTACTACGACGCCCACTTGATGATGGCGCGCATCGACGGCGTTCGCGGCCGGTACGAGGCAGCTTTCGCGCGGGTCAAACAGGTGTTGGCAAAAGATCCCACCCTAGCCGCCGCCTTGCGGTTGTGGGCCGACTTGGGATTGTGGTCCAAGCGGGGTGACGAGGCACTGAAGGCCATCGATCGCTTGTCGTCGGTCGAGCCCGGTGCAGATGTGCACTACCGACGGGCACAGCTGGCCTACGACAAGCTCAACTCGATTGCCGTCTTTCGCCACACCAAGCGGGCCCTGGCCCTTGAGCCGGATCATCCCCAGGCTCGCAAGCTCAATGAGGACACCCAATTGGTGATGGTCGACTCAGCGAGTCAATTCGAGATCTTTCCCGCTGCTGAAGCGGACAAGACCGGCTCCTTCGGTCAGACGGTCGTCGCCTCGATATTGCCCCGCAATTTTCTCAGTGGTGCACTGGAATACGAATATCGCTATCGTTTTGCCACCCACAACCACCGCGCGGCTTTGCGCTTGAACTGGCGACCGACTCGCAATTTGACCTTTAGTGCGTATGGCAGAATCGGCGGAGTCGAAGTGTTGCCTGTGTTGACCGCCTTCGCCGAGGTCGCCTACCACTTCGACAACGGGCACGCACTGGCCGCGCGGTACACCTATGACCGGATGATTTGGCCCGGACAGCTGCACCGCTGGTTGTTGGCGGGCGGCATTGCCCTGCCGGTCCATTTTCGCCTGGAGCCGGCCTTCGAGCTGGGGCTGATGCACCACTGCTACGAATGGACCTCCCCCCTTCTAGGCCCGCGGCTCAAGGTCTCCTACCTTCCGCTACCCTTTCGCGCCGGCCTGCAATACGGCTATGGCATGGAGCTCGGCCGCACCGAATGGTATGCCGATGACACCTGTCCCCAAGGGGAACAGATCGGCGATCATCTCCTTCCCGTGGCCGGCGATCTGCTCGACGAAACCCGTTACCACGAATTTGCCGCGTACCTGCAGTACGACATTTTTTCCCGGTTCTCCGCGCGGGGGGGGTATGGCATTCAACTCCGCGCCAATCAGACGCTGGTTCACATGTTTCATCTGGTCTGGCGCTGGTGGCGGTAGGTGACTCGTGTGTGATCAGCAGACCCATTCGACCTATTGGTCCATGCCGCTGTTGTGGGGGATGATCATCGGGATCATTGCCTGCACCCCCGAACCGTTCGATCTCTCGGACACGGCGATATTGGAAGGGGAGGCCCCGCCCGAGTGGCCGGAGGTGATCGACCCAGGGCCCCCATGCGAAACAGATGGCGGGGTATTCGAGTTGCCCGATGTGGCACCGGCTGGGGGGCGAGTTCGGTTTTCAGCCTCTGCTCTGCTGCAACCGGTGGGGGTTGCCGAGCGCCTTGAAGTAGCCGTCTATCTTGCCGACGAGGATGAGGTGGACGCCGATGCCTACGGCTCACTCAGCGTCGATGGTGGGGAGGGGGCAACGATCGTCGAGGTGTCGCCGGTCGAGCAGGGGCGTGCATCCGTGGTGCTGCGATTCAATCGGCCCGGCAGACACATGGTACAGGGGTGGCTGGATGCAGAAAACGGTCGGACCGGTCACATCGAAATGGTCGCCTTTGCCACCCAATTGCCGATGTGGGAGTTGGCCTTGAGCGAGGAGCACTTGACCCTGATCGTCGACCACCCGGAAGAGCGGATCAAGGTGCCCGCCGAGCTGACGATCGATCAGCAGGTCTACGGAACCACCGTGCGCATTCACGGGGGCTCGAGCCGGTATTTCCCCAAGAAGAGTTTCCGCTTCGATCTGGACAAGGGACTGACCCTGCCCGACGGGAGCAACCATCTGATTCTGCGCGCCGAGTGGGGGGACAAGGCGATGCTGCGCAACTATCTCGGTCTAGAGCTTTCGAGGTTCGGTACCTGGCTTCCCACTCCCCGGGCCCAGATCGTCCATTTTCGGATCAACCAGCGGTACTACGGCGCGATGTGGCATGTGGAACGGATCGATGGGGATTTTCTGCGGGCTCGCCAGATGAATCCTGACGGCAGCATGTACGAAGCCGATCCCCAGCAGGAATACTGGGTACCCGGGGGAAATCTCACCCCCCTTCTCGGCATGGCAGAGTACGTGGGGGTCTACGATCACAAAAAGGGGGATCTCGATTACGAGGATTTGATTGAGCTCATCGAGGAGACCCTGACCCTGCCCGACCGGGAGTTTGTCCAGGTGATCAACCAGGCGGTCGATGTGAGCAGTGTGCTCGTCTATATGGCCGTGATGGCGGTGATGCAAAATCAGGATCACATCAAGAAGAACTACTATCTCTATCGCAACCATTTCGCCGAGGACGATCGTTGGGTCGTCATTCCCTGGGATCTGGATTTGACCCTGGGTCATTTGTGGACCGAGGAGAACGATATTCTGGATGAGACCATCTTTGTCGACGGTTCTCCCTATAGCGGGAGTTGGCAGGGGCACGATTTTTTCAATCGATTGCTCCATCGCCTATGGACGATTCCCGAGCTCGATGCACGGTTTTGGGAGTACGTGGACCACATCGTCGAGCATGTCTTTACCGCGGAATTTATCGATGCCCGCATCGACAACGTCTTGTGTCGGGCAGCGCCGGACATCGTAGCCGACGGGCGAAAACGCGCCTCCCTGGACGAGTATCTATCCCGGGTTGACGAAATCAGATCCTTTGTGGCAGCCCGCCGGATGTACCTGCTGAGCGAGCAGTAGACCGTCGTTGAGTGTGCGGGAATCGGTGAGCGAGCGACGAACCACTTCAAGCATATTGCCGGAAATTCCTTTACAATAGAGGCCGCTAAAACGATTCAACAATAGGTGCAACATGACAAAGACAACCAAGAGGGAGCTCGGCTGGCTGACGGTGGTGCTGCTGTGCGCTGCTGCCTCGTGCGGTACCGATACCGACGACGGGGGAAATGGCTCTTCGGACGGAGATGCCGATGGCGATAGCGACGGGGATGCGGATACAGACGCGGACGCCGACTTGGATGGAGATGCGGACACGGACGCAGATACAGATGCCGACGCGGATGCGGATACAGATGCGGACGGCGATGGGGACGCGGATACCGATGCTGATTCAGATGGGGATACGGATGCTGATTCCGACGGAGATGCCGACACCGATTCCGACGCCGACGCAGATGCGGATAGCGATGCCGACGGGGACGGGGACGCGGACACGGACGCCGATGGGGATAGCGACACGGACCTCGACTTTGTGGAGTGTGAGGAGTGGATCCTCGAGACGGTCAGCACAACGATCACCAAGTGCGCCTACATGAAGAATTTTGCGCTGTGCTCCACCGACGCGGTTGAAGACAAGCATTTCAACAAGGCGGCGAGCATCGTGCACGGGATGATCGGTCATCGCCAGGATATTTTCGATCAGCTCGAATATATGGGGCATGCTCTCTTGCTGATGGCACCCGATGAAGTGGTCTCCGAATTCGACTGCTACTCGGCCTGGCCGGATTTGGATTGGACGTATGGCCTGGGGGGCACGGCTAGTGTGCCCGTGTCGAGTATCCAAGTGCTGAACTTTGGCTGGGAAAACGGGTCGGGCGTGTATCGGGAAGACATTCTCAATCACGAGTTCGCCCATGGGATCCAGAACTGCGGGCTCAACAACACCAACTTCAACTCCCGTCTCGAGAGCGCCTATTCCAACGCCCAATCCTCAGGGCTGTGGGAAGGAACCTATGCGATCACCAACAGCCAGGAATATTGGGCGGAAATGACTCAGTCCTACTTCGGGGTCAATTTCGACGGGATCGATTCCAATCACAACGGGATCAACGGCGCGGCGGAGACCGAAGCGTACGATCCCACCGGGTACACTCTTGCCGATGACATTTACGGTCAATAGCGTCGGCGTTATTTCGGTTTGGTGCGGTCGAATTTGAAGTCATCGAAGAGAACCGTCTGCGACCGGACGGTTGTCTCCTCCCAGACAATCAGCAGATTGAGCAGGTTGTTCAAGCGGATCCGCGAGAAATGGCTGAGGGGAATGACGACCCGTTGCCATTGCACCGACGGCTTGAGGTAGTCGGTTAGTTCGACCCGGGATCTGTTTTTTCCATCGTTCATGAAGAGGCGAATCGATCCCGGCGCCGAGGGGGTTTGCACCCAGAAGGTCAGCGAGTCGTATGCCGAGGCGTCGGTGTGACCTAACCCCAATGAGATCAGAGCGTAGTCCTGACGGTTGAGATCGGTCACTTTTACGCTCAGACCGCTGCCGGCGATTCCCGGTGCAGGGCTCAAATCGATTGCGGCCGCCCCGCGTTTTTCAGTGCGAATGACGCCCCCCATGGCGGTGAGCAAGTACTCGCGGGGTGCTTCGAACTGGGCGATGCTCAAGGGGCTCGATTGGGGGATGAAGCTCAGCTGAGCCAGTTCGACGACGTAGGGCAGCTGAGCCGGATCGGCGTCGACCGTTATGGTCAGCGCCCGCGGTTGGCCCAGCTTGGCCGCTCGGTCCTTCTTGGACGGTAGGAGCGCCCGAAACGCTTCTGTCGGAATACGGACGGTTTGCCACTCATCGCCGAGCAGGGGCAGGTAGTGATCCAAGTGCACCTTGGTCTCTCGTTGTTTGGCATCGCGCAAGCCGACCATGACCAGACGGGTATTGGCGTTGCCGCGGAGAGTGACCTCGAAGCTCGAGTTTTCGATGGGGAGATTTGCGGGCAAGGGGGTGCGGTACCCCCCGTAGGTGATCGGTTGCTTCGGATCGGCGGGGCGGGTGAACACTAGGCGCAGGGATTTCGATGTGTGTTCCCCGCGAAAGGCATCCGTGATCGAGGGTGCGCTGGTGAAGGTCTGGGTCGGTTCCCGGGCCGAGTTGACCGGTAGGCCGCTTGTGAATGAGTCGATGATGAACGGTCGATCCCGCTGCCGAGGCACGCGATAGCTGGTCCAGGGGGCGTCGGGAGGATCGCACGATCGATTATTGGATTCATTGTCCAGACACAGATAGTAGGCCGATTCCTGCTCCAGAATTGCTGGCACCACCCCATTGCGCTTGAGGTTGACCACTCGAGTATGACCTTTGTCGTTGCGGATCGACACGGTCGCTCGGCCGGCCAGCTGTCGATTGATCAGCTTGAATCGCATCCCGGCGCCCTTGATCGAGGCGTCGGCGACCGCCAGATAGTGCTTGGTCTTGGCCAATAGCTCGATTTCGATTACATCCTCTTCTCGTGCCGGTCGTTGGGAGCGAAGCGATACGGCGTAAATGGTCTTCAGACGCTGCTGATCGTCCCGGCGGGGAACAAAGCGAAACAAGGGCAGCACATAGCGTTGGCGCTCCTTGTTCATCATCAAGGGATAGTCAAAATATTCGACCTTTTGTTTGTCGATGCGCTGGGTCAACGTGACAGTGACCGGACCGAGGGTGCTCGCCCCGGTGACCACGATCGCTTCCTTGGGGGTGACCGGGATCCCGTGGGTGCCCTGACGACCGAGGGTGCGGCCGACTTCGAACTGGTGCGTGTCGGCAATTTTTCCCGAGGCGACAAATCGGGGGGCCAATACCACATCGTTTTGGTGGACGACATCGGGTTTGAACGGTCCGGGGAACGGGCGCTGACGTGCGTTGGGGCTGAGATACCAGAGTCCCCGGCTGGCGAGAATCCGGTACTCGCGCTTGCCGACGGAGAGATCGATTCCGTGAGCCGAGATCAAGCCAACGTCGAGCGGGATTTGCGGATCGGTGGGGGTCACTTCGACCGTCCGTTTTTTCACCCGCCCGGTGCGCCGACCGATATCGTTCAACGGGCGAATGGTGACTTTGACCCGCTCTGCCCGCGTCGGGGTGAGTCGTATTTCAAGGGTTTGATCGATGTACTCGAACCCGGCCAGATCGATCCTGGACCGGGACTGATCATTGGGGGCCGCCGAGACACCGCTGTACAGCAGCAAAGCGACTATTGTCGGTATCCATCGCATGGGTACAAAAAAAGTATAGCGTGGGATTGTGACCTGTAAAACTGCGGCACCCCGGAAATCAGTCGCCTTGATTCACCTCATCTCGGTCTGGAACGAACCGCTGGGCATCACTATTGGGGATCAGATCTAGCGAAGAAATAGCATCGATCGAAGACCTATTGCGACGAGATCTCCTGTTCGAGGGAGGTCCGCCCCTGCCTGACGACATCCGCAGTTTCCCTCGGAGGGATTGTTCTCGTCTCCGTCGTTGCCGTCGGCGTCCCCATCGGTGTCGGCATCCGCGTCAGAATCGGCGTCGGCGTCCCCGTCACCATCGGTGTCTGTGTCCGTATCCGTGTCGGCGTCCGCGTCCGTGTCTGTGTCGGTGTCCGCGTCCGCGTCCGCGTCTGCATCCCCGCCCCCTTCTATTTCAGCGACGCCGGAGTGTCTTTGGTCCCGACGAACCATCGGCCACGGTAAGACCGCCTTTTCGCCGGCCGACAACTGCCAGGTGACGATCCGTGTGCTGCCCTCGAACCACACCATCTCCAATCGACCATCCCCATCCAGATCGGCGATCGCCGGGGGTTTGCCCGTGCTGGACCACGCCGGTCGGGAAAAACCGTCGATCGATTCACCGGTGTAGCGAAACGCCTGGGTGACGAAATTGTGTTCCTCATAGTCATGGGCGGCGATCACGTCGGCAATCCCATCGAAATCCACATCGACCAACGCTGCGCCGCTGTATCCGGTCTGACCCCTTTTACTGCGCCATGTCCGGGGCCAACCGGGCAGCACGGTTCCCTCGCCGTTCCATACCGTCAGCCAATCCGTCTCGTTGTCCAGATCGTTATCGTAACGGCACCGCACGCCGAGAACCACCTCCAAGCGCTGGTCGCCGGTGACATCCCCCAGGGCGAGAGGGTGGGTATCTGTCACCGGTGTATCGCAGGGGACGGGTACCGGCCAACCTGCAACGGTCGTCCCGTCGTGATGGAAGGCGTAAACCGTTCCCTCGTTCGGCGAGAAGACGATTTCGAGGTCATCATCACCATCCAAGTCTCCAGCGGCCAGTTGACCGGGATAGGCCAGCGATCCCGCTTCGAGCCTGGGCCAGCCGGGCAATAGCGCGCCCTGGTGATTTGTCACCATGGTGGTATAGCCATTGTCCCAATCAGAGAAGGAGGCCACCAGATCGTTGAATCCATCCCCGTTCAGGTCGGCCACCAGGGGCAAGGCCGGCTCACAGGGTGCATTGATGTGATTGATCGGCCATCCGGGCATTAGAGCGCCGTCTCCTGTTCTGCTTTGTATCGTTCCCCCCGACGAAGCGGTGACAATATCCAGCACCCCATCCCGATCCAAATCTCCCAACATCAGCTCATGGGTCGCCTCCTCACCGGAGTCGACTGGCCAACCGGTGACCATCGATCCATCCCCATGCCAGACAAAAATTTCACCATCGCTATTGATCGTCGCGATCTCTTTGTCGCCGTCCCCATCCACGTCACCGGCGACCGGCCCGGTCGCCACCCGGGAGAAGGGATGGTCGCTCACAACCGCCTGCGGCCAACCGGGCAACAGCACCCCCTGGTGGGTGAGCACCACCACTTTGTTGCTGCCCGCGATGATCACCTCCCCGGTCCCATCCCCGTCCACGTCCGATATCGTCGGGGTAAACCGCACACTGCCCGAGTAGTCCAGCCCCAGATCAACGAGGGCAATGGGCCATCCCGGTTCGAGTTGTGGGTCGATGATCACGTTTGCCGACTGCGGCTCTGCCATGCCCTCGAGGGTCTCCACTTCGAGCAAGACCCGATAGACTAGAGTTTCGCCATTATCAGTCCAAATTTCGTCATTCGCAGTGGAAACAAATGGGAGCATCTAGTCAGCGATGGCGGGGGCAGACATCTGTCT
>JANQET010000084.1 GCA_028278265.1 Myxococcota bacterium
AGACAGATGTCTGCCCCCGCCATCGCTGACTAGATGCTCCCATTTGTTTCCACTGCGAATGACGAAATTTGGACTGATAATGGCGAAACTCTAGCTTAGCGTACGATTTAGTCTTCACACGAATTTTATAATGTCGAAACATTGAGATCGTGCCCAACAACAGGTGCCACAATACACCGTGGGTGGGGTTGTGTAAAAGGTTGTGTAAAAGGGTATCATCCTACAAATCGGCCAGCAGCGCTTTCAACCGATTCACCAGGTCTAGTCGATTGGATTGGACTGCAATGGCCACTGCAGATCTGGCTGTTTTTGCGCTCATATCATTTTGTCCGGATGCTGCGTAAATCTCTGCCAGGTGGGTCAATACCTTTGCGTTTCTATGGTTTGTCAGGTCAGCGGCGCGCCGGGCGAGATTGAGAGCTCGGCTCAGATCTCTGCGTTGGGGATCCGGGTGACCGGCGAGCAGTCTAGCGGCGCTGATCACCGGCGCAGGCTGGTTTGGATCCGCGGCCATGGCCACCTCAAGGGCGGTGATGGCCTCATCGACCTTGCCGTTGGCCGCCAGTGCCTTACCCAGGGCGGTGTGTCCGATGGATTGATCTGGCTCGGCCCGCACATAGTGTCGAAAATGCTCGATCGCCTCGTCAAATCGCTGTTGTCTGAATAACGCATTAGCCAAGTTGAAGTGAGCCTGGGACAGTTTCGGATCCAGGTCCAACGCCCGGCGATGCTCCCGAACCGCCTCCTCGTGCCGACCCAAGTCGGACAGCACACTACCCAGATTGGAAATCACCTGTGCTGCTTCCGGCTCTTCGACCAGGTATCGTCGATAATAGTCCACCGCTCCGGGTAAATCTCCTGTGATCACCGCGGCGTTTCCCAGGTTGTACAGAGCCACCGTGTTGGCAGCGTCCCGGCTCAACACCGCTTGAAACAGCGGAACCGCTTTCAGGTGTGATGCTTGGGCCATCAGCGCCTGACCCAAGCGGTTCATCGTCTGCAGATGATCGGGCTGCAACTCCAGCGCCCGTTGAAAGTGACGAATCGCCTCAGCCCCGTTTCCCTCGGCCTCGGCATTGGCCCCCAATCTGAATTGGGTCGCCGCGTCGGTGGGCAACATCGCCTCAGCTCGCCGGGCCAATCTTTTTGATTCGTCCGTCTTGCCGGCCCACCCCAGCACAAAGGCCAAGTTGCGCAGGGCCTTGGCATGAGCCTGATGGTCGATGGTGTTCTTGATCCGGTCACTGATACGCGCAATCCGATCCCGAGCAAGGGATGACTCGATCATCCCCTCCTGTTTCATCGTATCGAGCAACAGCACAGCCAATGCTTGATGGGTATCCACATCCGGATGAACGTGATCCAAAAACAGCTGCTCGCCGGGTGTACCGTGATCTGAATGGGTTGCTGTCCAGGAATTGAAATCGACGGTCGGTACCTGCCGCTCGGTCGCCGTATTTGAGACGATATCGAGCATGGTGGAGAGAGCCCGCAACGGACAGATGTCCTCGTCCCGAGCGCGGACAAACTCGACACGAGCCTCTTCGAATCGCTCCGCAGACCACAACAGACGACCGCGAAGATAGTGCGCCGCCGCATAGCGATCATCCAGCCCAATCGCCTGCTCGACCCAGCCCAATCCCTGCTCGACCTGTTTCAACTCGAGCGCCCGGGCGGCTCTACCCAGTAGCCCATCGAACTGCGCTATCACGGCACGGCTCATGTCCGATCGATGCTCGCTTTTGAACGGCGAACAGTCCTTGAGGTTGGAGCTTGGGGTGACCAGTAGAATCTGCGAGCCGACGGAATGGGCAATGTCAATCATTCGGTTCAAGTTGTAGCGATAGTGGGCCAACACCTGCGCCTTGAACCCATCATCCCGGTGGTATGCCTCCGGGCCGACGCTTTTCTCGAGCTCTGTGACCACCTCGCTGGGGAGCAGCTCACCGCCTGCGCTTGGTCGATCAGCAGACCCGTCCAACGATTCGATGAGCTGATTCAATGCGGCGTACGTGCGTGTGTTACCCATTGCCGCACCGATCCACCGCACAGCCCGGGGGGTACGAATAATCTGTGAATAGGTCCGCTTCTCGAGAAACTCGTTGTGCCCTGACAAGACAATGAACAAATCGGGTTGGTACTCGATCAGTTCTTCCATCAACAGGGCCACGCGGTAACTGGCATAGCTGATCCCACCGGCATTGATCACCTCGAACCTGCGGGAGGGCTCGGCCGCGGCGAGAAACGCTCTGAGAAATCCACAAAACGAGGTGCTGTCATCGTAGGGCCGGCCATAGGTGGTCGAGCCACCGAGACAAAAGATGCGAAAGGAGTCCTTGGATTTACGGCGGTCGAACCGTTGTTCATTGAACAAGGTGCGCTTATTCGGGGCGGTCACCATCAGCGACCCCCGGCCAGCTGACGGCTGTGGCACGAAGAGCGGGCTCGATGCGGTGAACCCCACGTAGGGATCCTCCTCGTACAGCAGCGGGCGAATTCCGCCGAGGTGCAACAGCCCCTCCAGCAAGGCGAAGAATAGCCCGGCCGAGACCACGGATAGAATCAAACGCTGCCACAGGGGGTAGGTTCTCTTTTCCGTCGGTACGGCGCTTTCCCGGCCCCAGGGGGGATGTCTTTGAGACCGGGCCGATTTGCCCTTGGGCAGTCGGTGACTCCCCCGCCCTGTCTTCTTCTTCTTTCGTTTCACGGGGACACTATATCAGCCGGCGGGCCAAAAAAGAATCACCAGCGACGGATTGGTCCGATTTTAACGCGCACCAACCAGATTAGAAAAAGGTATAGCCGATCTTGGCGTAGATGTAGCGCCCGAGGAAATCGTAGGTAAAGCCGTTGCCGTTCTGTCCCCCCTCGGTCCACATGTACGGGGGCTCCTTGTCCAGCAGGTTGTTCACCCCGACAATGAGATTCAACTCCCCGAAAGTATACCGTCCGGACATGTCCCAGTAGACCACCACCGGCACACTCGAAGTATCTTTGGTACTGGGATCGCTGACCTCGAAGAAATCTGCCGCGCCGATATAGCGCAACCGGTTGTTCCACTGCCAGCTCTCGCCGTGCAGGCCCACATTGGCGGTCCAACGCAGATGGGTCATACTCCCCCGCTCACCGCGAATTTTGCCCTCGTGTTCCTCTACCACGCCGGAGTCGGTGTTTTCCTCGTGATACTTGATCAGGTAGTTGGCGTTCCAAGCCGCGCTGCCGCGCAGGGTCTGCCAAATGGGAAAGTTCACCGCCAGGGCGAAATCGAGCCCACTGGTGTTGATTTGATTGACATTGAGCTTCCTCGCGTCGAGCCCCTGAATATCGTGGGTCACCGGGTTGCGGGCTTGCACATACTGGCAATACTCGTGTCCCATCCCTTGGGAGTTGTAGCACTCCTCCATCAAATAGATGTGATTCAACGTGGTGATGCCGTTGTCGACGATGATGTTGTAGAAGTCAGCGGTCAACGAAGCCCCGATATCCTTGGGCAAGAAAGTCGGCGTAAACACGAGCCCCACATTGAAGTTCTTCGAGGTCTCGGCTTCGAGCTCAGAGTTGGAGCCGATGACCGTGCGAATCTGCTCGTACGACTGCCGCCAACCCTGGGGCACCCCTTGGTCCTCGCAGTTCTGTTGCAGTACATCGTTATCGGAGTTCTCCCACTCGGTGCACGGGTCCATGAAGTTTTCCCACAAATCGGCGTTCCCCCCGTAGAGGTCATTGATGCTCGGCGCGCGGAAGGCAGTGGAAAAGACCCCCCGCAGGCGCAGATCCGGGATCGGCCCCCAGCTCATCCCGGCGCGATAGGTGAACTGGGATCCGAACGTGTCATAGGCCGAAAACCGACCCGCCAGGTCAATGGTCAGCACATCGACACCCGGCATGTCCTTGAGCAGCGGAGCGCTGACCTCGACGAAGACTTCCTGAGCATTGTAGTCCCCTTCGGTCTTTTTGATCACATTGCCCGAGGTGTCGCCGGCCGCGGTCACCGAGTCTGGCAGGTTGTACCCGGATTCCCAGCGGGCATCCCCACCGATCACCGCCGCAAAGTGCCCCCCGGGCAATCTGAACAACCTTCCCCCGAGGGTCGCGCCGACCTCCATCATATCCCACTCGGTGGTGGTCTGCTCATCGATCCGAATGTAATCGATCACCTCGTCTTGCACGTCACCGGCGCCGAAGTAGTCGCCCACCACACAGCCCCGGTTGGCGTTCTGGGCGCACAAATCCGGATCCAATGTCTCCATCAGCCGGGCCAGGTTGATCGCACCGTTGTTGATGATGTGATTGCGGTTCTTACCGTAATTGGCGTAGACATCCCAGTTGAAATCCTCGAGGAATTCTCCTTCCAATCCCAATACCATGCGAAAAGTGTTGGCGTTGGTATCCCAAACCCGATTGTTGATCTCCACCATCCGCCTCATCATGTAGATATTTTCGATATCGTCCGTGAGAATGTCCTCCCGGAAATCATCGGGGAGGTAGGGGTTGTCGGTCGGCACCGGTACCGCACCGGGAAACGCCGCAGTTCCCGAGCCGACCGGCTCAGGGGCGAGCTGGGTGACGCTCTTGCGATGGGTGTAGGTCCCTTCGATATAGGAGTTGATGTTTTCGCTGAGCTCGTAGTTGCCGGCGATGGTCAACGAATAACGGGTGTTGCGCCCCATCAACCACATATTGGTCGCGTAATTGTAGCGGTCTTCTTCATCGCCCCACGGCTTGTAGCTCTTGCCATCATTCTCCACGAAGAGGTAGTGCTCCGGGCCTTCCTCCCCTGGCACGATAACATGGCCGGACGGCACGAACGAGCTACCCCGAATCCGAATCAGATTGCCATCGGGATCGAAGAATTCGGCCACATAGGGGTACTCGGCCCATTCCCGGTCCTTCTGGGCGATCGGCTCCCGGTGATAAAAGGAGAGATTGGCCAGCATGTTGCCCCGGTCGTGGTTGCCCCCCATCGTCGCGGAGAGAGAGAAGTCCTCGGCATCTCCGTGAGTGGTGATGCCCCCGCCCATGTCCACCTGAAACCCTTCGAAATCTTTTTTCAGAATGATGTTGACCACGCCCCCGACCGCGTCCGAACCGTAGATTGCCGAAGCGCCATCGTGCAGCACCTCGACCCGCTCGATCATCGCCACGGGAATATTGTTCATGTCCACCCCTTCTCCCCCCTGGCCCGACTTGACGAACCGCCGGCCGTTGACCAGCACCAAGGTGCGCGACGGACCCAAGTTGCGCAGATCCACCGTGGCCAGTCCGAACCCCTGGTAGTTCCGTTGTTTGTTGACCCCCTGCAGGGTCACCGATGGTTGAATCGTCAGCAGGTCGTCGATGGTCGCCGTGCCGGATAGCTGGATCTGTTCTGATGACAGAACAGTAATATGGGCATACTCGTCCAGATTGCTCCTGCCGATCCGACTGCCGGTAACCACGATCTCCTCCACACCCTTCTTTTCTTCACCAGGTGAGGGATCGGGTTCAGGGGCCACATCAGGCGTAGGGGTCACATTGGACTCAGGAGCCACATCGGGATCAGGGACCACCTCGGGGGCACCGCCCTCCTCCTCTACCGTCGTTTCCGTTGCCTCCCCCTCCGGACCATCCAACGGTGCATTCTCCTGTTGCGCCCAGGCCGGCGCCAGGAAAAGTACACCTACCGCGATCAAACTGTACGCTGGTAACCGTCGATGCAGAAATTGACATGTTGCGTCGTTCATATCCTCCTCCTTTGGTTTCGACGACACGCGATCCCCCCTTTCCAAGGGCATTCAGATGGTTCTCCCTCGAAGCGTTTCTATACGAACGGAAATTTACAGTCGGTTATTATTCTCTTAATTTTTCTCATATCAGAGAAAAGATCGATTTGAAATAGTTTAAACTACAAAAAAGGACAAAAATCGCCAATTGACTTCCCAATATGACAAAACTACTGGGCAATCATTGACAGAAAGATAAAGAATCTACTGAACTTCATCTAAATTAGATACATAACCATGCAGCAACAGCGTATTCGCCCCTATTCCGCTGCAAACGGCGCCTGTGTCACGTTTGGCAAGACCACGCGGTGGACAGACCCATCTGTCCGGACAAACCCAAATAAACCGACAGAGTGAACAGCGTCAGCATCAACTTACAAGAATACGGGCAAAGTACAGGCTCTGGTTAACCTAATAATATTCAACCCGCCAGTATAACAATTCGTTTTCATTTCAACCGGCGCATTTTTCCAGGTTTAGCGCAAGCGACCGGATGTCCGATCAGGAGCCCCATTCACAGTCATGAACGATTCCCTTTTGGTTAATTTACAGAGACGGATTGATGACGCTCTTTTTCGTGGGTCGGCACAAGCCGATCCCCCTCCCCAAGACAACAGGAGTCAGGTTCCAATGATCTGTTGTTTGAATTGGAAACAATGAATTCGAAGAACCATTCAATTGATTGTTGAACCATTTTTACCCCTTATGTGAATCACCAAATTTTTGATCTTTTTTGGATCCCAAATCCAATCCCTTCAAATCCAAAAAAATGATTTGACAAGCTATCTGATTGGGCGTTATCGAATCTACCGACTGGTCGGAAGAAAAACACAATTGAGCTCAACACCGTTTGTGCATCGGGTTCGCCGTGGCGAGTTCAAGGCACAGAAAGGAAACTCAATGCGTCTATTGCCTATCATTGTCTGCGGTGTCCTGCTCTTTACCGCAGGGGCATGCGAATCGAGCAGTGACAATTCAGATACCCCTGATGCCGGTGACACGGATTCGGCATCTGATGGGGACATCGACACAGATACCGATACTTCGAATCCCCCCGGTGGATTGGCCGTCGTACCCGGGATTGGCATTGGCGATCTGAGAATGGGAATGACCTATGGGGACGTCAAAGCACTCATTGGACCGTATACCACCAAGTTGGCCTTTGCCCGCATCGCCTATCTCGATTATCAGGAGCTCAGATTAAAGGTTGTCGTGACATCAGAACTCGATTTGGATGTGAACGACCAATCCAAGGTGATCGCCCTGGGGGCGTTGCCCGGCGGTGAGTTTTCTGGCCAGCCCCTCCCGGGCTCATCGCGCAGCGCCATCGAAGATCAGTTTGGCGCACCCAGCGAGGAGAGCGGAGGGTTTGTCTTCTACGCCGCCGGCTTCTCCTGCCAATACGAAAACGATCAAGCCATCGCCATCGGCGTGTTTGACGCTTACGAGCTCAAACCCGATCCGCCGGAAATGAAACTGGCGACGGAATAGGACGAGGAGAATGGAAATGATGAAACAAATCAACTGCACCCTGTTGCTATTGGCATTCCTCTCTCCCATTGCAGCGGGGGCTTCGGTTACCATTGACGGCAAGGAATACCGGGTATTCGATCCCCATCTCCATTTTGGCAGCTACGCTCAGATGAACACGCAGGGCAAAAGCTTCATCATCGGCGGGATGCCGGAATTTTCGCGGTTGTACTCTCCGCCGGCGCTGGATCTCGCCGTGGATCCCTATGATCCCCACGTGGGCATTGCCGCACAGATGGAGATGGCTGGAATCGACGGGGGAATCATTCTCGCCGTCTACACCCACCATACAACCGGATACGCCACCAACTTCGAGCTGAAAGAACAGCTGCTCGATGAGCGCAACACGGCCGCAGACGGGTCGCCGTTATTCCACGGCATGGTCAGCATCAATTTTGATGATTTTTCACAACCGGCTATTGTCACCCACCGCCTTGCGGCGGTGCGCAGCTATTTTGCGATCTATCCGGAACTCATCGTCGGCATCAAGCTGGCCCATGCCCATCAAGGAGTTGCATTTGACGACGAGCACTATCACGGAATTTACGACATCGCAGCGGAATTCGACGTGCCGGTGCTCCTGCACACCGGTTTCTCACCGGCGCCCAATTCGATGGATCAGCCAAACTACTACGACCCCATCCATCTGCAATCGACCATTGAGAAATACAACGGTGAGGACGGCAAGCCGCTCGTGGTCTTTATCTTTGCTCATGCCGGACAGGGGGACGCCCGGTCGGTAAACCACTCCCTCGAGCTGTGCCGGGATCACGACAATGTCTACCTCGACCTCAGCGCGCTCAAGCGGCCGTTTAAAATTGACATCGACGGCAATCCCATTTCCGAAGAGGATCAGCAACTCGATGAATTCAAGACTCAGCTGCCCTATGTGCTGGCCAAGATCAGAGAATTCGATCTGTTCTCGAGGGTGTTTTTCGCAACGGACGGTGCCCAGTATTCCGGTTTTCTCAGAAGCTATCTCACCTACTTCATCGAACAGATGCAACTGGCCCAATTCAGTGAACAAGAGATGCAACAGGTTCTCTACGACAACTCGGTCGAGTTATTGCTCGGCAAATAGACGCAATAAAAAGGAGGACGTCTAGATGTTTATCAATACGAAATTTTTGACCCTGCTCGGAATGCTCGTTCTCGCCAGTTTTGGCTGCGGTACGGACGATGACGTCGATGAACCCGATGGATCGACCGACGGGGATGCGGACACGGATGGGGATACCGATTCCGATTCAGACTCTGATGCCGACAGTGACACCGATTCCGACGGGGATCACGACACGGATACGAACGATTACTCATGTCTGGATGCCCAATGTGCCAATCCGGACGGCAACACCCATACCGACTGTGACTGTGACGCGGACTACTGTGTTCCAGATGTCAACGGCGTCGAAGGAGCCGGGCTGACCCGCCTCACCTGTATCGCGCGGGATTGCGAGGTCGACGATCCCTCCACCTGTCCAGCGGAGCACAACTGCCAGGAGATCCCCGGCATTGTCATCGACGCCTTGGAGCAACAGGGGATCATTATGCCGCCCACCCTCTGCGTGGCCAATTAATCCGGCTCCCCCATTCGATCCCCCAACGTCCTGATCAACTCGACACAACCGGCGGTGCGAACAAAGCGGCCAACCGTTTGCGGCCGAGATCCGGTGCGTTCAACTCGCGAAATCCCGCCAACCGACACCAGCTGAGCTCCGCGGTAAATTGTTCAGTAGTGACGTGGCCGTTGGGCTCGATCACCAGCAACCGCCCAGTGGGTTTGAGCAGCAACGCCACCTGGGCAAAGAATCCGACGAGGTCTTCGAATTCGTGCAGGGTGTGGATGACCGAGACCAAATCCACTCGGCCCTCGTACTCAGCGAGATTGAGATCTCGCAGCTGGCAGGTGCGGCCGTCGATTCGCTCGGCCAATCCGGCTTTGCGGGCCCGGCGGTGCATGCGTTCGACCACCCGGGGCTCTACATCGACCGCCAACACCTTTCCCTGGGCTCCGACCATGCGCGCCAGGGGCAAGGTGAAAAAGCCGAAGCCACACCCCGGATCCAGTACTGTCATGCCGGGTTCGACAAACGGCCCCACCAGTTTTTCAGGGGACTCGGTTAACCGACGCAACGGACTGACCAGCAGATAGTGGACCCACCAGGGGCAGCGGTGGGGTTCAGGCAATGCTTTCAGCGATTCGGCGATCTCTTTTGCCGATCCCGGCAGCTTATCACCGGCAGCAATTGATGATTGAAAAGCGATTCGATTGGTCGTCATCTTAGCCTCCTCCGCGGCCCCTCAGGACCGTTTGACAACGCGAGTAAAACCTCGCATAATCAAAATATATGAGCAATAGCTCGCATTGTCTACTCGCACCATAGAGGGGATTATGGGCAATTCAAAAACAACCAAAAAGAGCAACAATTCTAAAATGATAACGCTTGGAGAGCAGCGTGTGAAATCAACCGGACCAAACCGCCCTGCTCGCGTTCGACGTTCCCGACATCGGCCCCAAACCCCACCGGAGGGCGTTCGAAAGCAGCCTCGCCAACAACGGTCCAAGCAGATGGTCCAAGACATTCTGCAGGCAGCTGCGGAGACTTTCGCCCGATTGGGCTATGCTCGAACCACGACCAATAGAATTGCCGCTAGAGCCGGCGTATCGGTAGGTTCCCTCTACCAGTACTTCCCCCACAAGGATAGCCTGCTCATGCGCTTGTTGACCGGGCATCACGCCGAGGTGCACCAGGTCATTGATCGGGCATTGGAGCAGCTGGCCGATCCGGGTATTCCGCTGGAGAAAAGTCTGCGCAAATTGCTTACCGAGTTGACCGCATTGCATGCGGCCGATCCGTCCCTAACCAAGGCCCTCTCGGCAGCTGTGCTGCGGGAATCCCCAGCCGTCGATGAACTGCACAAGGAACAGGACGTCGAACACCTCCAACGGGTCAGCACCCTCTTGGCCGAACGCCCCGACGTCCGCCAAGGGGATCACCGCGCAATGGCCGCCTTACTCGGCCAGACCATCGGACAACTCACTCGCTGGTTGGTGCACGACACCCCGGCAGGGATAGATCACACCACACTGCTCGAAGAACTGGTGCAACTGCTCACGCGCTATTTAAGAAAATAGGGACGGACCCAATCATCGGGAGGTCCACCTCCCTTGAACTCAGATTAATACAACACAGTGGCGTTGAGATCGGTCGGAGCGGCCAGCACGCTTAGAATAGCCATATGGGCGATGGTCCCCACTGAGCCCTTGAGATAGTAAGTCAAATATCCCAAATTGACATTGGACAGATCGTCTTTCACCTTGTGGTAGTAAGGATTTTTGTCGTTGTCGCCGTCCTGGGCGGCTTGAATCGCGGGATATCCTTTGTTCCAAAACGATGAATGGTCGCTGTTCGATTTTCCGTCCTCATCGACGATGGGCGTGAGGGCATGGCCCAAATCGTATTCCTCGACCACATCCACGAATGTGTTGGCAATGGCCACGTCCCCCGGATTGCCCGAGTTGTTCGGGGTGCGCGTGTGCAGGCGCAGGATCGGTTCGTTGTCACTGTCATAGCCGATCATGTCGATGTTGTAGACACCGATCACATTGGCGCCCTCATCGTATAATTTGCTGGCATAGCGTTTCGAACCGATCAAGCCCTGCTCCTCGCCGGTGAAAAACAGGTAGCGCACGGTTCGTTCAAATTCGTACTGGCTGAGAATCTCAGCGGCGAGCATCACCCCCACCACCCCGCTGCCGTTGTCGTCAGCTCCTGGCGCCCGCCCACTCGACGGCATATCATCCAAATGAGCGGCGATGATGACGATCTCGTCCTCTCGTCCAACGCCCGGTTGCTCACCAATCACATTTCGATTCGACATACTGCTCGACACCCACTCCTGGTAGCTGACGTTCAACGGCAGTGATTCCAAGAATTCGTAGACGTACTGTGTCGCTTTCTCGATTGGTTCGCCTGATCGGGTGTTGCGGGTAACAATAGTGAATTCGTCCCCGCCCACCGTGACCGGCCACTCGCCACTCACCCCGCCCAGATAATCGTTCACCTTATCCTCAGTCACTTGCTCGATTATCTCTTCGATTGTGGGATCGTAATTCGCCTGTAAGGACAACGTGTCCCGGTTTGTCGACCGAGGCCACACTATCGGTACAGCATCCAACCGCTCGATGTCGAAGCCCAATCGGGCGAGCGCCTCTGCCTGGCTATCGTCGGCGCGCATGACGATTTGCAATCCATCATCGATCAGCACGTCAGCGATCATGGAGGCCTCTTCGCGGGCCTCGATTCCTCGCCCCTCACCGATGATATAGTCAGTGCCGGACGCATCGGAATCCAGCACGACGTATTCCACGCCGGACCGCTCCAATCGCGCTGGTGTGGCAACCACCAACACATATTCGTTCTTAAGGTGATCCTGCAGGTGGGCGTAGATGGGCAGGCCTAAGTCGGCCACCGGCCCGGTCACTTCGACGCGGGCCAGCACTCGCTGGTCTGACCCGTCGGCAAGGAACTGCGGTAATCCGCAATTTGCCCATTGCGATCCGCGCTGGATCGCTCTCTCGACTGCCGGCTCTGTCGCCTCGGTTCGGGTCTGCACTGAAGCTTCGTTTGACCAGGCGGAGTGTTGGTTACCGCGCTTGGCCCGAACGCGGTACGTGTAGGCCCGTCCGGTTTCAACGGACAGATCCAGATAGCTGCTGAGATCGGCATCAACCACCGCGATCTCGGAAAAGTCGGCACCGTCAGTGCGCCGCTGAACCTCAAACGAATCCTCATCTGCCGAGTTGTCCTCCCAAATCAGCTCGACTCGAGGGGCACCATCGGTCTGCGAATCCGTATCCCCATCGGTGTCGGAGTCCCCATCGCTATCCCCATCACTGTCATTGTCACTATCACTGTCGCTATCCCCATCCCCATCACCGTCCCCATCGCTGTCCCCGTCCCCATCGCTGTCCCCATCCCCATCGCTGTCGCCACCTGGGGCATCATCCTGGTCCACATCCTCGCCCGCACTACACTGTGGAAGCGCGGCCACAGCGCCGGTCAACAGCACCAGCGGGAGTATTTTTTTTGCATGCACCATCACGGCCTCCGTTTTCTCGAATTCAAACCTGCCTAATCGGCTGTTTTCATAGACCTATTCGAACCCTTGTCTGCGTTGCGCATGTTTAATATATATGCATAAATTGACTATTCTAATAATCATATTCACATATTGCCAAATCAAAAAACTATTAATTATTATATATAGTTACACAGAAAACACAGCACACAAAGCCGCATTGTTAATTTAAATTTTATACATAATACAGAAAAAATAAAGCTTTTTTTGAGCACCGAACAAAATATCGAATTCCAACAATTTCCGTTGCCATCGCCAATCCGCTGGGTTGGAAACGTCGTGAATTTCCTTTGAGCCGCCAGCGTCAAAATGATGTTTGATTCAGTACTCTTACGAGGGGCAAACATGATCGAGCGACTAATGTATTGGGTAATTGTATGTGGTGGCCTGACCCTATCCGGTGGCGTTCTCGCGCAAGAGGTCGAATTAGAACCCGAGCAGATCCCCGTGGCGAACGAAACCCATGATGAG
>JANQET010000089.1 GCA_028278265.1 Myxococcota bacterium
TCGTCGTTTACATAGTTCACTATGCGCTCTCCTCGCGCCTTGCCATAATGTCCGCTTGTCACCTCTCATCTCCAACCTATTTTTGAGTCAGTCCTAAGCATGTGCGATCAAACAGGAGCATCCCATGTTTTCAAATCGAGGCAATATACTCATCGGTCAATCTGGCGGTCCCACTGCGGTGATCAACGCTTCTCTGGCCGCGGTCGTCAATGAGGCCAACCAGTGCCCCCTGGTGAATCGAATCTGGGGGATGCGGTTTGGCATTGAGGGCTTCTTGAACAGGGAGGTCGTTGACCTGGGCAATCAGCCAATCGACGTCCTGGACAACCTTCACAAAACCCCCTCTTCGGCCCTGGGCAGCTGCCGCTACAAATTACAGGACGACGATCTTCCGGCGGTGTTTCAGCTGCTCGTGGAATTCGAAATCGGTTTCCTGTTTCTCATCGGCGGCAATGATACGATGGATACCATTTTGCGGATTGAGGCCTACTGTCGAAAACGGGATTACGACGTTGTCGGAGTGGGCATTCCCAAGACGGTCGACAACGACCTTTTCGGTACCGATCACACGCCGGGTTACGGCTCAGCGGCCCGCTTCGTGGCCCTGTCCACATTGGAAGCCGGGATTCTCGCTCGGGACATGCGGAGGGTTGATCAATTTGTGATCCATCAAACCGTCGGGCGGGAGGCCGGGTGGCTGGCCGCTGCTTCTGCGCTGGCCAAAACAACTCCGGACTCCGCTCCTCATATGATTCTGTTGCCCGAGGTTCCCCTGGAAAAACGCGAGTTCTTGGCCACGGTGAAAGAGGTGTATGATCGCTATGGGTATGTGTACATCGCCTGTGGCGAGGGTGTCTCCTGGAACGACGGGACACCGGTCTCCGCAGCCTCCACGGTGGACAGATTTGCCAACCTGGAATTCGGTGCAATGGGAGGGGGATCCGCTGCGGTCGCGCTCCACCGGTTGGTCTCCGAAGTGTTCGATTGGCGGGGAGAGTTTCAAATCACGGAGAGCTTGCCGATGTGCGGTGCGGACCGGGTCAGCCCGCGGGATGTGGAAGAGGCAGCAATGTGCGGCAAAAAAGCATTCGAATTGGCTCTTGACGGGGTCAGCGGAGTGATGGTGAGCATGATCCGCAGACCCGGGGCGGCGTATGAAATCGTTTATACAACTGTTCCGTTGTCCGACGTGGCAGTCCGAGCAAAGCCGATGCCGAGCAGCATGATTTCTGACAACGGCATGTTCGTCACCGAGGTGTTCATCGACTACGCGGCACCGTTGGTGGGGGAGTTGCCGCGATACGCGCAGTTGGATGTGAGCCGCACCGCAACGGCGACACATTTTCAGGCCATTTGAGATGCAGGTGCACAATGCTCAATCGAGCGATTTCGCCCTGATTCGAGAGATGATCTCGGCGGTCGATGTGATCAGGACTTTTGTCCCCGACGTGGTGCGGCCCTTTGCCGATCGGGTCTCCTGCGTGAGGAAGCTGCTGCTGAGCGGAGAGGGCTCGAGCCGCATCTTCCCGGCAAAAAACGCGGTCAACTTGCGAATGAGACGGGGATCCCCGTTTGCCGTGGTGACCGAGAGCGGCCGGCAGGCAATGGAGTACGACCTTGAACAGTGGGCCGTGTTCGGCGCATCGAACAGTGGAAAAACCAGGGAGACAATCGGCTTGATGGCGCAGTTGAAACAGCGGGGAAATGCGAATCGATTCGGCGTGACCAACGCGCGAAACAGCCCGCTCGAGGCGCTGTGCAACGGCACCTATATCTTACACTGCGGCGATGAAAACGCAGTTGCTGCCACCAAGAGCGTCATCGAGCAGGCGCTTTTCTTTCACGCGCTCATCCGGGTGTTAGTTGGCGCTCCACTCAACGCCGGGGAGCTCTTGCCCGTTGCGGATGCCTTTGCCGATACGTTGGCCGGCGGTATTCCTCGAGAGGTGCTGGCCCAGCTAATCGGAGCAAAACGACTCTATTTTTGCGGGCGCAACAACGGGGTTGCCGAAGAGCTCACTCTAAAAGCGAATGAAATAGCGCGCCTGCCCGCCAGCTATCTCGAAAATACCTATGCGGTGCACGGTATCGAAGAGGTGATGCGAGCGGGCGAGGCGGTCGTCATCGTCGAACCGTTCGAAGAGGAGATGGACAAATTCAAAGAGGTCTTGGGGCAGGGAGTGGGTCTGAACCTGGTCGCCATCAGCAAGGCGCAACAGTCGATCCCCACCATCCGAATTCCCGATTGCGGTGAGTTCACCCCCTACATTGAGCTCGCTGCCGGCTGGAACCTCCTCGTGGCGTTGGGGCTACAATTCCGGGTAGATCTCGACCGACCGACGCGAGCCCGAAAAATCGGCAACGAGGCGGTTCACCCGCAGCTCACCATCTGAGCTGTTTTTCAGTGAGGGATGAGCTTCGTCGGGGGCCGTAACGGCTGCGCGCGAGGGCTGCTCGCCGGGGCTCCCCGCCGGGACTGCTCGCAGGTTTATTCGGGGATGGGGGGAAACCGTTTCCAATTGTGGCCCAGGCCGGGGGTTCGCGGGGGTCGCTTGACGGTATTGGTCCACTTCATCGGTCTTGCTCTGACCGCGTCGTCCTTTTGCTCGAAATCGCTGGGCGCCGCGCCGTAGGTGACGATGTTCTTGATTTTGAACGTGGTTTTGTCGGTGGTCGTGGCCGCGCTGGAGACGGAGAGAGCGACTACATCTTTCATGTAGGCCGGACCGACGAACTCGGCCATGTTGATCGCGTCCGGATCAGCGTAGGGCATCGGCCTCAGGTCCCTGACCCGGATCCGCACTGTGCGCTCCCCAGCTGTATTGCTGTGCAACAGTACTTGCATCGGAATTCGGCTCGACCCTTGATCGGGCAGCGCCATGACCCTCACAGGACCGTCCGTCTCGTACACCAGATCGATGATGTTGACTTTCTCGAGGGCGCCGGCGGAGAAGGTGACGTAGGCGTCGGCGTTCGGCCACAAATCGTTCGCCTCGTCCGGCTCACCCAAAGTCAACTCGATAGTGGCCGAGGCGTCGCCCGTGATCTGGCAGCTCGCCTCAGAGCCCAAATCACCGCCATCGTCCACGTTGATTTCGCAAGGACCGGTGTGATCAAACAGGTCGGTCAACGCCGGGCTGGCCGGCTGTAGAAAGCCGACCGGGTTGCCCTGTTTGTCGAAGGGGGCCTTCATGTACTCCATCACCTGTTTGCCGCCCATAATGTACACATCGTCCTTGCCCTTAACCCAATCGATGAACTCCTTGAACGCAGCCTTGCGTTCGGCGAACGTGTTGAAGTTGTTCAGAATATCGACGTAGTCCTCGTTGTTGGCCTGGGCCAGAATCGTCTCCTGGTCGTAGCGGGAGCTGAACTCGGCCGGATGGAATCCGTAGCTCAGGGGCGATCGATTGCCATTGTAGCGCAGCTCGAAATTGTACTTCATCAGCGCGAGCCATTCCTCCTTGTTCAACCGGGGCAGGAGGAACATGTTGAAGTCAAAGGCGGTGGTGCTGGGCATGGCGTCACCCACCCACTCCTCGAGCTCAGCTTCGGTGGCATCGGTGTAGTAGCACATCATCCGCTCGGCAATTGAAGCTTGGAGCTTGTCCGAGTTCGACGGTTCGAAGGTTTTGCCGGCCCGATCGCAAACGAACGAGTCCGCCAGAAAACCGTCCGGGATGGCGGTCAGGCTGTCACCGATGTACATCATCGATACTGTGACCTCCCACAGGGCTTGTGGAAAGTGGTACAGGTAGTCCCGCTCGCCCATGTCCTGGGCCTGCCAGGCGCCCGGTGCGCCGTGATCCAAGGTGTAGGGATAGACGGCCCAGTTGAAGCCTTCGCTCCCTGTCCGCCGGTTGGCCGCTTGCACGTAGCACCACTGGTTGCCCTCTTCGATGTTGATGTCGTATTGATACCCCTCGTTCTGGAGCACCTGCAGGCCCACGTCGTTGATCTCCAACCGGGGTGCCCGGAATCCGTACAGCTCGGTCACGCCGCTCAACTTGTTCTTCAATGTCTGTTCGTTGATGCCGATGACGAATTCCTGCCAGACCTGCTCGTGGGTGATTGAGGTGCCCACCTGGGGGATCCAGCCGTCCCCGTCTGTGTACTGCTTCAACGGATCGGTCGCATTGACCAGCCGATGCCATACTTGCAGTTGAACGTCTTCCAAGTGCTCGAAGGTATGGTTGCCGATTTCAAATCCTTTAGCGATTAGATCGTTGTGCGCCGACAGCATCAGCTCGGACTCGCTGCCCCAGATTTGACCTTCATCATTGGGCAGATAGCACCCATTGGCGTAGTAACCCACGGCGACATCTTCGCCGTTCGGGTTTTTGAGGCCGCCCAGCACTTCACCGATCCAGGCCATGGCGTTCGGTCCGTTCTGTTCGTTCCCGTGATTGCCGGTAAACATGCAATCGTCAAACCCCAGCACCAAAATCATCGGCGCGTCTTGGGGCATCATATCCCCCGGCGGTAGGGGAGAAGCCAGTCGGTTCCTGGTCAAGTCGACGACAATATCTCCGTCCCCATCGCTGTCACTATCGGTGTCGCTGTCGCTGTCACTGTCCGTGTCCGCGTCGCTATCGCTGTCCGTGTCCCCATCGCTGTCGCTGTCCGCGTCGGCGTCCCCGCCGGCATTGGTTCCGCCCTCGACCGATCCACCCCCGCAGCCGAGAACTGCCGAACCCACCATCGATAAAATCGAAATCAGCACAAATCGTTTTTTTTCATGGCGCTGTCTCCTTTTATACAGTTATATGGCGAGCCCTTCACGTCGGGACTGTCGTTTTTGCTCTGTTGGATGAATGTTTTTGCCCCGGTTTAGGGTTCACGAGGCGGCATCTTCCTCACCGGCCAGGTGGTGATCGCCTTTACCCCTCCCCATGATGAGGTTTCGAGGGTAAAATCGCCGTCTGTCGCGCCCATGATCCGGGACATTGGCCCGCGCGCTCAGTTCCCCGCTCTCCAACCGGGTCACTGCCCGTTCGAGCCGCCCGAGATCCCGCTGGATCGGCCGGGTGATGGCGTATCCGAAGAGGATCACAATCAACGATACAATGGAGGCGATGATCAGGAGACACCCGGCTGACACATGGCTTGATATTTGCCCGACGATTCGGCTATTCTTCACTGGTTTTTGGTATGGGTGGATCGGTGGAGTGAAAGTAGGTTTTTTTAATGAAAGCAGTGATACTGGCTGGTGGTCTGGGCACGCGGGTGAAGCCGTTTACCCAGGTCATCCCCAAACCGTTGTTGCCCATCGGCGAAAAAGCGGTGCTGGAAATTCAAATCGAGCATCTCAAAAAACACGGTTTCGACGAGATCTTTTTGGCCACGAATTACAAGTCAGACTATATCGAAAATTTTTTCGGGGATGGTTCGAAGTACGGTGTCACCCTGAAGGTGAGCAAGGAGACCAAGCCGTTGGGCACGGTAGGACCTCTTTCGTTGCTCAGGGAGCATCTGGTCGAACCGTTCCTGGTGATGAATGGGGATATTCTGACGTCGATCGATTTCTCCGCTTTTTTCGAGTTTGCCCTGCAAAAGCAGGCGCTGCTCACCGTGGCGATCAAAGAGATCATCACCCCCTTCCAATTCGGCAACATTTACTTTGACGGGGACTTTGTCACCGGCATCGAGGAAAAACCCGATATTCGAACCAAGATCCTGACCGGCATCTATGTCATGACCCCTCAGGTGTTCGAGCACATTCCGGACAATGAGTACTACGGTATGGACAAACTGATGCTCAAGCTCCTCGCGCAGTCGGTACCGATTGTCAAATATGAGATGAGTGAGTATTGGCTCGATATTGGTAACATTGAGAACTACGAGGAAGTGCAGAAGGTGTACAATCAACTGTTCAACCATCAGGAGCAGAGTTGAAAACCGTTCTCATCACCGGCGCGGGTGGGTTTATCGGTTCCCATTTGACCGAGCGGTGCGTCGAACGGGGATACGCGGTAAAAGCCTTCCTGCGATACAACTCCCGCAACAGTTGGGGGTGGCTCGAGGAGTCGAAGGTCAAGGGAGAAATCGAGGTCATCACCGGCGATATTCGGGACTACGATTCCGTCCACGCCGCCCTCAAGGGATGCGACGCGGTGTTTCACCTGGCCGCGCTGATCGGTATTCCCTACTCCTATGTCTCTCCCCAGGCCTATGTGCGGACCAATATCGACGGCACCTACAATGTGCTGCAGGCCTCGCGGGAGCACGAGCTCCAACAGATCTTGATCACCTCCACCTCGGAGACCTACGGCACGGCCCAGTACGTTCCGATTGACGAAGCCCATCCCCTGGTGGGCCAGTCCCCCTATTCGGCCAGCAAAATTGGGGCCGACCAGCTGGCGATCAGCTATTATCGGTCATTCGATCTGCCGGTGAAGATCGTCCGGCCGTTCAACACCTACGGACCGCGGCAATCCTCCCGGGCGGTGATCCCCACGGTGGTGACCCAACTGCTATCCGGGGAGGCGAAACTGAAGCTCGGCAACCTCAGCCCGACCCGTGATCTGACCTTTGTCAAAGATACCGCGGACGGATATCTGGCGATCTTCAAATCGGATCAGCTCGTCGGTCAGGTGACCAACATCGGCATGAACGAGGAGATATCCATCGGTGATTTAGTGACTTTGATCGGCAAATTGATGAACAAGCCGGTGGCGATCGAGGCCGCACCGGAGCGGATACGGCCGGACAACAGTGAGGTCGAGCGGCTGCGGTGCAACAACCGGAAAATCACCGCCCAGACCGACTGGCAACCCCGGTTCACCCTTGAAGAAGGCCTCCAGCTGACCATCGAATGGTTGGGCCGGCATTTGAGCGACTACAAACCGCAACTCTACGGTGTTTAGCAGGCGGTTGACGCCGGGATGGTAAACGTTCGATGGCCTATAAAATCCCCCTTTTCGATCTGAATTACGGTCAGGCGGAAGTAGATGCCGCGGTTGAGGTGATCCGGTCGAAATGGATCTCGACCGGTCCGATGAACGCCGAGCTCGAAGAACAGTTTGCCGAGATGTTGGGCGCAAAGCACGCGGTGGCATTGGCCAGCTGTACAGCGGCGCTTCACCTGGCGCTCAAGGTGCTCGACCTCGAGGAGGGGGATGAGGTGATCGTGCCCTCGTTGACCTTTGTCGCCACGGTGAATGCGGTGCGGTATGTGGGGGCCACGCCGGTGTTCTGCGATATCAAGGGGTGCGACGACCTCACCATCGATCCCGATCAAATCGAGGCGTTGATCACCCCGCGCACCAAGGCCGTTGTGGTAATGCACTACGCCGGGTTCCCCTGTGAGATGGGGCGGATCGTCGAGCTCTGCCGCCGACACCGGCTAGAGCTGATCGAAGATGCGGCGCACGCTCCATTGTCGGAGTACCAGGGACAAAAGCTGGGGACGATCGGCCGGTTGGGGTGCTTCAGCTTTTTTTCCAACAAGAATGTCAGTACCGGAGAGGGGGGCATGCTGGTGACCGGTTCCGCGGAAGATCATCAGCGGATAAACCTGTTGCGCTCCCATGGGATGACCACCCTGTCGTACGAACGGGCCAAGGGCCATTCCACCTCCTACGACGTTGTCGAATTGGGGTACAACTACCGTCTGGACGACCTGCGCGCCGCGCTGGCCGTGGCTCAGCTGAACGGGCTGCCGGCGGATTTGGCCAAGCGGGCAGCGTTGCGCCAGGCCTATGTCGACGGGCTCGCGGACCTCGATGGCATTGTGGTTCCGTTTCGGCACAATACGGAGCCGGTCTCGAACTACATCTTTCCCATCGTTTTAAAAGACGCCGATCGCCAGAGACGAGATCAGGTGCGACAGGGGCTGAGCGATGCGGGGGTGCAGACCAGTGTACACTATCCGGCGGTCCATCGGTTTTCAATTTATGAGCCGTTCGCTCGAAACTTGCCCAATACCGAATACGTGGCAGATGCCGGGATCACCCTCCCGTTCTACTCGGCCCTGAAAACCGAGGAGCTCCTATATGTGATCGATGCGTTGAAGGCGGCGTTGGCATGACGGTCGGTCGGGCAAGAGCGTTCGAAGTGGTGCATCGGGGAGAGGGTATTCGATGAAGTACATACCAGTCGCGTTGACCTTGATTTTTGTCACTTACGGCCAACTGATCATCAAGCACGGGGTGGGCCAGCTCGGTCCGTTCCCCGGGCTCAGCTTTTCGCCGGTGCTGAAATACGGGTTCAAGGCGTTGACCAATTTGAGCATCCTCTCGGGGTTGGCGGCTGCCGTGGTGGCCTCGTTTTGCTGGATGGCCGCGTTGAGCAAGTGTCGGTTGAGCGACGTCTATCCCATTTTGAGTCTCAATTTTGTGCTGGTTCCGGCTTGCGCGGCGCTTTTTTTCAAGGAGAGCATGAGCGTGCTTCAAATGGTGGGCATTGCGATCATCGTGATCGGCGTGTTCGTGTTTGCCAAGGGAATCTAAAGAATCATTTCACGCGGATGGTGTGAATTTGTGGAGCGGCAGCAGGTGTTTCATGAAGGCGACTTCCACCTCTGTGCCGCGCTTGGTGTAGGTTCGCGTCGATACATTGAAGTAGGTGACCTCGCCATCTCGCTGAGTGGGAAAGGTGGTGACGATTTCGATCTGATCCGCGTCGTCGGGTGTCGTCTCGAAGAACAGCCGTTTTTGGGCCTCCATCAGGGATCGCTTTTCATCGACCGTCCGCTCCACATACGGGGCACCGATCTTGGCTGTGAGATCCACCGCCGGACAGCCCCCGTAGACGTGGTTGGCCTCCATGTCCTTGGTGACAACTGAGCCGAGCATGGCCACGCTCTTATGGCGCGCGACGATCGGCGAGACCACACAGTGACCGACAAACCACACGTCGTCTTCCAATGTCATCGGCTTTGTCGAGTTGAAGCGACACCCTTCGAGCACATCGCCGTACTTGATATGGGTCCAGAGTTGGCTGTAGGCGCCGATGCCCACGTTGTTGCCCACGGTGAGCAGATCAGCGCAATTCATCACGCAATTCTGATCGATCCAGAAGTTGTGGCCGATGCGGCAGGCCTGGGCGCCGGAGATGCGAGTTTTCTTGTGAATGGTGCCAAAGTCGCCGATGGTAAATTCCGGGGTCAGGATCAGCGTCTCCTTGCCGATAAAACAGTTGTCTCCGATGACGACCCGCCGACAGGGCTTGTCGTAGATGCCCGAAATCGAGACCCCGTCTTGAATGGTCACGTTTTGTCCGATGATGACCTCTTCGGCCTGGATGTTGAAATTTCCCTTAATTTCAGTCATTTGAACCTGCCGATTTTCTCCTGAACGATGTAGAGGGGCCGGCGTTTGACCTGGATGAACACCCGGCCGAGATACTCGCCGCTGATGCCGATCGCGAACAGCTGGACACCGCCGAGGAACAGGATCAACGTCACCAGGGTGGGCCAGCCGAGGATGCCCATGCCGAAAAAGAGCACCTGGACCAGTGTTACGATCATGTAGAGGACACTCAATATCGAGACGATAAGCCCGCAAATCGATATCATGCGCAGGGGCTTGGTCGAAAACGACAGCAGGGAACTGATCGCCAGGTTCAGCTGTTTGAAGAATCCGTACTTGGTTTCACCCCGTTGGCGTGTGCCCGAGGTCACGATCACCGTCTCGGTGGGCAAGTTGATCAGTCCCCCGAGAAAGGTCAAGTTGGGTTCGTGCTCGGTGAATTGAAGAAGCGCATCGATTGCTTTGCGGCTCAAGATCCGGAACATGCAGGTGTTGTATTGGATCTCGTGATCGGAAAGTCGGTTGAGCACTTTGACGAAGAGCTTGGAATTCAGGTTGCGGATGAAGGAGTCATTCTTTTTGTCCTTTGTGCCGTAGACCACATCGTAGCCTTCGAGCAGCTTATCGTGGAGCTTGGGAATGTCTTCTGGAAAATCCTGCAGATCCCCGTCCATGATCACCGCCATGCGGCCGGTACACGCCTCCAAGCCGGCCACCACGGCCACGTGTTGTCCAAAGCTGTTGGACAATTTGATCACCTTCACTCGTTCGTCCTGCTCGTGCTGTTCTCTCAATACCTCCAGCGTGCGGTCCCGGTTGAGATCGGTGACAAAGATCAGCTCAAAGGCAAAACCCTGTTGATCCAGCGTCTGCTTGAGCCGGGCAACGAGCTCGGGAATATTGCTCTCTTCATCCCTCACCGGTATGACTACTGAAAGATCCATCGCTCTCGATCCTCTCGATTCGGCCCGGCATCCTGTTACGCCACCCGAGGCCGAATTGGGAAGGTAGCACACCGCATCCGCCCCTGCCAGTATTCAACGCACCAGGTCATCGAGCAGACCGAGCAACAGGGGCTGGCGTATGGTGCGCCGCAGGTGGGTTTGTATTTGGCGTCTGGTGCGGTTGATTACCAACAGGGGCAGCCGCTCTCGCGGGCCGATGCGCGGCTCGGTTTTGGTGTCGTCAGAGGCTTGGGGCAAATGACGGGATTCACCCACTATCAGAACATCGGACCCGGGCTTCAAGACGCGCTCGATGAGATGAATCTGTTGATCGGCGTTCGGAATAATATCCGGACGATCCTCACTCAGGCGCTCCCTCGCGGCGGCGATAATCCGGCGGCCCAGCTCGACGGGTAAGTCCCCGAGCCTCATTTCCCGCTTGGCCACCGGATCTCCCACGAGCCATAAAAAATGGGATCTGCCGGACACTGTGACCGGGCCTCGTTTGAGGTGCAGGGAAAACGGGGCGAGCACATCGATATAGGCCAAATCCCAAAAGTCGCCACCATCCGTATCATTGACGAATACTTCGACTTCCAGTGTGAAACCGGCGCAGCTGGTGTTGGAAACAGGAGAGATCAAAGGCTGTTGAAGTTGGCAGGTGCCCTGGAGTTGAACCGGTCCAGGCGGCAGGGGCATCCCCGTGACGAGTGATTCGGATTTGAGAAAAGCGCGCAGCCGGCGCTGTTGGCGAGTGCGAACCCACCACAGCAACAACAAAGGAGTAAAAAAAAGCACGCCAATCCACGGTGTCCAGTTCCAGCTCTCCATTGGTTTCACCGCAGTAGGTTGCAGATTGTTGTCGCAAGAGGCATCCCAGCCAAACGAAACCACCGGCAAGGGTTGCCTGTCAACCTCCTGCGGCGAGACCGTAACAAGAATCAACGCCGAGTCACCTGACGCAGCGCAGGTGCATTTGGGATTCCTTGTTGGCGAGGTGGGCTCTGCCGTTGCCGAAGTGGAGATACCACGCTTCCCAATCGTTGTCTGAGAATGCCGAAGCGGTCCAATAGTAGCCCAGTGCTGTGCTTGGAAAAAACGCGGTATCAATGGTCGGCGCATCGGCCTTTCCGGGGAAAGCTTCCTCGCAACTGCTGAAGTCCATCAGTGGCAATGGAGCGCCATTGCTGCAGTAGACCAGTGATTTGAATTCATCTTTGGTGGGGACCCGCCAATCGGTGTAGCCCGCGTATCCTCCGGGTGGTTCGGTGTTCAACGCTTGGCACGAATCGTACGCGCTGCTCTGGCCGCCACCGTCCAGTGTGGTTTCGTCATCGCAGGCGTGGCTTGCCGTGCTGCAGTATTGAAACAGATTGCCGACCCCCGGAGTGTCGATGCAGCCCTTTTCGCCGTCCCAGGACCACCCCTGGTCGCATTTCATCCAGGTCAGATGGGTGAGCTCATCCCAGACGGTCCCGTCGCCCATGTCGATTAACCCGACCGGGCAATTGATCACATGGCGATAGAGGGGAACGGTCAGCGGTCCGGTTTGTTGCTGGGGCAATTGGATGATTCGACGACCCTGGTACACCATCTTTCCTTCAACATTGGTCAGGGTCAAATCAAACCGGCGCTCCGCTCCCCAGGGAACCCCTTTGACAAGGACCAATGGGTCTTCCGGTTTAATCACAAAATCGACCGCCATCGGCGACATGCCGCTGCCCCTAACCGTGACCTGCCCTTCGGTCGCTTGGCACCGATTGTCCGTCAAGGCGAACACCACCGATACGGGGCCATTGCCCCAGAGCTCCCCACGAGACAATCCGTCGCACCCCAAAAAGCACAAACAGCTACAGATGAGGAGCCCAATGGAGGGAATCCCCTTGTGTAGTCGGTTGTACCGGACGGTGCTGGCTGGCATACCCTTCACTCGAGGTCACGCTCAACGAACACACCGAACGCGGCCGGAAGCGTAACTTTTATACATGCCGGTCTGGCTACCATTGGAGAAACTAACGATGTGAGCGTGGGTGACCGCCGAACCCGACACCAACGATGCGGTCCAATAGAGACTGCTCCCATTGTGAGGGAAGACAAATTGGTCAACGACAGGGGTATCGAATGGTCCGTTTTGGTCCGTGCAGTTACCCTCCACATCCGGCGGCCCGTTGGTGCAATAGACGAGCGACTTCACCTCCTCGAGGATGGGAACCCTCCAATCCGTGTAGCCGGCGAATCCGCCATTGAGATTGAGCTCGTGGCAGGTGGTAAAGACCCCGCTGTTGGGGCCGGTCAGCACCGTCCCGTCATCACAGGCACCGGAATTGGAGATACACCATTGATAGACGGTCTCGCCGGAGACTGTGCAAGAATTGTCTGCTGCATCATAGGTGTATCCTTGAACACATTTTTTCCAGATCAAGCCTGTCGAAAGGTCGTACACCGTTCCGTCGTATAGATCGACATATGGTCTGATCTCACCGATTATCGTCACGTCCTCGACAAGCGGGCAATACTCGTTGTTCTGGTAGAGCGGGACCGTGGCGGTAATGGGATCACCAATGGGCACGTCGATCGATCGTTCTCCCAGATAGACCGGCTTGTCGTTACCGTCAAACAGGGTCACCTGAATCAGGCGGCTCGAACCGATCGGGATGAGTGGAAATTCGGCGGTCGCGTCGTCTCCGGTGACGGCCATCTCCTGTTCTATCGTGGTCATCCCCTCTCCGGAGATACTGGCCATTCCCTTGGTCACATTGCATTGATCCCCAATCAACGATTGCTGCACGGTGACAACATTGAACCTGCCCGAGCTCACCGGTGGTTGGACCCGTTCCAAACAGCCCATGTCCAGCGCAACAGCGCATACCCATACTGCACAAACCCATGCTCTGTTCATCGTCTCTCCCCTCGTTGCGACCCCTTTCTATAAGGCTACGGTCAGTCAACGACAGGGCAAACGGCGATAGCTTGCATGTGCCGAATGATCCGTTTTTGTCGGTCAGCCGGGCATTGGGCAAAAAGGGCAGAGGACCTCGTCCCCGAACCGATCCCGACCAACATTCCTGCTGAGTCGTTCACTTTTGACTATACCGTCGGAATCCCATATGATGGCTCAACAATATCAATCGATGCGTTTTCGAAAACGGTATCGCGGAGGATGTAATGGAGAACACGAACACGCCACAGCGCCGATCTGCCTTGGCTATTTGGGCCTTTGTATTGTCTCTCATCTTTTTCCTACCCATTGTCCCGCTGATTGGCGCGATTTTGGGGATCATTGCCCTGGTTCTGATGAAACCCGGAACGTCCGGGAAAGGGCTGGCCATCGCCGCGATTCCCGTCGGGCTGGTGATCGGCCTGATCATGCAGGGAATCATTGCCGCGGTCTCGATTCCCGCTTTTATCAACTACATGCGCCGCGCCAAAACGGCAGAAGCCAAGCTCAGCATCGAACAGATCGCCTCGAGCGCGCGATCGTTTCGGGAGGCAAACGGCACCTTTCCAGTGGCCCAAACCCCGTGGACGCCGGTCGATGGCTGCTGCACGTCGGCGAGGGAACACTGCCTGCCGTCCGCAGTGGATTGGAACACCACCCCCTGGACTGAGCTCGGATTCAGTCGCACGGGAAAAAGTTACTATCAGTATCGGTATGTGAGTGACGGGCAGCGAGCCACAATAGAGGCCCAAGGCGATTTGGACTGTGATGGAAAGTTCTCTAACTTCAAACGTCTGTTGAGCGCTGACGGGCACGAGTTATCTGACATACAAAAAACAGACGAATTGGAATGAACCGGCGCCCAACACGCTTGCTGAATTGCACTACAAACGACGTCCCCTGAACCTGCTTGCGCTGGGATAGCGTTCGGACAGAGCCGCTCGTTTTTACTCCTCAATAGAGTGTCTACTCCGCCTCGGGGGAAAACACCTCCGTTTGCCCTATCCTGGTTCTGGCGTCCGTTTTTCGTAGCGTAGCGGTTCTTGAACCCATCGCCAGTTTGTCCAAACCGGTTTATTTACGGAGCCTGAAAGCAAATTTCGTCGGCCGTATGCCGGAAGCTCCCGCGGCAACCCCATTTAATAGATTCACCACTGAGCATGACCTCATTGATCCATCTGGCTCGGAATTTGCTGGAGCGCCTGCATCGGAAGTGACCGATGTATTGGGAGCGCTATTGAAATGTTTAAGATAAAACAAAAAATTCAGCTGCACATCAAATGATTCTTTTGTGTTTGGGCGCGCTCGTTCCGGCGCTTTTGCTCTGTGCGTTGAAACTGAGTCTCGTGGAGCGTTCCTGGCAAATCGTGCCCTGTGCCTTGCTTGTGGCGACAGCCCCCCTGTTTCTACATCAGTTCGCCACGCGATTCAGTTTGCTCCGAGTGGGTCAGATGTTCAGCACCAGCGGCTCCATGGAGACCTTTGCGGTGTTGTTGGCGGTCGAGGCCATTGTCGGCCTTTCTCTGATTGCCGCCGTGATGAGTACCCTTGCGAGCGCCGCGATGCCAACGGCGATTGCTGCAGTCGAACGGCACAGTCTTGGTCGAGGAATACTGAGTTTCGCAGTCGTGATTACCTTGATTGCCGGTGGGATCCTGGATTCGCCGGTATTCTTGGTCGCCGGATCAGTCCTACTTGCCGGAGTTCTGATTTGGCCCTGGATGCCTGGCCGGGTTCGCATGTCTGTATTGCCTCGTGCAGACAAAGCGACCTTATCGAGAATGTCCACCTTCCTCCTAACCCCACTTTGGGTATTGTGTTCACCAGCCGTTCTCGCCTCGATTTTGGGAATGCACATGTACCTGCTGCGAGCTTCGACGGGCAAGGAGCTGCACCTGCTCACGTCCATCTATGCAGGAGTACTTTTTGGCGGCCTGTGCCTTTTGACGGTTGCCCTTCGCGTTGTTGTGATCAGCTGGAAGAAGCGCTTGGAGGGCGTGATACTAATCACTTTTTTTATGCTGGTAGCGGCCATGTTCATGCCGCTTCTGCTCTCAACCGTACTTCCGCCGGCGAGCGCTGTTCGTGTGAACTGGTACGCCACACTGGCTCTAACGGGGCTGGCCGGACTCGTCATTGCAGTTGGCGCACTCCGAACGCGCCGACCCTCAGCCCGGTCCTCATTCAGAGTCTAAAAGGAAAAATGGGTATGTCTGTCCTCACCAATACACTTTATTGGCTGTCTACCGGGATGCTGGTTCCGGTCATTGTACTGTTGCTCCTCAGTTTTGGCTGGGCCCTCGCCTTGATTGGCGATCTCTACGGCCGGTTTTCACGCCGACTCCGCGCACGGGCGACTACCCGGATGCTGGCGGGCGAGGTCCAGCACGACGGCCTGCCCAGGGAAGGGTTGGCCACCAAGCTGCACAGCGATTCCAATTTGCGGCGCACGATCGAAGCTCTCGAAACGAACAACTGGCATGCGGTACACGGCGACAAGGTCATCTGCGATTTCGAGCGGGGGTGCCGCCGGGGGGTCGAATCGGCTGTGCTACTGACGCGAGTCGGTCCGATGCTCGGGCTGATGGGAACCCTTATCCCCATGGGACCGGCCTTGGTCGGGCTGGCCGCAGGCGATATTGCTTCGATGGCCAGCAACATGCAGGTCGCCTTTTCCACCACGGTTCTGGGGATCTTCGTCGGCGCGGTGGGCTTTGTGGTGCAACTCATTAGGAAACGGTGGTATCAGTCAGATTCCGAATTGCTACGCTACCTGTTGGAGGTGGCAGTTCGAGAACCATCTGGACCGATTTCCAGAAATAAAGATGGCGTGGCAGCATGAGAGCATCTCGTCTCAAACAGGGGTTTCCGGATTGGCAGGAGGATGATCCGCTCAGCGGCATGGCAAATCTCTTCGACTTGGCGATGGTCTTTGCCGTGGCCTTGATGGTGGCGCTTGTGGTGCGTTTTGAGATGGTTGATCTGTTGACCAAGGACGACGTGACCATCGTCAAGAATCCCGGCACCGAAGAGATGGAAATCATCATCAAGAAGGGGGAGAAAATCGAGAAGTACAAAGCAACCGAAACAGCCGGTGAAGGAAGAGGTCGCCGGGTCGGCATCGCTTACCAACTCGAAAATGGACAGATCATCTATGTCCCGGAGAAACCGGGCAACGAGAGTGGCCGATCGAACTGACGTCGGCTGAGGGGTGATCGAGAGGACTTTTTTTATGAGAGATAACATTCGAACGCTGCGCCGCAAACTGGTGAACCGCTACACACTCCTGATGGTTGTTGTACTGATCAGCGCCGGGTGGAGCTGGACGCGACACGTGAGTCCCACTCGGGTAGCGGTGGTCAATTTCACCGACGTGCACTTCGCCCAAATGCTGGACGCCAAAGACAACGCCTTTGTGCGGCTCGAGCGGTTGGTGCCCGAGGATCTCAACAGCGCGGACTTGTCCGAGTACGCGGCCACGTTGGTTTTCGGCATGGGCCTGCACCTCACCGAAGGACAGCGCGAATCGATGCGTGAGGGGATGAGCAGAGGCGCCCGCGTCTTTGTGGCCGCCCACACCAGCCGGGAGAGTGATCTGACGAACATTGCAGAGGAGGATCTGGATCATTTAAACGCGTACTCCAAAAATGCGGGACAAAAAAACACCCAGCGCCTTTTTAACTACATTCGCCGCGTTATGGACGGCAAGAGAGTGTTCAGCGACCCGGTGGAAGCGGCGGAGATCGTGCCCATGGACGCCCTCTTTCACCTGGCCAGGGACACATTCTATGAGACGGTGGAGGAGTATCAGAAGTTTTACGAAGAACGACATCACTACAAGCAAGACCGACCCCGGGTCTGTCTGCTGACATCGATTGTCGGCCCCCGCCTGATGAGTCGGTCGTACGTCGATGGTCTCATCGAGCGACTGGAAGCCCGCGACATGAATGTGTACCCGGTGGCGGGATTTCTGAACCGGCTCAATTTTCTAAAAGAGATCAAGCCGGATATCGTGTTGTACATTCCCCATGGCCGGTTGGCGATGGGACAACCCGATGAGGCCGTTCGCTGGTTGAAAGAGCGCAACGTCCCCATGCTCTGCCCCCTGGATGTGCACCAGCCCCACGACGAGTGGGTAACGAGCCAACAGGGCTTGATCGGGGGAATGCTCAGCCAGAGCATCGTCGTGCCCGAAATCGACGGCTGCATCGAGCCGTTCGTGATCGGTGCGCAATTTCCCGATGAACGCGGGCTCAACATCTCCGGCGGTATCCCCGAACGGGTCGACCGGATGGTGTCCCGGGTGGAAAAGTGGCTGGCGCTCAAAACAAAGCCCAACGGCGAGAAGCGCGTGGCTATTTTTTACTACAAGGGCCCGGGCCGCAATGCGATGGTGGCCGCGGGTCTCGAGGTCGCACCGTCCCTGTTGGGCCTGCTGCGCCACCTCCGCGACGCGGGATACCAAACGGGCCCGCTCCCCGAAACGCCCCAGGCGTTTATGGAACGCATTCAGCAGGAGGGACCTGTACTGGGACCCTATGCCAAGGGGGCCTTTGCCGACTTCGTCGAAACCGGCGATCCAGAGCTGATCCCGGTGGAGACTTACCTCGACTGGGTGCGCCGGCAAATTGATCCCAAGCTCTATGCCGAAGTTGAAACGGCGTATGGCCCGGCGCCCGGCAGCTACCTCAGCACGGCCAAGGACGGCAAATCCTATCTCGCTCTGCCCCGGGTGCGCTTTGGCAACGTGGTCCTGGTTCCCCAGCCGCTACCCGGTTTGGGCGATGATACCAACAAGCTGGTCCATGGGGTGAAAAAGGCCCCGCCCCACCCCTACTTGGCGGCTTATTTATGGGTCGCTCATGGGTTCCAGGCCGACGCCCTGATGCATTTCGGCACCCATGGCAGCTTCGAGTTCACCCCGTGGAAACAGTCGGCCCTGTCCAGATTCGATTGGTCCGATGCGCTGATCGGAGACCTGCCCCATCCCTACCTCTACGTGATCAACAATATCGGTGAAGCCATCATCGCCAAACGGCGCAGCTACGCCGAAATCGTTTCACACGTTACGCCCCCCTTTGTGGAATCGGAGCTCTACGGGCCGCTGATGAAGCTGGACCACGCGGTAGACGGCTACCGGAACACCGAAGACGAACGGCTGCGTGTCGAGTTCGCCGCCGACATTTGCTCCGGTATGCTCGAATTGAACCTGCACAAGGATCTGGGATTTGACGACTTCGACGGGCAGCAACTGATCCAGCAGATGGTCAATGCGCTGCACAACTATCTCCACACCCTGGCGCAGGAAAAAATAACCCACGGTCTGTACACCATCGGTACCCCCTATATCCCCGACCATTCGCGCGAAACGGCGCGGCTGATGGCCGTGGATCCCATCTCCTACAGCCTGGCTCACCTGGACGAGGCCAAGGGCAAGGTCAGCCGCGAGGAATTAGAAGAGCTGCACGATTTCTCTGATACCTATCGCAAGCAGGCCTTGACCATGATCGACCAGATCCTCGCCGGGGAAGCTCAAGCCGAGGAGCTCATCGCAGCCGACGATGTCGAACGCCTCAAGGCGTGGGACAAGGCACACGCCAAAGAAGATGAGGGAAAAAAGCTGGCGGCGATGATGGCGATGAGGAAATCAGCCAAAGGGAGTGGGGGTGAACAAGCGAAAAAGAGAGCCGCCCGCGTGGACCAAGCCCTCGACGACGCTCACAAGGGGGTGGTGTTCAAGACCGAGGACCTGGCGGGACTGCGCGAAAGTGTACAGCGCTGGAGCGAAAACGAGACCACGGTGTTTTTCGAGGTTTGTGATTTCTTTGGCGAGAACATGGATCTGGCCGCCGATATCGAGGCGCGGGGAGGGGACGACGCCGAACGTTTGGCCGCCATCCTGCGACTGGGCAAGGGTCATCTCGAGGCCGCGATCAAGATCGTCCAAAAACGGCACGACGCCATTGAGGAGCAAGAGAGAGAGTACGTGGAGGCGGTGCGCGACGTGCGGGACACCCTCAACGATGTGGCGCGGTATGAAACCGCACTCGGAGAGTCGACCCGGTCCGAGCTCGCCGGCGTGGTCCGCGCGCTGGGGGGAGGGTACTTGAGCCCCTCCACCGGCGGCGATCCCATCGGCAATCCAAACGCGGTTCCCACGGGGCGCAACCTCTACGGGATCAACATGGAGAAGTGTCCCTCGCCACAAGCGTGGAGAGTGGGGGTCCAGCTGGCCGATTCGATCATCCGCAACAAGCGGGAAAAGACCGGCGCCTATCCCAAGAAGGTCGCGATCACCCTGTGGGGAGGTGAGATGATTCGCTCCGAAGGCGCCGAGCTCGCCACGATCTTCCACCTCCTCGGTGTGGAACCCGAGCGCAACTCCCGCGGCACAGTGCACGCGGTCCGCCTGGTGCCCATGGAAGAGCTGGGGCGTCCACGCATCGATGTGGTGGTGCAGACTTCGGGACAGGCCAGGGATATCGCCGCCTCCCGCTTATTCCTGATCGACGAAGCGGTCAAACTGGCCGCCAAGGCAGATGATCCACCCGATGTCGTGAACAACGTCAAAGAGGGGACCTTGCGAGCCGAACGCGTGATGAAAGACAGGGGACTGTCCCCCCTGGACGCGCGCACCTTTGCCACGGCGCGGGTCTTCGGCGGTGCCAATGGTAATTACGGCACGGCCATCATGGGCCTGGTCGAGTCCGGTGATCGCTGGGAGAGCGACAAGGAGATCAGTCAGCAGTATCTGCAGAATATGGGAGCCGTTTACACGCGCGACCATTGGGGCCACTTCGAGTCGGGAATATTCGAAGCTGCTCTGCAAAACACCGACACTCTGGCCCACAATCGCTCCTCGAATACCTGGGGTCCCCTGTCGCTGGACCATGTCTACGAATTCATGGGCGGGTTGAACGCGACCATCCGCAACGTGACCGGCAACGATCCGGACGCCTACTTTGCCGACCTGCGCAACCGACACAATCCCGTTGTTCAGGGCGTTGAGGAAGCCATCTGGACCGAAAACCGCACCACGCTGATGAACCCGAAATACATCGCTGCATTGCAGGAGGGCGGCGCCTCCTCGGCAGAAGAATTCGCCGAGACCTTTCGCAACACCTACGGTTGGAATGTGATGAAGCCCGCCGCCATCGACGCGGAGCTGTGGGAGGGTCTCTACGATGTCTACATCCAAGACAAATACAAAATGAACTTGGAGGGCTACTTTCGCGACAAGAATCCCTTTGCCCTACAGGAGATGACCGCTGTCATGCTCGAGACCATTCGCAAGGGGTATTGGTCCGCCGATCAGGACGTCATCGCGAAGTTGGCCGGCCTCCACGCCGAGCTCGTTCGAGACCACAAACCGGGGTGCAGTGGATTCGTCTGTGACAACGCGAAACTGCGCGAGATGATCGCGGCCCAACTCTCCGAGGAAATGCGTCGGGTCTACAATGATGCCCTCGACGACGTGCGTATCGGCGAGGCGCAGGCCCCGGTCAAGGGCATGACCCTCGAACGGGAAACAAACACCTTGGACGAGATGAAGCGCATCGTCGCCGACAACATGAGCGCCATCCTTGCGCTGTTGGTCCTGGTGGGTCTCGTTGTCTTGGTGGTTGTCCTCGGTGCGCGAAGACGCAAGTCTCGATGAACCGGGTGACATCTCAAGCTCAATGAAGGTGGGTTTTCCTTCGTTGAATATCGATTCCGATAAACGAAATTCACCCAATTCTTTTTATCTGGAATTCGTCCGTTCGGCGCAGTGGTAGACGTGGATCGAAATTTGCTTAAACGCGACGCGAAACGATTGGCTTCGGCAATCGGTTCTGTTCGTTTGGTGGAGAATTTGATGGGAAAACACCTGCTGACCCGATCCTTGCTCTTGCTGGTTGCTGTGCCCGCTTTCGGGCAGGAGACCGGTGTTCGAGAAGGTGGCCTTCAACAGGATGATGACATCAACAGCGTCGACGACGCTGACACTGATCAAAACACAGCGCCGCCGGCGCAAGATGAACAGAGTCTGGCCGATCATACCCTTTCCACTGTCGTCGTCACCGGCACCGGAAGAAACAAGCGCCTCAAAGACAGCCCGGTGGTTACTGAGGTGATCACCGGGGAGGAGATCGATGCCTCCAGCGCTGCATCATTGACCGACGTTCTGATGAATTACGGCGTACAATTCACCGAAAACCCCATGGGTAGCTACATCAGGTTGCAGGGCCTGGGGCAATCCAGAGTACTTTTTCTAATAGACGGAAGACGAATCACCGGGAGGGTGGCCAGAAGATTGGACGCGGACACGGTTCCCCTCGAAAACATCGAGAGGATAGAGATCGTCAGGGGGCCCCAGTCTGCGCTGTACGGTTCTGATGCACTCGGTGGGGTGATCAACATCATCACCAAGGATCCGCAGGAAGGCTTTTCGGCTTCGGTAAAGATCACCAACAGAACGGCCGATCTCGTCGACGATTTCTTCATGGAGCAGGATCTCACCGGCGGGGTCAACTTCTCTATTGCTAAACTGTTCAACAATATCTCTTTTGACCTGGCGCGATCGAATTACCATTTGGATGAAGAAGGGGAGCGGTCGATTCTGCCGAGATACAAGAGGGGCAAAGTCGGACTCGGGATGGCGATTGCACCTGTCGACGCGGTCAGACTCTCCTGGGGCGGCAGCTTTTTCAAGATGCAAAGAGACGAGCAACTGACTTCCCACGGAAGCCACACCCGGGTGGATACGACGCGCGCGGACGGGCACCTCAGTGGAGATTTTCAGCTCGGCAAACGGACGGATTTGTCGATACAACTCTATCACAACTACTACCTGAGACACCGGGACAAGTACAGCTCACTGCTCGGTTGGGAAGGGAAGAAGAAGGAAGAAGAGAATCTCTCTTCCGGTGAAGCGCTCAGCAGAATTTCGCTCTCCAAGAACAATGAGCTGACGGTCGGCCTGGGCGGGAAGTACAACACGCTGTTCAAGTACAACCTCGACCAAACCGGTGCCAAAAAGAACATGGATACCCAGTACATCATCCTGCAGGACGAACAGTTCAGGGAGGATTGCTACTCTGTTATTGCGGGGGCTCGAGTCGAGAGAAATTCGACGTTCGGTTTTTTTGCGGCACCGAAACTGTCCGGCATGTACCATATCTTAAAAGGGCTTCGCGTACTGGGCGGCGTGGGGGTGGGGTACAGGGTGCCCAGTTTCTCCGAGCTCTATCTCGTCAAAGATGATCCCGGTCATCCGATTGTGCTGGGAAACGAAGATCTGGGGCCGGAAAAATCGATCGGCCTAAATCTCGGTGTGGAGTATCTCGTCGGCGGTCTTTTTACACAGCTCAACCTCTTTTATAACGAGCTGTTTGACGAACTCGTGTTAGAGCTCATCGACAATCCCGACCCCGAGGATGAACGGTACGCCTATAAAAACCACAATATCGACCGATCGTATCGCTTGGGTGCCGACGTTGAAGCGGGTCTTCGATTTCTCAAGTATGTCGACATGAGCGCCGGATACAACTTTGTGTACGGGTACAACAGGACCGACAAAGAACGGCTCACCAGCTCACCGATGCATACGGTGAGGGGAAGAATCGCCTTTGACTCTGATCCCCTGGGCCTGCTCGTCTACGTGCGGGGACGGTATATTTCGGACATCTGGGACGAGGAAAATGCGCGCCTGATCCTCGATTTTTACGCTTCAAAAAACATTTGGAAATACTTCAGGGTATTCGCGGCATTCGACAATTTCACAGATACGAAGGAGAGCTCTGTGGGGCCATACGCGGGCATCATCATATCGGTGGGAGCAAAAGGTTGGTTTTAAAACCGACACTTCGATCAAGGAGGTATCACTTGGAACGCATCAAAAGGTTAGCTGGTTTACTGCTATTGGCCGTGTCGGTTGCATGCGGGGCGTGTGCAGAAGATGACGAGCAGGACGAACCGGATGGCGGGGGAACGGACGAGGACACTGGCGGGACCGACGACGGGTCAGTCGTAGGCGAGGTGTACACGTTCGTCATTACCGCCAGCAAGGACAAATCGACGAATCCGCCAACGTACAATTATGTTTACTACAGTTTGGGCGATGAGGCCGAATTGGACGAAGCGACAGCTGCGGCCACCCCAAACTGGGATCTTCGATTCACCGCATCGACCGCTATCACCACCAACAGTGGAGAGACCGCTGTTGATCTGAGCTCAGGAGGCACCGGTGGCGTTGCCTTTACCGGAAACATGGACTTTGACGTATCGGTTAAAGTGACCTCGCTGGACTTCACCACAGAGGGAGCAACAGACATCAAGCCGTGGGTAACTGGTATGGGAGGCGCCACGCAGGTCAATACGAATCTCATGTGTTTTCCGGGGTATGACAACGGAGATGGTTTAACAGAGGAGACGGCCTATAGCGACGCAAACTTTTCCGGCGTAGGGTACTACACCCGTGAAGGCATGCCGCCGGTGTACGAAACGACAGGGCGAATCTACGTTATTCGCCATGGGGACGGTGAGGGTTACTCGAAACTAGAAATACAACAAGTGGAATATGAAACGGTGGACCAAATCACGACCTATGCGTTACAATGCAAGGCCCAGAGAATTGGTTGATTGATTACGACAAAGAACATCCATCAGATTGACAATTGGAGGCAGCAATGAGTGCGAGTGTGGAAGAAATTGTAGAGGCCATGTACGAAATGGTCCAGGAGTACAATGGGAAAAAAACCTGAAGGCGCTCGATTTGACCAAGGCGATGATCAAGAAATTCGGTGAGGACAACTGTGACAAGAAGCTGTGCAAGCAGGCCATTCGCTCACTGATGGATTCGGGCCGTTGTGTGTACAACTATGTGGGGGGAAGCTACATCGCCCTTCCTCCTAAGGGCTGACTCAACATGAATCGGGACGAACACACCGCAACGACGCTTGCCACCAGACTTGAAGAGTACCGCACCAAACGTGTGGTAAAGAATATCCTCTATCAGGACAAGTCTTACACCTACCACGTGTGGGGAACCAAAAACCGAGATGCGATTCTCCTGCTCCCTGGAGGCTCGGGCACCTCAGAACCATTCTTTGATCTGATGTACCAACTTGGCGAAAAGTTTCGCTGCATCACTCTGGACTATCCAGCCCTCGAGACGATGTCCGAATTGGCCGAAATGATCGCCACCATGGTCAAGGCGGAAGCCTTGGGTAGAATTCATCTCTTAGGTCAATCCATGGGGGGAATGGTAGCCCAGGTCTTGCTGAACGAGCATCCGGATCTCGTGGACAGAATTATATTGTGCCATACCACTACCAGCTCTGAGAAACTAAACATCATTCAAGGAAACACCGCCACAGATAAAGAGAAGGATCTCCGGCTGATCCAAAAACTCCCCCATTGGCTGCTCAGGGCTGCCACGAGATTCATGATGAGCAAAACGATCAGGGAAAACAATCTCACCGAGGCCAAATTCTGGCGCCGTTTATTCAGAGACGGGATGGACCGGAGAAGCAAAGCAGAACTGATCGCTCCGATTCGTCTGATCACCGATTTCCTGAAGAACCATTCCTTTGACAAGGACACCTTCAAGTCCATCGCCGCCAGGACGTTGATCATCGACTCGGCTGAGGACAAATCCTTCACCGCGTTCGAGAAACAGGCCCTTTGCGAAGTATTTCCCAACGCCCAGACGATCCATTTCGAGGAGATGCCCCACTTGGGACTCATTGAACACCGGGATCAATACCTCAAACTGATCGAGGAGTTTATTCCTGGGGTGGAACTGGATGTTTTATAACCCTGTTGGTCGGCCCGATCATCGGCTTACGTTATCAGAATCCAGTTTTCGGTTGACGTAATCAGTTCCCGAATTGCAGCGCCAATTGAGATCATTGTGCTGGTGCCATCAATCGGTTGATTGTTCGCTGAACAACTGAAGAAAACGGCCAGCCTCTCTCGTCAGGCCAACGCAATGGTTTACCGTTCACCGACCGCGTAATCCGGGTGGCACGTATCTTGATAGCATTTGATTGCAACTAAATGCGGTTGATAAAGTGTTGTCAATATATGATGGAGTGTTTGGATTTTTCTGACATTAAACTAGAAGACATCTCAGATGATAATCTAGACAATAAAGAGCACCCCGATTGAAGCCGGCAGTACTGATCAGCGCACATCAGAAAGGACAGGGATGAGCAGGAATCCGCGAGTAAGTCGTCGATACCGCCGGCAACCAAACACACCGGTGCGGGGGGCACGAAAACGAATTTGGGAGCTGAAGAAAGGTTTGCAATGTTCAGTGGTGGGGACCTGTCTTTCAGTCAAGGAGCTTAGCCAGATCGCCAGAAAAACCGACCTGGTATTTCCGCGAGGCACCACGGATTACGAGATCCATGGAACTTTCGCCCATTTAACTGAGTCAAAACAACTGTTTTCCAAGGTGGTTGATAAAGTACTCAACAAGAAGTTCCGGCTCACCGTGAGTCGATTCAATAAAGCCACCACCGAAAGCGAGCTGGAAAGCATCTGGCAGCAAACCGTCGAGCAGGGAAACGTCGCCGCCGGATATTGGGCGGCCATGACCCATCCCTTGCTGACCGATGAACAGCGGTTTGACACCTACGGCAAAGTTCACATGCTATCCCACCTGTTGGGGGCCTCGAACGAGCTGAATCCTGACCAGTTGGAACGACTAGAGCAGAGCCACCAATCATCGGAGATGGAGCTCGAGCACACCAAGTCGGTCTATCGCCAGCGATTGAAACACAGCGATCGATTAATCGCCGCATTAAAACGAAAACACCAGGTGTTAAGTGACACGCCGACCAAGCTGGCCGAGGCGAGAGAGACCATTACCCGACTGGTGCATCGCGAAGGACAACAGTCGCTACGGAATCGAATCACCGCCCTTGAGAATACCTTGGAAGAAGAACGGTCATCCGCTGACAACCTCGCGGCTAGGCTAGAGTTTCGCCATTATCAGTCCAAATTTCGTCATTCGCAGTGGAAACAAATGGGAGCATCTAGTCAGCGATGGCGGGGGCAGACATCTGTCT
>JANQET010000094.1 GCA_028278265.1 Myxococcota bacterium
TGTGGGAGGGGCAGACGATTGATCCGTCGGTCTCGGTACCGATCGCCACGGTGACCAGGTTGGCCGAGACGGCAACTGCCGAGCCGGAGCTCGATCCACAGGGGGATCGATCGAGCACGTACGGGTTTTTGCACTGGCCGCCGCGGGCGCTCCAGCCGCTCGACGAACGGTTGGAACGAAAATTGGCCCATTCGCTGAGGTTCGCCTTGCCGAGCAGGATTGCCCCGGCATCGCGCAGCCGCCGGGCGACAAAGGAGTCGCTGGTCGGAATCGGATCGAACAGGGCCAATGAGCCCGCTGAGGTGTGCATTTTGTCGGCAGTGTCCAGGTTGTCTTTGAGCAGCACCGGAATGCCGTGTAGCGGCCCCCGGGATCCTCTGTCTCGTCGTTCTCGGTCCAGCGCTTCGGCGATGGGGATGGCGTCGGGGTTTGTTTCGAGCACCGAATGCAAGGCTGGCCCCTGGCGATCGACTGCCTCGATGCGAGAAAGATAGGCCTCGACCACGGACCGGGCGCTATGCTTGCCGCCGGTCATTGCCAATTGCAGTTGCGCGATTTCGACCTCATCCAGCTCGAACTCCCCCGGTGTTGTCCGGTTCTGTGACCGCACCCCAGGTCCTGTCCCGGCGCAGGCAACCGCACCGGATACTGCGGCCGCGCCGCCCATCAAACTATCTCGAATGAAGTTTCGACGGTTCATCTTCGAGCTCCCAGAGCACTACCGCTGTCTTGGGTGTGTCGTCAGCCGTTATAGCCTCGAGGGCGAAAAAAGAAAAGTGCCGCGACCCGCCCCTCCGGACTTTCACCAGTGGGTACGAGCTGCCATTGGGTTGGGTTGCCAATTGGGGTCGATCGTCGGATACAATCAGAGACAACAGACCCTTTGATCCGGCCCTTTGATCCGGCTCAGAGACAACGAACGTCCGCAATTGCGGGATTTGACCGGCGGCGAAACAAACCGAAAGGTACCACCGCCGCATTTTTCGCCGCTTGTCATTATCCAAGAACCAGAGAAAACCGTCTTTTCCCACTGGCCCGATTTTTGCTCAATCTCCTATCATGGGAAGCCGATTAAGAATGTATGAACCAAACAAGGTGTATGAGGTCGTTACGGGAACGGTTGACCGTGAGTTTCTGTTCGTTCCCAACAGCCATCCCAACGATCCATTGCTTCATCGGGATTGTCCACTTGATGCGTTCGATCCCAAAAACGATACAACTCCCAAACCCAGTATTTTTAATATTGTTGGATTCGCGTTTGCTCGGGCTTTGGAGCTAACTCCGGTAAATCTCCACTGTGTTGAACAAAACATCGGTCACTTGCACATAGAAGTGTCAGGCGACGAAATCTCAGTTGGGCAGATACCCGCGTTCTTTCGCGACGCTCACAGTAGTATCGCCAGGCAAATCAACAAGGCTTATGACCGCGAAGGACATGTGTTCTCCAGTCGATATCGAGCGACCTGTTGTGAAGATGATGAGGCGGCTGAAGACAAACTCTACTACGCAATAACCAACATTGTAAAAGACGGTATCGTGCGGAGACAAGACGGCAAATGCTTCTTGTCGTCGTATCCGTCGCTGGCAAAAGGAGAACAGCTGAAGTTCTGGAAAATCGATTGGGAACGTTATCACAAAAAAGGGGGTGCTCGGGTCAAGAAGCATCGTCCTAAGGACTACATTGTGTGGAAAGAGCTTGATTTCTCGTGGATCGCTCCACTGCTAAAATTGACTGAACCGCAACGTCGAACCAGGGTTCGAAAACAAATCCAAAAAAGAGTAGAAAGCATCAACAAAACAGTGAGTAGCCCTATGGGGCGGAGACAGCTGCGTTTTTTGAATCCCCGGTCTAGGCCCAAACAATCGCGAAACCGCAGCCCACAACCGTTGTGTCACGCCACAACAAGAGAAGCAAGACAGGCGTATCGAAAAAGATTCTTAGAATTCAAAAAAGAGTACAGAGCTGCATCTGCCGACTATCGGGCAGGCAACTACTATCGCGAGTTTCCAATGGGTTCATGCCGTCCGCCATTGATAAAAATAATGGTTTTCGACGATTTTTAGTATTCTCTATCTCAACAAGCATTCAGGCATCCGACCGCCCAAATTTGTCTTTAACATCATAAAAGGCATCAACATCCATGCGTCTAATGATTTGGCAAAGCCGGCTCCAACCCGCAAATCGAGGCTGAATCTGCAAACAGTTCTCCACTATCAGCCCAATTGCTCGCTAAAATCCAACTATTTGTTCATGCAACCGTTTCAATTTCAGTCTCAATTCACAGTGTCAGGGTATTCTAAGATTCGGTTTTCGTTATCTCTGAGCCAGTTCAGTCCGGCCAGTTCAGTCCGGATTCGGTTTCCGGCCAGTTCAGTCCGCCGGCTCAGTCCACTGGTCATTTGGGTTTTGCAATAGGAACCCGGACCAACTAAGATTGGCTTCCTGGCATTTGGATGCCGCGCAGGGGTATCCTGCCGAATGGCAGAGTTTGGACTCAGTGGCGTGAACAGGCCGTCGATGTGACAATTGAGCTAGACATCCCAACTCGGAAGCAGTCTATCGAAGCCCACAAGACGAACGGCGGGCGGATCGCAGCCGTTTTCCCGATTCATTATCCACGCGCCCTGTTTCGTGCACACCGTCTTCTTCCGGTGGAGGTTTGGGGACCTCCCAGCGCAGATGTTACTCTGGGAGATGCCCACCTGCAGTCGTACACCTGTTCAATTGTCCGCAATGGTTTAGCTTATGCGATTGCAGGCGGGCTTGACGCGGCAGACCTCTTTGTGGTGCCCCATTGTTGCGATTCGTTGCAAGGACTGGGCAGCCTGCTGATCGACTTCATTCACTGCCGGCAGCCGACATTCCCTCTATATCTTCCTCGGGATCACCGGTCGATCGACGTCGAGTTTTTTGCCCAGGAGATCAAATCGTTGAGCGAGAAGCTGGCCGGCGTGAGCGGCTGCCACCCAAGCGACACAGAAGTAGCCGCAGCCATCGAACAAGAGCAACTCGCAGTTGTCATCACCCAAACCCTGGTCAAACAGCGGGAATCAATCCCCCAATCCGACCGAGCATTCCACACCCTCTTGCGCAGCCGAGAGTATCTACCGGCCGAGCACTACACTGCGCTCGCCCAAACCGTCCTCGACGCTCCTCCGGCTGCTGAATCTCGCTGGGGTATCCCGTTGATACTCGCCGGCGTCGTCCCAGAGCCGATGTCCCTTTTCGACGTCCTCGAGGGCATGGGCGCACGAGTGGTTGGCGACGACTTTCTCTCGACCGAACGCCGATGCTATCCCGCAAGCGCCAGTGACGATCCATGGCGCAACATGGCCGAGTCCATCCTGAACGGACCGCCTGACTCAACCAGGGGAAGCACATTCGAAGCGCGGCTCTCTCACCTCCGCACATTGGCTCAAACGCGTTCTGCCGCAGGGGTGATTTTTTACCAAATCAAATTCTGCGAGCCCGAGCAATTTTACTATCCCATGCTCAAACAGGGCCTCGAGGCAATCGGCATCCCCTCGATTCTCCTCGAAGTGGAGCTCGGAGAGCCGCTGGGAGGGCAAGTAGTGACGCGCCTCGAAGCGTTCGTGGAGCAGCTCTCATGACCCTTTTCAGCGCCCTGAATTACCATCTGAAGACCGGGGTGATCGGTAAAGCGGTACTGCGCTACGAACGCCTGCGCACTAGAACGAAAATCCGCCGCGCCGCAGCCAAACCGCACCCCCACCTGGCGCCGCCGATGCACACCATCCCCGAGCTCAAAGAGCTGATCAGCACCCACTATCTCCACGGGCGCTACGCCGCGACCCACAAGAAAGTGGCCTGGATCACATCCGGGGCACCGGTGGAAGTGCTCAAGGCGCTCGGGTTCTTCACCCTTTACCCGGAAAATCACGCCGCCATCTGCGGCGTACGTCGAATGGCAGTGGAGCTCAGCCAAGCCGCCGAAAACGAGGGGTACAGCCGCGATTTATGCTCCTACGCCCGGGGGGAAATCGGTTCGCTGCTCACCGGAAAGACGCCGGTCGGAAACCTCCCTCCTCCCGACCTGCTGGTCTGTTGCACCAATATTTGCCAAACCGTCCTCTATTGGTACCAGGTGCTCGCCGACCATTTCCACGTCCCGTTGGTGGTCATCGATACCCCCTTTGTCTACAGCACGGTCGGCGAACACGCGATCGACTACACGACCCGTCAAATCGAATACCTCGTCGAGACCGCCGAACGCATCGCCGGCCGCCCCCTGACCGATAAGGCCGCGCGCAGAGCAGGACAGACCGCGCGGGATGCAGCCCTACTGTGGAACGAAATTCTGCAGTGTGGTAGGCACCGCCCGGCCCCCATCTCCGCCTTTGAACAGTTCTTCTTCATGGCCCCCATCGTGGATATGCGCGGCGAGCGAGTGGCCGTCGACTTCTACCGGCGGGTACTGGCCGAAGTTCGCAAGAGAGTCAAAAACGGCGTGGGTATGGTGACCGCCGAACGAACCCGCCTGCTCTGGGACAACCTGCCCATCTGGCACAACGTCCGCACTCTCTCCGAACGACTCGCCAGTCGCGGGATCTGTGTGGTCGCGTCGACCTACACCAACGCCTGGGGTGAGTTGGCCCACCTCTTTCGAGCCGACGATTTGATTCGCTCGGCTGCACAGATCTACCTCCAGGTCATCCTCAACCGCAGCGCCCAGCACAAACTGAACACCATGGTGCGCATGATCGACGACTACCAAATCGACGGGGTGATTCTGCACAACAACCGATCGTGCAAACCCTACTCCATCGGACAAATCGATCAGCGCCGCTACCTGGTGGATCAGAAAAAAATCCCCACCCTGCTCCTCGAAGGGGATCACAACGATCCCCGCTCTTATGCCGAGCAGCAGTTCAACGCCCGTCTGGAGTCCTTCATGGAGATGTTGGACTAAGTACTCCAAACCATAAATACAGCGGCATTCGAGCGACGCTCCATCCGCCTCCACAGCGGTGTACT
>JANQET010000130.1 GCA_028278265.1 Myxococcota bacterium
ATTTCGGCCGCAGCACCGTGGTGATCAGGTGGGCATAAGCATAACCGGCGAGCATCACCACCTGAAAGAACATCAGACAGCTGGTCCAGACAGCCGGACTGCCGCCGAACCAGGGCAGCAGGCTCTTGGCGATCAGCGGCTCGACCAGGAACAACAGCACCGCCCCGGCGAACACGGTGAAGGCAAACCCCACCATGGGCGTAGTGGTAACACAGAGGGGATTGACACAACCAGTGCAAACGATCCCGTCGCGCGGGTCCATTCGGACTGGGAACCCCTGCGGTGCAGATTGACGCCAGCAGTTGCAGCGGAAGCTGCGGCATCCGCACCGACGTTCCGGTCCCGATATTCAGCGATGTTCCCTATCAATTTTCCGCATCGTTTCTGCCCCTCGGCTCAGCCGCGGAAGTGGTCCTCCAAATCGAGTGGCTGCTCGAAAGTGGCCACTCGGACATCGAGTCCCGCTATGGGATGTTGACTGAGCCGAATCAGTGGCAACGGGTGAGCATCTCAGCAGACCCACCGGATGATGCGGTTGCAGCGATCCTCAAAGTCGGCCTGACCGGTACCGCGGGAAATGACCTCCTGGTGGACAGTTTGGATTTCCGCATGGACGGCCCCTATGTGCTGCCCTGGATGACCCCGGGTCAGTACGGCAATTACGATGGGATCTTCGAAGAGTACGAAATCGAGGCGCGGGAGCTGAAAGAACAGATCATCGAATCCCTGCTCGGGGGGGCGCAGGGGTTTCTCGGACACCCCAGCTTCGGCTGGGAAGGGGGCGATTTTCGGGCGATGGTGCAGGTCAAGGAGCTGATCAGGCCCTACGAGACAATTATCGCCGATGGAACGCCTATTCCCGGGGCGTCCTTGACCAGCCTCAACGAGTGGATCAACACCCGAGGGATGACCTACAACGGAGACGCCCTGTTGCTCACTTCCGCCTATTCGCGAGACATCACCGAAGGGGAGATTCGATTTGCCACCGACTATCCCGGTACCCTGTGGCGGTTGAGTGAAACCGGTGTCCCCAGCTTTGAGGCGAGCACTGATGCGCCGATGACCCTGAGCTTCACCGCGACCATTCCCCCCGGGGATGCGCAAACCTCCCGCGCACAGCTCTACTACTTTCAGCGAAGCCAGCCCCAGGCCAGCGTGCTTTCCGTGACCCTACCGGCCACCTCGGCAAGGGAAGGAGACGGAACCCTCAGCGCCCCGGGAACGGTCACCATCACCGAAGCACGGGCCGATGATTTCGTCATCGAGCTCGCGTCCAGTGATTTGAGCGAATTGGTGCTCCCGTCAGATGTCCGCATCCTCGCCCGGCAGACCAGCGCCCATTTTGACGTGACGATTGTCGATGACGATGAACCGGACGACATACAAACCGTTAGGGTGACGGTTCATGCGCCCAACTGCCTGCCGAGCGAGGCCACCATCCATGTGCGGGACAATGACCTCACATACTTCGGGATCAGCGAAGTGCACAGCCCGACAAGGGTAGCTGAGAATACCCCGCTGACCATCAAAGCGTACAATGCCAACCACGAGTGGCTTGCTAACCACGATGGTACAGCGGCGTTGGCTGTGGTGGACGCTACAGAACAGTTGGTCGCGATTGAGATCATCCCCGATTCGATTGCACTGGTGGGTGGGATTTGGACCGGTGACGTTCAGCTGATGGATATCGCCCAGGGGATCAAAATTCGTGCGGCCGCCGGCACCGCCGAGGGATTGAGCAACGCGTTTGACACCTATGAATGTACTGAAGCCGCCGATTGCCCGGACGATGGCCTGTTCTGCACGGGCAATGAATTCTGTGATGTGGGCACCGGCGCTTGTCAGTCGAGCGGCGATCTCTGTCCCTATTCTGCTTGCGACGAACAGGCAGATGTCTGTGAAGCCCACGTGGTGTTCGAGGACGATTTCGAAAGCGGCAACAGCGCCGGCTGGACCTTGGCGGGGCCCAACAGTTCAGCGTCGACCGGCACCTGGACCATCGGTGATCCGATCGGGACCACCATGTGGGGGCAACCCGCCCAACCCGAGTACCCCTTTGCCGGACTGGGCTGCGTCTACACCGATGAGAATCCATTCGGCAAGGTGGGATACGATGATGTCGACGACGGGGTGATCTATCTCGTCTCCCCCACCCTCGACCTCAGCCCGTTCACCTCGGTCACCCTCTCCTACGCCCGTTGGTTCTACAATCGGGATACCGGGGAAGACAGGAATGATTTCTTTCAGGCCGAAGTATCAAACGACAACGGAGTGACATGGATCACCGTCGAGGAACTCGATACCCACACCAGCGCCAACGAATAGCTGGGGTATTCGTTCTTCCTGGAAGACACCATCCAGCTGACGGATCAGATCCGCCTGCGCTTCGGAGCAGCGGACGGTCCGTTCTTTCCCAACATCGTTGAAGCGGCAATCGACGATCTGGCCGTCACTGCTCGCGGTTTTGTTCTCTGATTTCTTTTTCGGCTACTTCGCGAGCTCCAAGCTCTCCGGATCGCGGCAGACTCGCCGAGCTTGGGCCATGCTGATCTTTTTGTCGCGTACCAGTGTTGCCAGCGAACGCTCCATGGTCACCATTCCGCTGGCCGCTCCGGCTTGGATCAGGCTGGGGATTTGGTGGTTGCGTCCCTCGCGGATTTGACAGGCGATCCCGTGGGTCGCGATCAGCTTTTCAATGGCCACAACCCGATCGGTGCCATTCTCGGTGGGTATCAGAACTTGGGTGATGACCGCGCGTAACACGGCGGCCAATTGAAGGCGAACCTGGGGTTGCTGCTCCCCGGGGAACACATCGATGATTCGATCGACAGCCGAGGCGGCGTCCCCCGTATGCAGCGTAGACAATACGAGGTGGCCGGTCTCCGCAGCGGTCAAGGCCGCGGCAATCGTCGGCAGATCCCGCATCTCGCCGAGCAGGATCACATCGGGACTCTCCCGCAAGGCGGCCCGCAACCCGGTGGCAAAGCTCTCCACGTGTCGACCGATTTCCCGTTGGTGGACCAGTGATCGTTTGGGGGTGTGTTGAAACTCGATCGGATCTTCCAAGGTGATGATGTGCTTGGCCTTGGTTTGATTGATCGATTCGAGCAGTGCGGCCAAAGTGGTCGATTTACCGGAGCCCGCCGCGCCGGTGAACAGCACCAACCCGTTGGGGTAGTTGCACAGCCGCCGCAGATTTCCGGGCAGATTGAGTTGTTCCAATGTCGGGACACTGCGGCGAATCGGCCTCAGCGCAGCGGCGAGACCGCAGTGATGGCGAAATAGGTTGACCCTGAACCGGCAGCGTTGGGCACCCAATTCCAGTACCAATCCCAGATCGACGCTACCCTGGGTGGTCAGGATATGCCGAGCTTCAGGGGAGAAGGCGTTTCGCACCAGACCGAGAATCTCCTGCTGGCTGGTCGGTGCCCCATCGGTGGGCTCGATACGGCCGCCTATCCTGATGTGCGGCGGCTCACTGGAGCTGAGAAAAATATCAGAGGCGCGTCGCTCCAACGCCCCGACTAGTGTCGAGAGCAGCTCAGGGCTGGGCTGGACCAGCTTGGTGAGGAGGGGATCCCTGCTAGCGGCAAGAGGGGCCGTTGCCGGGGTTTCTTCAGATCGCGCATCCGGCTCGGGATCCACCTCGACAGACGACACTCCGATGGGGGGTGGTCGCTTTAGCGCCTCCTCCACCGCAGCGGTCACCGTTTCGTCGACACCTGCTTCGGGTGCCGGGATCACCGCCCTGAATTGCATCCGCCACTGGTTGTTTCTGCGGCTCAACTGGTAGTCGAACTCTGCCCCGTCATCGGCCGCATACCGCCCGTCACGCGACAGGTCACTCGTTGCATCGAGCGCCTCCTCTTCGAGCAGCTCAGCGGCAAATGAACCAACCAACGCGTCGGGCATCGCCGGCATCGACAAATTGATCGTCTCTCCCGCTTTTTCCAGGACCGGCACTTCGTCAGAGACGATGATGAGTCCTTCGGCCCCTTGGGCCACCATTAATCTCAACAGTGAATCGATAGCTGCCATGTCCCGGTGAGTAGCATAAACCAGACCAACCCCTTACCCAGCATAATCTCAGGGATATCGGCTGAAAACGGTCGCCCAATTGTCAATCGAGGGACAGTTCACCACCAGGTGTGACAAATTGTCACGGACCGATCGAAAAATGAATGTATGGTTACGCAGCCCTTAGCGATACTGGTCAGCGGCCTTGGTTTCGACCCACTCCTTGACGAATTTGGGCGCACCGAGGATCCCCTCCATCGCCTCGTCTTCAAACGACTTGCTGACCAGATTGACGATGCCCATCGGGGCCTGGAGCCCGATGACATAGGCCACGAGGGTGCGATTCCCCTTCTGCGGAAAGAGCCGCCAATAGCCGCGGATGGCCTCCAGATCATGGGGTCGGGATTTGATCAGCTTGAAGCGGAGGGTTTTTTGGTCCCCATCCTTGGACATCTCCAGATGGTACATCACCTTGAGGATCGGATGGCCCATCCGCATACGCAGCAACGATCGCTGCCCCTTGCGGGAAAGCTCCCGCATCTCCACCGTGTTCGGAAAGATCTCGGGATAGCTCTCCCAATCGATGATCGCGCGCCAGATTCGCTCGGCCGGGGCGTTGATCACGGCCCAGCCGGTCCCTCCGTAGAATCCATTTTGTCGAGAGTTTTTGAGCTCCTGACGCACGATACGACCGGCCTTGAGCTCAGCCAGCTCGTCCGGGGTGAACAGCCCCTCCCGATCACCGGCAAACGACCGGGGCACCGAGAGGCACACCGAAATGCACATAACCGAAATAGTCAATCGTCTCATAATTCTAAGCCTTCACCCCCAATTGGGTCGATCCAACCTTCACTGAATCCTTAGTCTGACGGGCGCTGGGATGCAAATATTCTGAGGCTAAAACCGGACAAAATAGTTGCGCCTTGGTCTCTTCCATTCCGACTGGATATCGACAACCCACGCGCCGCAGCTGAATTTGAGGTAACCTATAGTTGGAACCAATTCTGACAGGAGGCGAACCATGTACCACTTTGCACCGCGGATCAGCTGTTTGATGTGGCTCATCGTCGCCGGAATAGGCTGCGACGAGCAGGAAGCGAACGACAGCGATGGGGGGGCCGGGGATGCAGATACCGACACAGACGCAGACGCGGACACCGACACGGATGGGGACACCGACGCAGACGGGGATGGGGATGCCGACGGGAACTGCGCCCCCTTGCCCCCACCTCAGGGCACCGTGATCAATGTGAATCCATCCCAAACGGCGCAATTGACCGAGATCGTGCGCAACGCAACTGACGGGGACACCATCGTCCTGGCCGACGGAACTTATTCTCTCGGCGGGGTGTACCTCTGGTTCGCCACCCCTGGGGTCACCCTGCGCTCGGCCAGCGGCAAACCCGAAGATGTGGTCCTGGACGGGGAGTATCAAACCGCCGAGATCGTCACCGTGGCCGCATCGAACGTCACCGTCGCCGAACTGACCCTAACCCGAGCGTTTACCCACCCGATTCACGTGATCAGCACCGATTCGGCCGACACGATAAACACTTTGATCTATCGCGTACGAATGATCGATCCGCGGGAGCAGACCGTCAAAATCAATCCCCACCAGGCCCGCACCCATTTTCCCGACTCGGGGACGATCGCCTGTTGCACCATGCGGCTGACCGACCAAGGGCGGGAGCACGTCAATCCCATCTCCGGCGGCTGTTACACCGGCGGCGTGGACGCGCACCAGGCCCGGGACTGGGTCATTCGCGACAACACCATTGAGGGATTCTGGTGTGCCAACGGCCTGGCCGAGCACGGTATTCACCTGTGGCGGGGGTGCCGGGATACGCTGGTCGAGCGAAACATCCTGGTGAACAACGGCCGGGGTATCGGCTTCGGTTTGGCCAACAGCGGTGAGGCGCGTCAGTACGCGGACAACCCCTGCCCCGAAGCCGGCTCCAACTATGTGGGCCACTACGGGGGCATCATCCGCAACAACTTCATCTATGCCGACCGTCAGGAGCTGTTCGATTCGCAAAACGGTTTCGACAGCGGCATCGCCCTCTGGTCGGCCTGCAGAGCGACCGTGGTCCACAACACGGTTGTCTCCACCGGTGCCAACTACTCATCCGTGGAGCTGCGCTTTTCGACCTCCCAAGCCGGCGAGGTGGTGAACAACATCATGACCCATCCCTATCGCGAGCGGGACGGCGCAACCGGAACCACGGCGGGAAATCTGGCGGCCGCACCCCTCTCCCTGTTCGCCGACACATCAGGAGGAGAGCTGCACCTCTCCGCCGGGGCCACCCAGGCGATCGATCAGGGCGTGCCCCTGGCGACGGGCATCTGCGATTGGGATATCGACGGTGACCCAAGAGACACCACCCCGGACATCGGCGCGGATGAGTATCGGTAGTCCGGATCGATTACTCAGTCAGCAACTGCTCGATGATGGCGTGGTACTCCGCCTTGAGGGTGTCGTAGTGGGCGCCGGTGGCTGGGCCGGTGAATCCCGTGTGAATCTTCACCACCTTGCCTTGTCGATCGATAAACAACGTCGTTGGATATGAAGTGATCTCATCAATATCCGTCAGCGCCGCCGAGGTGGCTGCCTTGTCGGCCGGTCCGACAATCAGCATCGGCCAGTCGATCCCGTAGCGTCGGGAAAAAGCGCGCACCATCTCGGCCCGCCCTTCGAAGGTGGTCGAAAATTCGTTGGCCAGCCCGACGATGGCCAATCCCCGGTTCCGGTATTGACGGTACAGAGAGACCAGCAGCTCGGCCGAGTCATTGCAGTTGGGGCACCAGGTGCCGAAGATGTGAACGATCAGCGCCTTGTTCTCGAAGCGGGGATCCGCCTGGGTGACCCGGACGCCGTTCACATCGGGAAAGTCGAAGGTGAAGGATTGACGGTCATTGGTCAACTGGGTCAAATGATAGGGATCTCCCAACTGAGCCGGACCGCGTGCGGCGGTAAACGTAGCGTGATAGACGTCCCGGCTCCAGAAATCGCCGCTCAGCCGCCCATCCCCTCCCATGCGCAAATGAAACAGAAAGGCATGGGCGCCGTCGAAAACGGACAGCCGCAGCGTGTCACCCATAACCGACCCGGCGATGTAGCGATAGTCCCCCACCGGTGTGAGAAAGGTCCCTTGAACGATCGCTCCGTCTTGCCGGAAAATTGCTTGGGCCGGACTGGTCCCTTCGTCATCGGTGAACGTCACGTTCCACGACCCGGCAAAGTTCGCGCCGGGCTCGACCGCCGATCGGGTGCGGGGAAGGAACCGCCGGTGTTCCCCTTTGGTCGCGGTGAAGGCCATCGTCGTTCTCCGGTCATCCGGTGCCCGTCTGGACCACTCTCCACGGACCGAGGAGCAGTTGTCGTCGACGGTGCCTTCGAGATAGGAATCGTAATGCTCGAATCCCAGTAGGAGTCGTGGACCGGTCCGCTCAACCACGGTAAAGGGCAACGTCTCCGCGCCGTTGATGATTGCCGCTCTCGGCGCCCGGGTGTCCTGTTCCTCGATGACGATCGAAAACGGCAACTCTCCGCCGGGCGATTGCAGGACTGCCCGCCAGGTACCGCTCAACGAACACACGGCCGTCCGTGCTCCAAGCGGCGGTCGTATCGCTGGTGATGGGGCATGCCCGCATCCGGTGCAAACAGCCAGTAACGCGAGCGTCACGAGGATGGAACGGGGCGCACAATTGCTCGTTGGTGGGCGCATCTTCGTCAACCGATCAGGGACGGGATTCGATCCGTCCCGCGTTGAGGCTACTCATCTGCCGGTAGAACGCCTGCCGAGTTTCGTACTGATACTGCTCGTCCGTGAATCGGTGGAGTTCGCGGTTGGGCACCGCCTCGATTCGCCCTCCCCGCACGACCACCGGTCGAAACGCTTTGAATCCGCCGGTGCGAATTTGGGGAACATACCTAAAATGGGCCTCGGTAAATCGCTTCGTCGTTACCGTCTTGTCCGGATGACCATCCACTGCGCGCAAACCCCGGTCGTCCCATCCGGTCACCATCAGCGCATGACCGGCCACGTCGACAAAGACGGTTCCCGGTCGAATCGATTCCCGGCTCAATGCGATGGGATAAAAATCGGAATCCTGATCCCCGGGCAGGGTCCTCATCGTTCCCGAATGCACCTGCCAGGCAATCCCTTCTCGCAAAAATGCATTGAACCGGACCACCGGATGGGCCAGGTGATCGAATCGGGTGGTGAGATTGTCAATCGCCGCAGGACAGCGCGGACCGTTGGCCCGACTTCCTCGGGTGCACCGTTGGAAGCGAAACGGCAGGCCGAGTTTCCAGGCAAAGTAAGCGCGCAACTGGTAGGGCAGGTCACCGCAGTCGGCCACTGCGCGAACATACACCCCGGAGGAAGTTTCGTCCTCGCCGAGGCCGAGGGAATTGTGCAACAGATTGCGCTCCGGCCGACGCAGCACCTGGTGCAGGGGACGCCATCCCGCTGCGCCGTGAGGCAGCGGTCGAAACAGATGGGCCACCCAAGCAGAGAACTGGTGCTCGTAGGTGTCGTTCCACTGACGATGGATCGGCCAGACCCCCTCGGTCCTCTCGACTCGCGCGGTACGCCGGTCATCGGCCGCCTCTTCGAGTGCCGCGTGAAGCTGCCCGAGCGAGGCCACACCGTCGACTTCAGGGGTGAGCAATGCCCATGCGGTGACCACCAACGGCCCCCAATAGAGGAGTGGGAACATGGCCTGGCGTTATATGCTGTTCGCTGAAAAAGACAACGGTTTTCGCGCATCCGCCCGCCAGTATTGGGTTTGGCAAGCCTGCAAATCACAATGAGCTGCCCCAAAGCCGGCTCGTTTGTGTTAAAATAACAGGGTAGAGCCCGGTGGCAGCGCGCTTTGCAAGGTCGTGTGGTCGCGGTGTCCCGGCTGATCGTGGTACGTGCAGTGTTTCGGGTAAGGACAGTTTGGCTCGCAAAAACAAGGAGAATCGTCACCACTTCAACCGCCTTGATCATTCTCGCCCTGCCCATTGCCGATTCGAACGCCCAGCGAAACTCGTTTGATCCGATCCGGCATCAACGGCTGGCCCACGACGTCGATCCCTCCCACCGCACCAATCCCACCACTCTCGGAGAGATTCACACCAAACGCCGCAGGTTGCTGGTCCAGCACGCGCTTCGGCGCCAGGCCTTCACCTGCTCGGATGCCGAAGAGGCGTTCTCTCAAGTGCTCCTCCTCCCCAAGCGGCCACACCGGGAGGCGCCGATCCAGATCGTCGCCACCACTCGGGATCGCCATCCGTCCGTCTCCTTAAAATTGTTCGATTTCAACGGCGACGAGATACCACCCCGGCAATTGGAAACGTGGGGTCACATCCCGCGGGCCTGGCGAGCGAGCTACGCTCACTTGCTTCATGGGGAGTACCAGGCGGTGCTGCTCCAACAGGACGGTACGAGGGCGCTGGCGTGTCAGACGATCACCGTCCCCTCCCCTCCGGCGGCGATGGCCCACCGGGACCCGCCGAGCTCCGGTGTCTGGAAGATTCGAAGAGATTGGAATGCCAAGATGGAGGATCTGTTCAGCGCCTTTGTCGCCAAACTCTTCCACGTGCCCCCCGGGGAACGGGCAGGCTGGCGCCCGTTGCACGAGGCGTTCAGGGATCCCGCTCGCAACATCCTCCACGGCATCCTGGGGCTCGACGAGGATCGGGATGGCAGGGAGCACTCGGTCGTGCTGGCCGCCGATTGCGCCGACGCTCCGTACCAGGTTCGCGCCTACTTCGCCTGGAAAATGGAATTGCCGTTTCTGTTCAACCACTGCAGCCGGGGTACGGCGCGATCCGGTTCGAAATGCCACTATTCCAAGAGCAACCTGCTCTCAGTGTACGACCATCTGGCCCACCCGGTGGACCGGTTCAACGCCTTCATTCGCAAATCATTGGGCTGGACCGTGCATTCGGGGACGCCGCTGAATCTTCCCCAGACCGAGGCCAGCGACCTCTACCCCGTAGCCCTCACAGAACAGACGCTTCGCCCGGGGGTGGTATTTGTCGACTCCGGCGGTCATCTCATCCTGGTCACCCATTGGCAACCCCAGTCCGAAAAAAGCATCGGCGCACTTTTCGGCGTGGACGCCCATCCGGATCGCACGGTGACCCACAAGCGCTTTGCCCGGGGAACTTTTGTGTTCAATCCCCGGGTTCGCACTGACGGGTTCAAAGCGTTCAGGCCGGTGACCTATGAGCACCAGCGCGTCCGTCACCTGCGCAACGCGGAGCTCGGCCAAGAAAGCGGTTTCAGTCCCTTTGCCGGTGATCAGGCTGACATTCGTCAGGCCGACCGGTTTTACGCACGGGTCCAAAAACTACTCAATCCCAAAAGGGTCAATGCCAAACAGGTGCTCAGGGCCAAGATCGAAGTGCTCCACCAGTCCATGCTCGAGAGAGTCACCGCGGTGGAGATCGGCAATGAATACCGCCGGGGGAAAAAATCCCGTCGGGTCATCGCTATGCCCCGGGGAGCGCTGATCTTTCAGACGAGCGGGCCTTGGGAGATCTATTCCACCCCTGCGCGCGACTTGAGGTGCTTGCGGGCCATCGATGATGTGATGGGCTATCCGCAAAAGGCGCTCATCGACCTGGAACTTTACGGAACCCTCGCCGAACAGCGAAAGAAAAGGCTGGTGGCAGAGCTGACCCGCTACCGAGATCGGCAGTTGAATAGGCACAAAATCCACTACACCCGTTCTGACGGCTCAAAATGGTCGTTGTCCCTGAGGGAAATCGTCGCCCGCCGCAAACAGTTGGAAATGGCCTACAATCCCAACGACTGTCCGGAGATCCGGTGGGCGGCCCCTCCGGATACAACAGAGTACCAAACCTGCCGTCGCCGAGCACCGGCACAGCAACGTCGCATCATGCGCCAGGCCCGGTACTGGTTCGCCGCACGGCGTCGGCCGGATCCCCCTCCCGGGAGGTAGTCCCCCGCGGGCATGTTACCGCAGCTGACTTCGGCTTTTCTCCAGTGACCGCACCCCTCGTGGCAGCGGTTTTCAACAGCGGTGCGGTCACCGATTGGGTTTGGTCCGGTTCCTCACTGGCACCTCTGCGGCCAAAGCGTTAGGCATACGGTGACGCAACTGAAGGAGGTATTATCATGACTGTTTCGTATATTCCCAAAGGGTATCACACGGCAACGCCGTACCTGATGGTGCGCGGCGCCACCGAGGCGATTGAGTTCTACCAGCGGGCCTTTGGCGCAGAATTGATGATGCAGCTCGTTCAATCGAACGGTAAGGTGGGGCATGCTGAAATCCGTGTCGGCGATTCGGTGATCATGCTCGCCGACGAGATGCCCGAGATGAAGATGTTCGGACCCCAATCGCTGGGGGGCGCAGGGGTGAGCATGGTGTTGTATGTCGAAGACGCAGATGCGAGTTTCAAACGAGCCCTCGAGGCCGGGGCAAAGGAGCTCAAGCCGGTACAAGATCAATTTTACGGCGATCGCTCAGGTACCCTCTCGGATCCGTACGGACACACCTGGTCGATTGCCACCCATCTACAGGATCTGTCACCAGAGGAGCTGAACCAACGGTTCGAACAATTTATGAGGGAGTACGAAAACAGCTAATACGCAACGGGGTACTTTCTCTAATAGAGATACACGGGGCTGCTCCAGACCCGACCCTCCTTGTCCTCCACGCCGTTGTCGGTCCAGTTGGCCCGCAAGTAGATGAAATGGCGTCCCGGATCGAGGGTCAACGTTTCTTGAACTTCATTGCCGGCGATGGACATGTAAAGGCAGCCATCGACGATGATATCGATTTGGTGCACATCCGGATCGGCGACCCCGTGGACGGTAACCACACCCGTGTGCGCCCCGAGATCTCCCATCATCAGATGACCGCTCGCCGTTTCCACACCCAGTAGCATGGCTATTCGATTTTGATTTCTCGAGGTGGTACAGGCCAACGTGTGCCGATCCCACAACGCGCTCCAGAGACCGTCGCGGCTCAGCTCAGCAGATACCACGCCGGTAACCGCCCCCTCGAACGCCATCAAACCGTTGTCATCGTAGTACCCCGGTTTGCCCGAATGCACATCGGTGCCGCCGAGAAAACTCAACACGAACTGGGGGTCCCCCTGAACGACCCAACGGTCGCAAAGCACTGTCCGAGTGGTGGCGAGTTTGGCCACATTCGGTATATCGGGTTCGTAGCCGTAAACTTCGTCTTCGTCGCAGACCCCATCTAACCCTACGGGAATCGGCCCCTCCGAGTTGCCCCATTTTGAGAAAATTTCGATGTGACGCACGAAGTCGGGATCGAGGGCATCCCAATCGGTCCGGTGATCCAAGGAACCACCGCCCTCATCAATGTCTTCCGCATCTCCGGTATTTGCCGGGGTATGGACAATGATCATCACATCGCCCGGGGTACCGGCGACGGAGGGACGCAAATCGTCCAATGCATCATAGAGGTCGTAAGCGGTGTTGGCAAAACAGGGGATCGGCAGCGGAGGGAGACCGAGGTTGAGTCTCATCGCCCCGTAGCGGCACGGGGAATCGAGGGTCTCCAAGTTTTTGAAGAACACATTTTTGTGTCCGTATCCCTCACACGACCCCATCAACCATTTGGCCCCATGGGTGTTGGTGTATTCGTAACCGGGAAAGATGATGAACACCCCATCCCCGTCATCGACCTCGTCATTGTGTTCCAGCCCGGTGGCCTGCAGGCTCTCCCACATGCTCATGCCCTTGATGCGGTGACGAAACGGCATGCGGGTTCGGTCGACCATTTCGGCGTGATCGCTCAACGCGACAAAATCCAACCCCTGCTCGTATCTCGCGTAGTCGTACGCCTCGGCGGCATTGTACACCGTCGACGCTTGGGAAGCTGAAACCGAATCTGAGGAGTAGGTGGAGTGGGCGTGGAATTCCCCCCAATAGATATCATCCAGTCCGACACCGAACTGCGCAACAAAGTAGGATTCCTGCGGCGGTGGATCAGCGTTCACCCCCTGACAGACAGCGATACCACTACCGATCAGAATTGCGGAAAACAGCAAACCAGTGAATTTCGGTCGCATGGCTTCTCCTCCTCATCCGAGGTGACAAAGTGTTACCTCGTCAAAGCAAAAATTACAGTATCTACGCAAAATTTAAGAAAATCAAAACATTTTCCCAGCATCCCGTCAAGCGATTCGATGATGTTCACATCAGAACTGGTGTCAGCGGGAATCAGATCGATGAGAATTGCCAATCCCGATTGATTGGGATAGCCTGCGGCAGCGAACCGAAGTGTCAAACCGAGGAGAACCGTGCACCGACTACCATTGAGCCATTGGAGTTTCGAATCGACGCCACAGGGGATCACGCTACACGGTCACTCAATAAAACAGGTGGCCCGCGAGCTGGGCACGCCGTTCTACCTCTTGGACGAGCTCAGGCTGCGGCAAAACGCCCGCGCTGCCCAACAGACCATTGCGCGTCACTTCCGCTCGGCAGGTCTATTCTATTCATTCAAAACCAACAGTCACCCCCGGGTTGTCGATGGGGTCAGGTCGCAATCGATCGGCGCCGAGGTCATCTCGGTCCGAGAGTTGAGCCACGCCGTCCGGGCCGGCTTCAGCGGTGAGCGGATCATTTTCAACGGACCGGGCAAGAGCGCATCGGATCTGGCAGCCGGGATCGATCGGGGGGCGCTCATTCAAGTGGAGTCGATCGAGGAGGCCGCTGATCTGGTCGCGCTCTCTGCACAACGGGAACGACGCGTTCGGGCGGGGATCAGGGTTTGTCCCAACATCTTCGACGACCGGACGCACACCACCCTCCACATGGGCTCGGCCCAAACGGTGTTCGGTATTCCGCCGGGCAGCGACCTTTTTGCGGACACCGCCAGACTATTGGATCAAGCGCCGCTCGTCGATCTCGTCTCACTCTCCGCGCACATCGGCACTGGAATTATCCGGGTCGACCCCTATGGGGCGTTGCTCGAGTTGCTCCTCGATCTGCGCAAATCCCTGGTCCAACAAGGCATCGGCATCTCAACGCTCAATCTGGGGGGCGGATATGCGGTTTCCTCAGAAGTCCGTTATCCGACCGACATTTTCGATGATTCAAGGCGCAACGCCGATCACCTCCTCCCGGCGCCCAACGAGATCGCCACCTTCGAGGAGATTTGCAGCCACTTGGCTCGACGGCTTCCGGCGGACGACGAGCTCTCTGTATTTATGGAACCCGGGCGCTTGCTCGTCTCTGATGCCTGCCATTTGATCACCCGAGTGGTGCGGACCAAACAGCAGGGGGACTCGAAATACGCCATCCTCGATGCCAGCCGTTTTCAAAATGCGATGTTCGTCGGCCGGGGATTTCACCAAATCGTCAACCTCTCGAAGCCGGACGATCCCCCCGATGGACCGTGGAACATCGTCGGCCCCCTGTGCGCGGGATTCGACGGCTACGCCCATTCGCGAACAATGCCCCGCTTCGAAGTCGGAGATGTGGTGATGATCCTCGATGTGGGCGCTTACAATCTCCAAGCGCAATCCGATTGGTCGTTTGCTCCGGCACCGCTGGTCAGCGTCCGCACCGATCGCTCCCTCGTCGAAGAGCCCCATTGACCATGTTTCACGCGCTCCCACTGCTCAAAGCCGTGCCCAAGACCGGCGAACTGCTCGCCTCTCAATACTGGAATGCCGGCCGAATTCGCCGCTACCAGCGGACGCGATTGCGACAGATTCTCACCGTTGCGTCTCGCATCCCCTTCTATCGCGATAGACTGGGACGTATCGACGGGACCGAGGATATCGGCACATGGCCGGTGCTGAAGCGACTGGATATTCCCCCGTTGAACCAATCGGTCCGCGCCCTACATTCGCCGGACACCCAGTTCTGGGCTGACCGCTCGTCCGGATCCACGGGGATGCCGGTCGAGATGCTTTTCGACACCGCTCATCAGGCTCATCGTTTCGCCTCGAGAATGCGCTATCTATGGGAAAATGGTTGGCGACCCAATGCACGGACCGGGTGGATCGTCCCGATTCCCGAGCAAACCCCGGACGGCAAGCTGATGCGCAGCAATGCACTGGCCGGGTCGCGATTTTTGTCCATCTTCACGGACTACGAAGACCAGGTACAATGGCTCGAACGGCTCGATCCCCAGTTCATCTACACCCTGCCCTCGAATCTCGAAGCGTTGCTCGGCGTCATCGAGCACACCCGGACAGAGCTGCCGAGTCTACAGCGCATCCTCTGCGGAGGTGAGCTGTTGGACGATGCGGTGCGACGCAAAACAACGCGCACGCTGGGGGTGAATATTGCCGACAACTACGGCTCCACCGAAGGGTTCGTCGCCTGGCAGTGCCCCCGAGGGGGCTATCATCTCAATGCTGAGCACGCCGTCGTCGAAGTGGTCGACGAGCAGGGGGCGCCGGTTGGACCCGGTGAGATGGGCAAACTGTTGATCACCACCCTACACAACCGACTGATGCCACTGGTGCGTTATGAAATCGGCGACTACGTGGTTGCCTCTGACAACAGATGCGACTGCGGACGCCGGTTACCCCTATTGGAGCGGGTGGTCGGCCGGTCGATCAATCTGTTTCGCTTGGAAGATGGCCGGGTGGTCTCCCCCTGGGAGCTGGTGGTTCACCTGAAGTACATGCCCGAGCTGGTGCAGTTTCAAATCATTCAAGAATCCGTGTATCGGTTCACGCTGAACTACGTCGCCCCGACTGACCCGTCGCCCGCGGTCATTGAGCAGATTCAATCCCTGTTTGCCGGTGTGCTCGGCCGCCGGGCCGTATTGACCCTCAACCCGGTTGCCCCCATCCCGCACAGCTCTAGCGGAAAGTTCTGCACCGCCGTCTCGAGAGTGCTGCCCTAGCCCGAACCGTCGACCTGGCGGCTGCTGAACCGCAGGGCAACCGACCGAAACACTATACCGTCTTATTCGAGCTGTTTTCTGATCAAACAGTGATTCGCATGGAGAACGTTCCCCCGAGGAACAGTCCCCCCAGCACCACCTTTGATACCTGGTCATCGATGACCCTACCGACCGGATTCTTGATCATGTAACCGGCGGTGAGATTTACCCCGATGCCAATCCGATTGATCCAGACCACCGGGGTCAGATCGACCCCGAACTCACCTGTAACGCCTCCCACGCCAAAGGCACCGACAGCCTGATCTGCCGGATCTCCCTGAAGGTAGGCGTATCCACAGGATCCGTGGAGACTCGTTTCGAAACTGAAGATCGATAGTCGAATCGGTCGCCAGGCCAGGCGAGCACCGGCCAGACCGGCATATGCCACCACCTGCCCGTTTGATTGGTCCAGCCTCCCGGTTTCCATGGCCAAGCGGCCGAACAGGCCCACACTCTCGGTAACCCACCCTCCCCCGTCGAGGGCCAGGTGAAGACCGGGAAAATAGGACTGCCGCAGGCGAAGCCGGGTTCCCCCGGACAGGGCGATTTCGCTGTGGCGCCGCTCTTTTATAATCGCCCGGTGGGCAGATTGCCTGGCGTTCGCCAGCAGCGGCGTATCGACTGTCTTCCTCGTGGGCCGGGTGTCCCCCGTGTTGACGAGCAGCTCGAGCCAGGAAGCCACCATCAGCTGAGAGGCGGCGAGGGCCAGCTCCCGCTCGGCATTTCTCTGTTTGGATCTGGGCATCGGCAGCACCCGTTGTACGTGCTTGTCGGTCAACGGATCGTCCGCGCGAATGACAATCCGGTCGGTACTGCAGGTGACCTCGAACGAAAGCGGCGGCATGGCGCGGACCGACGGGGCCAGATCGAGCTCAATCGCCAGCAATCGACCGACTTCCGTTTCATCGATTCCCTCACAGCCCACCGCCACCACGGTGATCATCCCCTCAGCCCGAGCGGTCGGCGTCAACGGCAGCAATAGAGCCCAGACGAGGAGCGCCAACCCAGCCCGGTTGATTGATCCGAGGGGGATCATCGAGTGATATCGGCCATTTGCCGCCGATGGATTCCGCCGGGGTAGAGCTCGAGATATTGCCGGGCCGCTTCACGGGCAGCTTCGTAACGGCGGGCGGCATGCAGGGATGCGGCCTCTTGCGCCCGGGCATCCTCGGCGAGCAGGCCGTTGGGCGCCCTCGTCCAGCATCTCCGATAGACACGGGCCGCAGCGGCGTGGCGTCCCTGAGCCCGCTCCACCTGGCCCAGGGTGAACAGTACGGCCGCCCCGCGGGGGTCATCGGGGTGTGCCTCGATGAGTTGTCGTATCACTTCTGCGGCTTCTTTGAATCGTCCCTCACTCCGCAGCGCGTCGACCTGCAACAGTCCCTGCTCCACGACCGAAACGCGCCCGCCGGCCTCCTCGGTCCCGGGTGAAACTGCGTTTCCATGAGGCGCCGCCTCGGCCAAGGGCATCTGTTCTACCGGCCGCACCACCGGGACACGGCGCCGTCGCCGTGGAGCATCGGTCTTGCCGCCGCGGGGTCGGGTCGATACCGCCTCTTTTTCCCCTGGGGTATCGCGCTCCCTCGAATCAACCGGCAACTCCGACACTTCCTCTCCACTCTCTCTATTCACGTCGAGGTCAGTCCTGACGACGGCGATCGATTCTCCTGCAGAGAGCTCTATCATCTGGTGAGAGTCTTCCACCTGAACCGTGCCCCGCTCCACGGCCACCTGCACATCAACCCGTCCTATCGCCACCGAGAACACTGTTCCCACAACGTGAACCGCGATCCCTGCAGCCCGCACGGTCACCCTTCTGTCCAACGATCGCTTCAACTCGTACCGCACCCGACCCCGGCTCTGGGCCAGCTCGAGCTCGACCTCGCTGCGCTCGACGATCGCCACCTTGGCCCCTGCGTGCAATATCGCCTGTCCCGCGTCGGGCAAGGCGAGCACTGAAGTGGTTGGTGACAGGGATGGCGTGCTGTGCTCATTCGCGGGAATCATCGATCGTCCGATGATCAGACCGGCCACCATACAGGCAGCCACGGCCGCGGCCACCCCGATCCGCCACCCGAGCCGACGAATCGACGGAGCGGCTCGCCCGGCCATCACCTGCTCCAAAATCCGACGTTCCCGAAGCTCGCTCCACAAGGGTTCTCGCCGGCGAAGCTGTTGAACGACTTGTTCCATTGTCCGATTAGCCAATGTTCAATCTCCTTTTCAGTCGCTCGTCAGCCTTCTTGATTCGCCGCTTGATCGTCGCCGGAGAGCGCCGGCAGATTGCGGTCACTTCGGACACGGTGAACCCCTCTACCTTGTGGAGCAGCCAGGGAACGCGCAATTGGGGCGATAGTCTACCCAGCGCATCGAAAATCTCTTTGACCTGTTCGTCATCACTGGTGAGGGTTTCAGTCGGCGCGGCGGACAACTCCTCGCGCAAAGCCGACCGTCGCCTGCGTTGACTCAGCCGCCGCTGTGCCTGACGGACCGCAACGGTCACCAGCCACACCCTGAGCCGAGTACTGTCGTTGAGCCGGTGAATGCCCCGCGCAGCCGCGATGAACGTCTCCTGCACGATATCATCCAAATCCGCATCGTCACCGACCATTCGATAGGCCACACCGGCCAGGTACCGCGCATAGCGAGAGAACAAGGTGCGAAAGGCCCGCTCGTCCCCCCGGCAGACCTGGGCGATCAGGACTTCGTCATCAGGGGGTATCTCTTGTACGCTCCGCATCACTACATTCTCATTAAATGGAGTGCCCTGCACTCGAGCGAATCGGCTCATTTAATTTCTTTGTGTTTTCATCTAGGCTTACACTAAGACTAAGGATCGGTGAAAAAACACCTTCTTTTTTGAGCCGGTTCAGCCTGGAGCTTGGCACTCCACTTATGGTGCCACCACAACTGACACAAACCGAGCGCTCAGAGGAGTTGACCCATGATCGGAACTATTGAGCAATATCTCACACCACGGACCCCTTATCGCATCGTCGCACTGATTGCCGCACTGGCAGCTGTGCACTGTCACGAAGCAGAGGTACTCGTATCCAACATGAGTGGAAAGGAGGAGGCGCTGAGCTGCCCCGATATACTGTGCGGTAGTTTATGCCGACGGTACGTCAAAAAGACCGCCACGCCAGGAGACGGACTCTCCTGGGGCACTGCGTTCGATAGTGTTCAACAGGGCATCAATTCGGCTTACTGCGACGCGAGCCAGTGCAAGACAACCTGCCAGGTGTGGGTCGCCGAGGGCACCTACTATATCTATCACGACAAACCAGAAGACACCGTTCGACTCCGACCCGGCGTTCACGTCTACGGCGGTTTTGCCGGCAGTGAAGCCACCCTCGAGGAACGGGACTATTTGACGCATGAAACCATTTTGAACGGCAAGGACGGCCCGGACGGCAACCACCATGTCTACCAGGTGGTCTTCGGTCAAGATGCCAGTCGGCTCGACGGCTTCACCGTGACCGGGGGAAGAGCTGTGGGCAAATTGAGTGACGATGGTGAAGAGCTCAAGTACGGTTGCGGCGGCGGAATGTACATTTCCGATGCATCACCGACAGTGGCCAACTGCATCTTCACCGATAACCAGGCGCACGATGGAAACAGCACCAGCTGGGGAGATGGCATTACCGGAGAGGGACACAATGTCGGCGGCGGCATGTACCTCAATCGCAGCTATTCAACGGTGACCAACTGCACCTTTGCCGACAACGCAGCCGTCACCGGTGCCGGTCTGCAGGTGATCGCCGCAACACCCACCATCACCGACTGCACCTTTATCGGAAATCACGCCAACTCCGAAGGGGGCGGCTTGTTCAGTTTTGCCAGCTATCTGCGCATCTCCAACTCGACTTTCGAGGGCAACTCTGCCGGCTGGCTCGGCGGTGGTCTGGCTGAGGATATCGAAGGGGACGGGCCGATGGAGATTTCCAATTGCATTTTTCGTGGCAACGAAGGCGGCGGACTGTACCTGGGTGAATCGAACACGGTTTGGATCTGGGATGGAACAATGGGAGACTGGGCTTGGATTGTCAACAACACTTTCCACGTCAACACGGGTGGCGCCATTGTGGCGTCCAATTTCGAGGACAAGGTTTTCGTTAACAACATCGTCTGGAACAATGAAGGAGGAGAGATCGTGCTTGCCGGATCGGGCGATCCAGACAGTCCTCCTGCAGACGTAACGTACAGTTTGGTCGGCGGTGGCCACGAGGGCCTGGGCAATATCGACGCCGATCCCATGTTTGCCGACGCGGCAGCCGGCGATCTGAGGTTGTCGGCCGGCTCCCCCTGCATCGACGCGGCTGACGATCTGGCCGCGCCGCAATCCGATGCCCTGGGTAATCCTCGGGTTGACATCGACGGGGTCGGCAGCGCCGGTGTGATAGCCGATATGGGGGCATTGGAACACCAACCAACTCCATAATCTGCCCCGCCCTATCGTGTTCCAATTGTTTCCAATTGCTTCCATATCGTATTTTTTCGTCGTGGAAAACTGGCGTGCAATTATAATTTCAATCCTACAATTGCAACAACCTCTTTACGAAATTGCAACGATTCCCAGTTGGCCTTGACAGAACCGCATTTGATAATCTATTCATTGTAATAGCAGAGATAATTTGGAAAACGTATCTATTGCGGAATAAGTGTACAATTGAAAGGACGGTTTAACATGTGGAAACACCGGCAATGTCATTATTCAGTAGGAATCAATTTAAAGATTGTCATATCGGTCTTTCTAACATTCACTGCAGCTTGCAATAAGCATGAGAGCGGTGGCAGTGCCAATCAGCATTTCGTTGAAGATCCCGGCGATGAAAGCTTACTCGAGAGTGGGGTATCTGCTCAAACAGACGAGGAAATCGCGTATGCTGCGGGCGTGTCGCCGGCCCCTTTTTCCAACCGTGCACCGGTCGAGCAGACCGTCATCCAGGTCGGGGATATTTGGCAGTACTTCGAAGGGATTGAGGAGCCCCCATCCGATTGGACCGTTCCCCAATTCGATGACAGCGATTGGTCGAGCGGCGGCACGGGCATCGGCTATGAAGCCTACAGTGTCAACGAAAATCTGAATACCAATCTTGATGACATGTTCGGGAATTATTTCGCGGTATATCTCCGAAGATCATTTGACCATCAATTTGTCGATTTGGAGTCGATTCTCCTGACGGTTCGATACGACGACGGGTTTATCGCTTATCTCAACGGGACCGAAATCGCCAGAGAAAATATCGTGGGAGATCCCACCTTTGATCAGCCGGCCGACGGCAGTCACGAGGATGTCGTTGCTGTTGAATACGATATCACCGATTCGAGCGATTTATTGGTCTCTGGACCGAATGTACTGGCTATGCAGGTACGCAACGTCTCCCTCTACAGCTCCGATCTCTCCATCGTTCCCTCGCTGACGATAATCGGTTCGCTCGATGCGGATGCCGACGGGGACACGGATGCAGATACCGACGCGGACACTGACGCGGACACCGACGCGGACACCGACACGGATACTGATACGGACACCGACGCGGACACCGACACGGATACTGATGCGGACACCGACACGGATACTGACGCGGACACCGACGCAGACACCGATACGGCACTATTCAGCGATCCGGTCGATCTGACACTGATCCAAGTGGGTGAGCCGTGGCGATTCTTCGAGGGCATCACCGAGCCACCCGCCGATTGGCGGGATCCCGGGTTCGACGACAGCGGCTGGTCGAGCGGTGAAACGGGAATCGGCTACGAAGCCTACAGTGTCAACGAAAATCTGAACACCGAGTTGAACGATATGTTCGGCAACTACTGTACGGTTTATCTCAGACGAACGTTTCACAATCCCTTCATTGCCAGTGAATCGATGACATTTACGGTTCACTACGATGACGGTTTTATCGCCTACCTAAATGGCGTCGAGGTCGCCCGGGAGAACATTCTGGGGGAGCCGTCCTGTGATCAGACAGCTGACGGCAGTCACGAGGATACCGTCGCCGAAGAATACGACATCACCCCGTGGAGTGACTTGTTACAACCGGGCTCGAATGTCCTGGCACTGCAGGTGCGCAATGTCTCCCTGTACAGCTCAGACCTCTCGATTGTTCCGTCGTTGAACGTAGTCGGATATTACGGACCGGACGGCGATGCGGACACGGACACAGACGTGGATGCTGATACCGACTCAGATACCGACACCGACACGGACACAGACGCAGACGCAGACTCCGACACCGACGCAGATACCGACACAGCGGCTTTGGGTCGTATCGCGCTGATGCCGGCCGGTGTCTATCAGGAGCAGGTCAATCTGATCTGGGACCCCCTCGATCCGTCACTGCCCTTCGCTGATTTCGTGCTCACCCGGGATGGTGTCGAGATTGCCCAAACCACTTTTCGATCCTTTACCGACGATCAACTCGTCGCCGAACAGTCCTATGTTTATCAAGTGCTCGGCCGAAACATCGATCAACAGCTCCTCGCTCAGTCCAAACCCTTCACCATCATCACCTCGGGCGGCGCCGGCCGATGGATCTTCGGTAACACCCATCTGCATACCGGATCGAGCCACGATGTCAGCGACACGTCTGTCACGGCCGTCACCGAATCCCAGCGAATGGTGGATTGGGGCTACAACTTCCTGGTGGTCACCGACCACGACACCTATGATCAATACCACGAGGGATTTATCACCAAAGCCAACGAAGTTTGGGGGTCCAAGGACTACACCTGCCTGATCGGGGTCGAGTACAGCACGCCCCACCATTTGACCATTTTAGGCATCACTCCGCCGGATGACGACATCTACGTCGATTTGGACAGCTTCGAAGACTACACCGATTTTCTCGGCGCCTTCCTCCAGACCCACGGGGGACTGATGTACCTCAATCACCCCCGGGGATTTTTGGCGGACCCGGAGCAGTACCAGGTGCTGTTGTCCCTTTTTGACAACGGCATGAACGGATTCGAATCGATAAACGGCATCCCCAATCCGAATGAATTTTTATGGGACCTGGACGATTCATGGGATCGCCTGCTGATCCACGATACCCCGGAACACCCACTGAAGCGGCGCCATTTCTTTGCCATCGCCGGTACCGATCACGCCTGGTCTTTGAACCGAACCGTGGTCCACATCGACGCCAACACCGTGACCGAAGAGAACATCCTGGCCAGCATGAGAGCCGGTCACATGTTTACTGCCGGCGAGTTTTACCACAGTGACTGGGCTCCCCTCGGCGTTTTCGAAGCAGAGATGGTGATCGACGACCAGCCGGTGATGATGGGGCAGACGATTTATGTCCCATCGTTTCCCGTGAGTTACCAAATCCGGATTTCTGTCGACGAGAGCAGCCCCATCGCCCTGGAGAATGTGCAAGCGGTTGCCTGGGCGAAACTGGTCGGTCAGTTTCAGGGCAGCCAGCACGAGGTGATCCTCGAAGGTACCCTCGATTCGGCTCACGGCTACACCTACTTGAGATTTTCCGGTTCCAGTCTGAATCCGCTGAGCAGCAACACGGTCTATTTTGCCGGCAACCCGATTTTCATACAAACCGGTGAACCGAATCAGCTCCCGGTGATCGAGCCCATGCCCGTATTGAACGCCATCGCAGGCAATCAGGTACAGTGGACGATCCGGGTCGATGATCCGGATACCGCCGATTCCCTGTCGTTGGAATTCCAAGCCCTGCCGCCGACCGCGACCATCGAGCCGCTAAGCGACAACGAATGGCGCTTCAGCTGGACGCCCCAAGCGGACGATGTCGGGATTCACAAAATATGGGTTGTGGCCAACGACGGCCGAGAGGACTCCCTGATGCGTCAGTTGAACGTCATTGTGTACTGAGGTTGAGAGACTACCCCTCGGTGATGTTCCGGCCCAGTGATTTTTACCGATCGAGCCTTGGCCGATTCTGATATAACAGTTTCATAGACCGCTATTGTTGTGGAGGCGCTTAAATGAAACGCTTACGAATGATCATGGGCCCTTGGGTATTGTTGGCAATCGCCGTCTCGATCGGTTGCGACCAGGAGGACTGCGTCTTTGACGAGCCCGACGGGGGGGCGAACCCGGGACCGCCGCCGAACATCGTTTTCGTCCTCATGGACGACGCTCGCTGGGACGGCATGAGCAACATGAACCACCCCTACCTCGAGACGCCCAATCTGGATCGGTTGGCCGACCAAGGGGTGAAGTTCACCAACGCCTTTGTCACCACTTCGCTGTGTTCCCCCAGTCGAGCTACTTTTCTGACCGGCGTCTACGCGCACATTCACGGCACCAGAGAAAACGGGGGCGGCGATCCGGGCCCGCAGACCCCCATCTTTCCGGCGCAGCTGCAGGCTGCCGGATACGAAACCGCCTTTATCGGCAAATGGCACATGTCCCATTCATCCGATCCGCGAGAAGGGTTTGATTACTGGCTCAGCTTCAGTGGACAGGGGCAGTACATCAATCCGACGCTGAACGAGAACGGCTTGGAGTTCAAAGCCGAAGGCTATATGACCGATCTGTTGACCGAATACGCGCTCAATTGGCTCGCCCAGCCCCGGGACAAGCCGTTCTGTTTGCTGCTGTGGCACAAGGCGACCCACGCCCCCTTTACCCCGGCCCCCCGCCATCAAGATCTCTACGCGGGTCAAATCATGCCCGAGCCGGCCACTTATAGCGATCCGATGGCAGACGAACCCGACTGGTTGCGGCGCTCCGTCGTCTACGGGGAAATCTCCACCGATGTCAACGACCACATAAATGACCCGACCCCCGAAACCCTCGAGCCGCCCTTGCCGTGGACCACCGATTGGGAGATGCGGCTTAACTATCATCGCACCATCGTGGCGGTTGACGACAGCGTCGGTCGCATCCTCGATTTTCTCACTGCCTCGGATCAGCTCAATTCGACCGCGGTCGTCTATTCCAGTGACAACGGCTACCTGCTGGGGGAGCACCGGAGATGGGACAAGCGGATCATCTTCGAGGAATCCATCCGCATTCCCCTGCTCATGCGCTACCCCCGCCTGGCCCAGGCGGGAAGCACGGTGGACAAGATGGTCCTGAGCAATGACCTGGCGCCCACCTTTCTCGAGATGGCCGGCGTCTCAGCGCAAAATCCGGATCCGGCACAGGGCCGATCCGTGCTGCCGCTCCTCAAAGGCGAAGCCCCCGAGTGGCGCACGGCATTTCTGTACGAGTACTTCATGGAGGGATGGGTCCCCGGACTGCCCACAGTGCTCAGCGTCCGAACAGAAAATTGGAAGTACGCCTCCTATCCCGACCTGCCGAACGACATCCCCCAGCTGTTCGATCTGACGAACGACCCGATAGAGCTGCACAACTTGGCCCTCGACCCGGCCTATGCGGAGCGGATGGAGACCATGGACAAAGCGCTCAACGTCCTGCTCTCCGACACGAACTATCAGTGACGGATCACTTTATGCCGGTTAGTCCACATAGAACCGAGAGACAAAGCCGGTGGTACCGCCGCCGTGGTTGATGTAGATCTGGCGGAAATCGATCACCACCACCATCTGGGTGAATCCCACCGGGGCCTGCACGGTGCTGATCCACAGCCAGCCCTCTGAGAGTAGTTCCACGTGCACTGTTAATCGATTGTTTTCATTCAACTCCGGCAAATCGTCCTCTCCGAAGAACGAGGGGGCAGCGTAGACCCTGATGCCGGCTTGGGGGTCGGTTGTCTCGAATTGGGTCTCTTGCGGAATCCAGTCCGGTGCAAACAGATAGGCCACGACAATGTTGCCGTTTTCCGGGATGGTGGCCAGCTCGTCCTGAAAAATTTCGATTGGGCTCATTTCGGCGTTCAAGACGCATGCATGCTGGATCGCCCAAATGCTCTCGACCGTTGAGGAGCACTCATCATTTATTATATCAAAAATCTCGGTCTCCGGTCTGGCGTATAGCAACGCAGCGCATTCTTCGGTGCGGTCTTGTCCCAATTCGGTCGATTCGGATTCCCCGTATTCATAGAGGCAGCAGCCTGAACCCCCGACCGTCGATTCCGTGGCGTAGATCACGCAACAACCGATATCCGCGAGTTCATTGCACTCGGTGGGCAGATGGCAATAATTGACGCCACCATTGCGAAAACAGCAGGGATCCTCACCCTCACTGACTAGGGCCTCGTTGTAGCTGAGCAGGCAATCCGATGCCTCTGCCGTCGGGGCGACCGGCGGATCGGTCCGGGCGACCTGTTCACAAAACTCGGCAGAGGCCGGGTCGGTCTCCGTGTTGCCCAACAACACACCACATCCCTCTGCACTCTCAATGTCTGTGCCGATTTCTCCGCTGCTGTGCAGGCAGCACTTTTGACCGAGAGCGGTGTTGCCGGTGGCGTAAATCAAACAACAGTTCTCGCCGGTATCTGCATTGCACTGTTTGCTGACTTCACAATTGTTGAAGCCGCCCAGCTCGAAGCAGCAGGGATCTCCCCCAACCAGTCCCTTGTTGTATTCGAGAAGACAGCTGTGGGGTAGCAAGCACTGATTGAGAAAAGGCTTGAGCTGCTCCGTGGTGCTGTGGAAATAGAGCACCGAGTCGCAGCTGGGAACCATCCCGCTCAGCACAGCGATCGCGGCCCATTGGACGACTCGTTTAATGCCCCACTCGATCATCAACGGCAATTGCCTATTCACCTTCTGCTTCGTGCTTTTTCATCGCCGCCTCCACCTGGGCGCGATGGGTGCCCTTGGGAAATCGCTTCAGATAATCTCTGATCGCGTCCCTGACCTTTTCGGGGGTGCCGAGCTGCTGGTAACAATCGATCAGCAGATAGCTCGTTTGATCGCCAATCCGGTCGGTGCGCCGGGACACCACGCGGTAGTGTGGTATGGCTTCTCGCGGCTCTTTCAACCTCAGGTGGAACACCCGTCCCATGGCCAGCCGCAACTCTGCGGCACGACGGCTGTCCCCCAACACGAGCAATGCCTTTTCCCCGTGGGATACTGCCCGAGAATCGTCGCCCTGGGTGCGAAAGTGCTCAAACAGCGCCAACTGTACCTCACCGACCATCGCCCCATCGGGAAACCGCTTCAAATAGGCTTCCCAGGCCCGTTGGGCCGACCGGGGTTTGTCGAGCAAATCGTAGCGGAGCGCCCCCAGGGCGAACAGGGCGTTGGCCCCGGTTTCGCCATCGTCTTCGGACAGCAGCTTCAACCGTTGCTCCTGTTCGGCGAGCAACGCCGGCGACCCATCGTCCTCCGGAGAGCGGTCCACCTCGCGGTCCGTCTCCTGAGGAGGAATGGCCGGCGATCGGGGCAATCGTTCGGCCGGGGATTTCGCTCGTGGGCGCTCCCCGGTCATCGGCGCGGTCGTCTCTGTTTCCGGGTTCGGCGCTTGATGGCCGTCGTCGTCGGCCTCATCGATAACCGGTTCCGCTGTTGCACGACGAACTGCGAGCGCCGGAGCGACCGGATTCGGGACGGGGACGGGGTCGGGTTCGGTACGTGGCACCGGTGCCAGCCCGAGCAGTTTCCGCTCGCCGGCGGCCAGCTCCCGATGTCGAGTGACCGATGCAAATCGGTCGATTGAAGAGCTCTGCTCACCGGCGCGGACCACTCGTCTGTGATCGCCCGCGTTCACTACCACACTGCCGTGCCACACCGACACATCGGTTTTGCTCGGTTCCACGCGCACGGCGTAGACCGTCCCTTTAACTTGTACCTCTGCGTGTGGCGTTTGAATGATGATCTCCTGTTGCCGGACCGGCGGCCGATTCACCACCACTTCACCGGCGTTGAGCTGCAGGTTCAACCGACCAGCCGCCTGCTCCTCCGGATCCATCGACAAAGAGGCTTCTCGGTGAAACAGAATTCGTCCACCTGCTCCGATGTCCGCCACTGCCAGTGCTTCTCCGGGCGGGGTACCGTCCTGCGAGACCCCATCGCCGGTGCCCTGCAAAAATGTCAATCGACGAAACCCGGTATTGGGCGGCGACGCGCGGTCGAAGATGCCCGTCACGATCACTCCCGCGACCACTGCGACCGCTCCGGCGAACAGCCCAGCAAACACCGGACGCAACAAACTGGTCCGGCGCGCCGCCGGTGCGGTGATCCGATCGAGTATGCGTTGTGACACCCCTAACGGTGCCTGGGGTACCTGTTCCGCGAGGGCCCCTGCGGTTTGGCGCAGCGCCCGATCCTGGGGGGTGCTGTCCAAGGCCGGATCATCACTCCAGGGTTGGGGCCAGCGCTCTTCGTTCGATTGGATTGGGGTACGCTCTTTGCTCACAGCGCCACCTCCTTGGGCAGCTCCTTGGCCCGATCGACGACCAGGGATACATTCATCAACGAATGCTTGCGCCAGCGGGTCTGAAAATCCTTGCGCGCTTTGTGCAGCCGCGTCCAGACCGTGGCGACCTTGCACCCGACCATCTCGGCGATCTCCGTGCCGGAGTGGCCCTCCAATTCATACAGCACCAGCACCTGACGTTTCTTGAAGCTCAACTGATCGAGCACCCGGTAGAACAGGTCGGTCATCTGCCGCTCGCGCAGGGTGTCCTCCGGGGTGGTGGTGCTCGTCCCTTCCTCCACCCGCTGATCGTTCTCCGAACGCTTGAACACCTGCTCCAACTTCTTTCGACGCCCGTACTGGGCGACCACTCGCCAGCAGATACCGTAGAGCCAGGTGGAGGGCTTGCAGATGCCGTCAAAGGTGTCGAACTTGCGATAGGCCACCATAAAGACCTCCTGCACCAGATCCTCGATATCCGGGCTATGGGGTCCGATCATCCGCACACATAGCCGATAGACAAAGCCAAACTGCTCCTGGTAGAGAGATCGAAACTCTGATTCGCGCTGGTCCGTCATCCGGTCATCCTCGGGATTCAGGCCCACTTTGGCCACTCTGCTCTATGAATGCTCATCGACCGGGAAACCTTCAAAATAAATCGAACATCAGACCGGCGCGCAGTCCCAGCTGAATCCCGCCCAGGGTCAACAACTGACCGAATGCACCGGAGTAGGTTTCGATTTTCCACGGAGAATAGGCCAGCAGGGCGTCCAGGGAGAGGCGAACAGGCAGCTTCCACTCGACGCCGAGGTTGAGCTCGGCACCGGCCAACCACCGTCGATCAAATTCTTCGTTAATCGGTTCAATTCGAATCGAATAGTGATCGATGCGGACTCCCACCGTGCCGATGAGATTGAAATCGGGCCAGCTCAAATAGAGGCCCCCGTCTACAGCGGCCAACACCTGGACGATTTGAACCCGGGGCGGATCTTGGGGTCGGTCGAAAATCGATCCCCCCCCCAGCAGCAGCCGGCCGAAGAATCGGCGGTTCAACCGAAGACGGCTCTGCAGATGCGCTTCCCAGGCCTCTGCCTGCAAGGAACCGAACCCGTGTCGCCACCCGCCGGACACACCGAGGGAGAACGCCGCCGCGCGAGAAGGTGGCACCGTCGGCCGGGCGCGAAGCTCTCGCGAGGTTCGGGGAGCCGAAGGGTTTGTGGGCGATGAATTTCGCGGTGGCC
>JANQET010000202.1 GCA_028278265.1 Myxococcota bacterium
CCCCAGCCGATCGCCCCGCCGGATCCGGAAATCGTCCCCGCTGATCAAAGTGGCGTTCGACCCATCGTGACCGTCGAAGAACAGCCGACCATCCCCGCCCCGGCGCCAGTGAAAGCCCCCGGTCCGGCCATCCCCGCCCCGGCCCAGGCGGTGCCGATGGCGAACGTGGTCAGCGCGCCCAAGACCAAGGACACATCGGATCAAACAGAGCGACCCACACCGGAAAAACACATCAGCACCAAGAACAACAAAGGGAAGAAAATCGGCTAGATCAACCCGGCGGTTGGGTGGGTTCGCCGCGAATTACCGCGCTGAGAACAGTTCCTAATTTGTTAATATTAAAAGGTTTTTCGATAAATCCGCCGCCGTGCTGCTGGAGGATTTGGAGAAAATCGTCATCGGGAATGACCCCGGAGGACAACACCACTTTTACATATGGGTCGATTTCCAAAAGGCGTAAAAATGTCGTGTCGCCGTTGAGTCCCTTCATCCGCATGTCCAAAAACACCAAGTCGTAGGTGTCCCGATTGCGCTCATATTCCTCGATCGCGCTCAGGCCGTCGGTCACCGTAACCACGTCGGCGCCCAGCTCTTCGACCATCATCGCCACGATAGTGCGCAGGCGCTCTTCGTCTTCGGCGAGCAGGATGCACCACCCCCGCAACGGTTGGTCATCGACCTCTTCAAAATTAGGAGGCATATCTTGATAAGACCTCTTTTTTATCGCATGTCAACTATGTAATTGCGCCGAACGCAGATAAAACTGGCGAGGCTGAATGACGAAATTTGAGAATACACTGAATCCCCGCAGCAAAAAGGTGCTGTTCGCCACCATCGCCGAGTACGTCGCCACCGGGACCCAGGTGAGCTCAGGAGCGTTGACCAAGAACCAGCGCCTCGGCATGTCATCGGCCACCATTAGGCGTCACCTGCACCAGCTCACCGAACAGGGCTACCTGGTGCAACCGCACACCTCTGCCGGACGCATCCCCACGGATCGCGCCTATCGGCTATTCGTCGACACGCTTAAAAAACAGCCCGGGCAAATTCAGTCCGCTCAGCGGGAGAAATTGGCCGTGGGATTCAACAATCTGCTGCCCGGCGTGCACGACTCCTGGCAAGATATCGTCCGCTTGCTTTCCGAGCTCTCTCTACAAACCGCGCTGGTGGTCACGCCGTCGTTCTCCGATGCGGTGCTGCGACAGCTCCGTTTCATCCCCAGCGGTCCGGGGTCCCTGCTCGCCGTGGTGATCACCCGTGAGGGACTGGTGCACAACGCGGTGATCGAGGTCACTGATCAGATGGCCGATCCGGAGCTGGAGCGGGTGCACAACTACCTCAGTGAGCTCATCGAGGGTCGCACCTTGAACGAGATTCGCCACCTGTTGCGCGACGAGCTCGACGACGCCCGCAAGCGCTGCGATCTGTTGCGAGAAAAGGCGACGCTGCTCGGTGCGCAGGCGATCCGCTCGAGCGTGGATGCCAAACCCGAGCTGGTCGTCGATGGGCGGAGCCGGCTGCTCTCCCAGCCCGAGCTGAAGGAAAACGCCGAGGAGCTGATGCGATTTCTCGAGGAGCGCTCGTTGATTCTCGAGCTGCTCGACAAGGCCGCGGCCACCGATCGGGGGCCCCTGGTGATCATCGGCCGGGAGGGGGGAGAGAACCTGGACGGCTGCTCGATCATCACCTCCCCATTCGGGAGCGGAAACACCGAAGGGCAGATTGGGGTGTTGGGTTCGACCCGCATGGACTACTCCACGGTGATTCCACTGGTCGCCCTGTCGGCCCAGATTCTCTCCTCTTTTTTTGACGATGAATCGTAGGCTTAGTCGACGAGGGAAATGAAGATACCGGCGGCCACGATGGTGCCGATCACACCCGCCACGTTCGGGCCCATGGCGTGCATCAGGATGTAGCACTTCTTGTTGGCCTCGAAGCCCATCTTGTGGCTCACCCGTGCTGCCATCGGTACGGCCGAGACACCAGCCGAACCGAGGAGTGGGTTGATTTTCTCTTTGAGAAAGAGGTTCATCAACTTGGCAAAGAGCAACCCGCCGGCCGTGGCGACGACAAAGGCGAACAGGCCCAGCGCGTAGATCCCGATCACCTTGGGTTGCAGAAACGATTTGCCCTCCATCGTCGAACCGACCCCGATACCGAGTAAAATGGTGACGATGTTCATCAGCGCGTTCTGCGCGGTATCGGTGAGGCGCTCCACCACGCCGGAATTGACCATCAGGTTGCCCAGCATGAACATACTGATCAGTGGGGTGGCCGGGGGAACGAGCAGGCAGACGATCAGCGCCACCGCCACCGGGAAGATGATCTTCTCCGATTTGGAGACCGGGCGCAGCTGTTTCATCGTGATGCCCCGCTCCTCCTTGCTGGTGAACAGCTTGATGATCGGGGGCTGAATGATCGGGACCAGCGCCATGTACGAATAGGCCGAGACCGCGGTCGCCCCGAGTATGTGGGGCGCCAGTTTGGTGGAAGTGTAGATCGTCGTCGGACCGTCCGCACCGCCGATAATGCCGATCGAGCAGGCCTCGTTGATATCGAACCCGAAGAACAATGCGCCGAAAAAGGCGACGAACACACCGAGCTGCGCCGCCGCCCCCAGCAGCAGGACCTTGGGATTGGCAATGAGTGGTCCGAAGTCGGTCAGGGCGCCGAGTCCCAAGAAGATGAGACAGGGCACCACATCGGTTTCCAATCCGTGCCGATATACAAAGGCAAACAATCCCGGAGGCTCGCCGTGCCCGCCTTCGGCTAACAGACCGCCGAGCGGCATGTTGACCATGATGACCGAGAAGCCGATGGGGAGCAGCAACAGCGGCTCCATATCCTTCTTGATGGCCAAGTAGATGAAGGTACCGCCGATCAGCCACATCACCGGCGTCTGCCACGCCAGGTTGACGTCGCCGCTGGAAATGAGGTGAGCGATACCGGTTTGACCAATTAATTTGGTCACCAATTCTATCAACCGATCCATTTGTCTTACCTTGAGCTGTTACAGATGTTGTAGACTACTCGAGTTCCACGAGGACTGCTTCGCCGTCGACTGTGTCACCCTCTTTGACATGAATTTTTGAGACTTTGCCGTCTTCAACGGCCACTACCGGCATCTCCACTTTCATCGCTTCGAGCATCACCACGGGCTCATCTTCGGAGACTTGTTGACCGACTTCGACCATTACGTTGACTACCTTGCCCACCATCGGAGCGGTAATTTCTATCGCCATGTGTTCCTCCTCAACTTTTCTTTGGTTTTTTGCGAAACGCGAGTCCCAATCCTTGAACAAGCAGCATTACGATTATCAAGTTAATAAAGACACCGCCGATGCCGACGGCCGCTATGCGCATACCCTCGGCGTACACAGATTGTGTGAGCTGTGCGTCCATCGCTCCATCTCCTTGAACCGCTGCGCTCGTTTGCCGCAGTCGGTACTTGGGACGAGATTGCCCAAGTTCGGATGTCTTCTAGCAAGGAAAAGTCGTCCCATCAAGATGCACTCAGCGAATTTTACACTCTTGTCCGAGAGAAATTTGCCGCGCCTTGTTAAATTCGGGAGATCTCAGTAAAACCCAGCTTAACGAGACTGAGATGAAAAGAGAATTTCCCAGACTTGTGGCCATTGAGACGACCAACCGCTGCAACGCCAAGTGTCCGTTCTGCCCCAATAGTGCCCTTGAACGGGGCAAGCAGCCGATGGCGACTGATCTTTTCGAAAAAATTGTCGAAGACTGCCGCGAGTTTCCCCTTCAGGCGATTGAACCGTTTTTAAATGGAGAGCCGTTTGTGGATCCGCACATTATTCCGCGGCTGGAGCACATCCGCCGGCGGTTGCCGGAAACGCGACTGAGGCTGTACACCAACGGCAATGCCCTCACACCGAAAAAGATCGACGGGTTGGTCGGTTTGGGGATCGATCACCTCTATGTGAGCCTCAATACGTTGAACGCCCAAACCTACCGCGAGGTGATGGGGCTCGAACTGGAGCGAACGCTGGCCAACCTGGCCTATTTGACCGATCCCCGGCGACGGGAACGGGTGGTCCGGCGGATCACCTTTCGCATGACCCGCTCCCCGAAAACCCCTCTCGACGAGCAACGGGCGTTTATCGCCTACTGTAAAAAACAGGGGGTTCGTCCGTTTGTCGTCGGCCTGTTCAACTACAAAGGGGAGATCGACAGCGCACTGCCCGTGCCGGGCTTTCCCTGCGAGCACATCACCCGGTTGGACATTCTGTCCAACGGAACGGTCACCCTGTGCTGCATGGATCAGGAGGGGGAGTACCGCTGGGGGGACGTGGCGCAGCGCTCGGTGCTCGAGATTTACAACGATGCCGAGGCAAGGCGGTACCGCGAGGCCCATCGCCGATCCAGACGAAGACAGATCGAGCCGTGTGATCGGTGCAATGTCTTTTGGCCCAGCTTGGAAAAGATGCCCCCCTGGCGCATCGCCAAATTCGCCGCGTCAACCGGATGGTACTTCTGGCGCTACCGCCCCTGCGGCCTGAAGAAACCGGCCCGCTGAATTTGTCCCGCTAAATCTGTTCCCCGGTGGACTGAGATTGATTGACAGGTGCGCTCGCTTTTGCTATGCGATGCCCGACTCGGCTGGCGCGAACCGAAGGCCTCGTATCAGGGGAAGGCGGGCCCAGCAATGAGAAGCCTTCCCTGCGTTGCCCGGTTTGCTCCACCATTGGGGCGTGGGCTAGTGGTAAGCCACGGGTCTTTGGAACCCGTTATCGTAGGTTCGAATCCTACCGCCCCAGCAAACAAATCGGGATCGCACCCCCCAGCAACGCAGATCCCCAAGGAGTCCGTCGATGGCTTTCCAAACAATTTGTGTCTTTTCCGGGAGCGCCAACATCGAGCTCACCGAAGCAATTTGCCGCTCGGCAGGGATCAAGCTCGGCGAGTTGACGCTCAAGCGCTTTTCCGACGGGGAAATCTTCGTTCAAATCGACGAGAATGTCCGCGGCTCCCATGCGTTCGTCGTTCAGCCGACCTGCCCGCCGGTCAACGACAATTTGATGGAATTGCTGATTCTGGTCGATGCGCTCAAGCGCGCCTCGGTGGAGTCGATCACCGCCGTAACGCCCTACTACGGCTACGCCCGGCAGGATCGCAAGGTCGCCCCCCGGTCGCCGATTAGCGCCAAACTGGTCGCCGATCTGCTCCAACGCGCCGGGATCGATCGGATGGTTGCGTTGGACCTCCACGCGGGACAGATTCAAGGTTTTTTCGACGTGCCGTTCGACAACCTGTACGGCTCCGATGTGTTGGTCGATGCGCTCAAGCGACGCGTGGGCAAAGATGTGGCGGTGGTCTCCCCGGATGCCGGTGGCGTGGAGCGCGCAGCGGCCTATGCCAAGAAGCTTCACTCTTCGCTGGCGATTATCGACAAGCGGCGGCCCCAGCCAAACGAATCCGCGGTGATGCACATCATCGGTCAGGTTCAAGATAAAGACTGCGTTATCGTCGACGACATTGTCGACACGGCGGGTACGTTGTGCAACTCAGCCAAGGCGCTGCTCGATGCCGGGGCAAAGACCGTCTACGCCGCGGCCACCCACGGGGTGCTCTCCGGTCCGGCGATCGAGCGACTCGAACAGTCGTGCATCCAGGAGCTCGTGGTGACCGACACGATTCCCGTTTCCCAGGAAAAGAAAACAAAAGGCCGAGTCGCCGTGGTTTCTTGCGCGGACCTGCTCGGCGAGGCGATCAAGAGAATTCACACCGGTGATTCGGTGAGTTCATTATTTGGTAAGGAGTAAGAAGATGGAATTACCTGTACTTGAAATTGCGTTGCGCACCGAGACCGGCAAAGGGCCCGCCAGACGGCTGCGCGGCAAAGGGTTCGTGCCGGCAGTGTTGTACGGCCAGACCACCGAGCCGATCAATTTGAGCGTGTCCCCCAAGAGCCTGAAACAGGCGCTGTCCGGTCCGTTGCACATCAACACCGTGCTCAAGCTGGCGATCTCGGACGGATCCAAGAAGGCCCCTTCCGAGCACGCTGCACTGGTCTGCGACCACCAATACGATCCGGTCAGCCGGGAGCTGCTGCACGTGGATTTTCTGACGGTGGACATGGCCAAACCGATTCGCGTCGAGATTCCGTTCAAGACCACCGGTCGGTCCCTGGGTGAGCAAATCGGCGGAACGATGAGCGTGACGACTCGAGAATTGCCCGTGGATTGCCTGCCGGCTCAGATTCCGGAGTCGTTTGTCATCGATGTGACCGAGCTGAAAATCGGCGACGGGCTCACGGTGGCCGACTTGACCCTTCCCGAAGGGGTGACGATCGCACTGCCCGAGGATACGACGCTGGTCTCGATTGTCTCCACCAAGGTCGAAGAGGAAGAGGTGAAGGAAGACGAGGAAGAAGGGGAAGCTGCAGCCGAGGACGGTGAGAAGTCAGAAGCCCCGGCGGCCGACGACAAGGATAAGGAGAAGGAGAAAGCTTCTTCATAGCACGCGATTTGGCACGAGTTTTCGAAACGGGAGCGCTCGTCGTCGGACTGGGCAATCCGGGGGCGGAATATGCGAGAACCCGACACAATTTTGGGTTTTTCGTCATCGATGAGCTATTCGGGCAGGCCGGCGGCATCTCCTGGCAGGAGAAGTTCAAAGGAGCGTTCTGCCGGCTTCGAGTCGATCGCCTTCCGGTTACGTTGCTCAAGCCGATGACCTATATGAACCGCAGCGGCTCGAGCGTGGCCCGCGCGGCTCAGTTTTTCGACTACTCCCCCCCGCAGATTATCGTAGTTCACGATGAGGTCGACCTCGAGTTCGGCACGGTTCGCGTCAAGTGTGGCGGTGGAACCGCCGGACACAAAGGGCTCATCTCCATCAAACAGCAGATCGGCAATGCCGAATTTATCCGCGTCCGTATGGGGATTGGTCGTCCGGTTCACGGCGATGTGTCTGATTATGTTCTGAGCAGATTTTCTACCGAACAAGAGATTATTTTGATGGACATTATTGGTCGAGGTGTTAATGCAGTGACTCACATTTTAACGTCTGGAGCCACTGCGGCAATGAACGAGTTCAACAAGCGTGGAGGTGAAGCAAATGAGTCTTGAGACGGTCATTTATGTTGCGCCGATCGCCGGCGTGCTAGCGTTGATTTACGCGTTTTTCAAAGCGAGCGCGATCAACAGGGCCGAAATCGGAACGGACAAAATGAAGGAAATTGCCGGCCATATCCGCGAAGGGGCGATGGCCTTCCTTGGTCGGGAGTATCGGGTGCTCGCCCTGTTCGTTGTCATTGTGGCGATCGTGCTCGCCCTGGCCAATTCCACGATGGAAAACTCGAGCTGGATGGTCGGCCTGTCGTTCGTAGTCGGCGCGGTCTGCTCCGGTCTGGCCGGCTTTTTTGGCATGCGCGTGGCGACGGCGGCCAACGTTCGGACCACCGCAGCGGCGCGCAGCGGATTGAACGAAGCGCTCCTCATCGCCTTTGGCGGCGGCTCGGTGATGGGCATGTGCGTGGTCGGCCTGGCCACCTTGGGGCTGGGTCTGCTCTTTGTTATTTACATTAATTTTTGGCAGTTCCAAGGGGCCGAAACGATGATCGTGCTCAACACGATCACCGGCTTCTCCCTCGGTGCGAGCTCCATCGCGCTGTTCGCCCGTGTGGGCGGCGGCATCTACACCAAGGCCGCGGACGTGGGCGCCGACCTGGTGGGCAAAGTCGAAGCGGGCATTCCCGAAGACGATCCCCGCAACCCGGCGACAATCGCCGACAACGTGGGTGACAACGTGGGCGATGTGGCCGGCATGGGCGCCGACCTGTTCGAGTCCTACGTGGGATCGATCATCGGCGCGATGGTGCTCGGGGCCACCTGGATTCCGGCGATTGCCGCCGAAGCCGGTGGAGAGGCGTTGAAATACAATGCCATCCTTCTGCCGTTACTCATCGCCGGAGCGGGCATTGTGCTGTCGATTATCGGCACCTTTTTCGTGCGCACCAAGGAGGGGGGCAATCCCCAGGCTGCACTGAATACGGGGACCTTCCTCACCGCCGGGCTGATGGCGGTGCTGACCATCTGGTTGATCAAAGAGATGCTCCCGGCACAATTCACCATGGGCGACACCACCTACCACTGGTGGGGGATTGCCCTGGCGACGGTGGTCGGCCTGATCGCCGGCGTGCTGATCGGCATGATCACCGAGTTCTACACGGCCGAGAGTAAGGGACCGGCTCAATCCATCTCCGCCGCCTCCCAAACCGGACCGGCGACCAACATCATCAAAGGCCTGGCCATCGGCATGGTCTCCACTGCCTGGCCGGTGCTCATCCTGGCCATCGCGATCATTCTCGCTTACCAGTTCGCCGGCCTGTACGGTATAGCGATCGGCGCCTTGGGCATGCTCTCCACCACCGGCATCCAGCTGGCAGTTGACGCCTACGGTCCCGTCGCCGACAACGCGGGCGGCATCGCCGAGATGAGCGAGCTGCCCCCCGAGGTTCGCGGACGCACCGACAAGCTCGACGCCGTGGGCAACACCACCGCCGCCATCGGCAAGGGATTTGCCATCGGCTCCGCCGCGCTGACCGCCCTGGCCCTGTTCGCCGCCTTCCGCACCCAAGTCGGTTTGACGAACATCGACATTGCCGATCCCATCGTGATGGCCGGTCTGTTCATCGGCGGCATGATGCCGTTCCTGTTCAGCTCGTTTGCAATGAACGCCGTCGGTCGCGCCGCCCAGGCGATGATCGAAGAGGTGCGCCGTCAGTTCAAATCAATTCCCGGTCTGATGGAAGGCAAGGCCAAGGCCGAGTACGCCAAGTGCGTGGATATCTCGACGAGAGCAGCGATCAGGGAGATGATTGCCCCCGGTCTGTTGGCCGTGCTCGTTCCAGTCATCGTAGGATTTATCAGCGTCAAAGCGCTCGGCGGACTGCTCGCCGGGGTGACGGTCTGTGGTGTGCTGATGGCCCTGTTCATGTCCAACGCAGGCGGCGCCTGGGACAATGCCAAGAAACACGTCGAGGGCGGCGCCTTCGGCGGCAAGGGCTCTGAGTCTCACAAAGCCGCGGTGGTCGGTGACACGGTCGGCGATCCGTTCAAGGACACCGCCGGACCTTCACTCAACATCCTGATCAAGCTGATGAGCGTGGTCTCCCTCGTCCTCGCCCCCGTCTTCGTCCGCTGGGGCAACCAGTTCTTCCAATAAATACCGCAGCCCACACTTAAAACGTTGGGATGAAAATGATGGGGAGCTGACTACTCCAGTCGACGAATGGTGATTGCGTCGATAAACGCCTCAAAATCTTTCAATCCGGCGTCAAATTGTTCGGGGGAGCTGACGTAGCCCACGATCATGAGAGTGGGTTTTACGCGTCGATTCTTCTTTCCCGTAGTCCTCGACGGAAGCTTTAGCATGAAAATCCGCACTTTGTAAGCGATGGAGCCGCTGTCCTTTATCCAATCCGACACTTCAACGACGTTTAGCGTGATGGTCAACGCCTTCATTAGATCGATGCTGCCGTTGTCTTGTTCGGCGACGTCCACCAAAAAACGTTGCTCTCCTAGCCTAGAGTTTCGCCATTTTTAAGGACTCCCTCTCCTTTCGTAATGAGCACATTTTTGCAGAATTGATCACGATCGAGAGGACGAGCAAGTGTCT
>JANQET010000210.1 GCA_028278265.1 Myxococcota bacterium
GTCCGGTGGAGGAACGGCTGAACTATCGGGGGGATGTGCTCACTCCGTTGGTGCTCGGCGATGTGGAACGGGCGGTGGCGCGGTTCGAACAAGAGGGGGTCACTGCCGTAGCGGTCTGCCTGATGAACGCTTTTGCCAACGGGGAGCACGAGCAGCTGGCGGCAAAGGTGATACGGGAGCGGCTGCCCGAGGCCTACCTCACGGTCTCCAACGAGTTTTTGCCGTCGATTCGGTTTTACGACCGGCTCAGCACCACGGTGCTCAACTCCTATGTGGGGCCGATTCTCAAACGGTATCTCGATGCGTTGTGGCGACGGCTAGAGGAACAGACCTACCGCGGCGTGCTGTTGATCATGCAGTCCGGCGGCGGGGTCACCTCCCTGCAGGCGGCGATCGATCACGCGGCGGGCACCTTGCTCTCCGGGCCGGCCGGGGGACCGGTGGCCGGGGTCTACTACACCAGCGAACAGGGATTCGACGACTGCCTGACAATGGACATGGGCGGCACCAGTTTCGATACGGCGCTGGTCAAGGATCGCACGCCCCTGGTGACCACCCAGGGGGAGATCAACCGGCTGCGCATCGCCCTGCCCATGCTCAACGTGGTAACCATCGGCGCCGGGGGCGGCTCGATCGGCTGGATCGACGAGGGGGGCATGTTGCGCATGGGACCCCAGAGCGCCGGCTCCAAACCCGGGCCGGTCTGCTACGGCTTGGGCGGACAGGAGCCCACCTGCACCGACGCGGACCTGGTGCTGGGCTACCTCGACGAGCGCTACTTTGCCGGCGGCCGCATCCCCCTCGACAAGGCGGCCGCGGTAGAGGCCATCGAGCAGCGCATCGCCGGGCCCCTCGGTCTGGACGTCAACGGGGCCGCGGCGGGGATGTACGATCTGATCAACACCACGATGGCCGCGGCAGTGCGGGAGGTGGCGGTCAAACAGGGCCAGGATCCCCGCGACTTCCCCCTCGTTGTCGCCGGCGGCGCTGGACCGAATCACGCCTGCCGAATCGCCGCCGAGCTGGAGATCCCGATGTTGATGATCCCGCGGGAATCCTCGATCTTTTGCGCCGCCGGGATGCTGATGAGCGATCTGGTCCACCGCTTCGTCAAGACCTATGACACCCGTCTTGCCGAGGCAGATCCCCGGCAGTTCATCGCCACCTTCGAAGAGATGAAGCGGGCCGGACTGGCCCTGCTCAACGAAGAGGGAATCCCCACCGAGCGGGCCCGTTACGTCTATGCCCTGGATTTGCGCTACGCCAACCAGTACCACGAAGTGACCGTCGAGATCGGCGAAGCGCTGGTGACCGGTTGCGATTTTGCGGCCATGGCGGCGCTGTTTCACCCCGAGCACAACCGGCTGTTCGGCTACTCCCTCGAAGAGGAGGAGACGCCGGTGGAGCTGATCAACATGCGGCTGACCGCGATCGGCGACACCCCCAAACCCCAATTTCGCCCGATGGCGTTTGACGGCGACGACCCGGGTCAGGCCGAGAAGGGCACCCGTCAGGCCTACCTGCCCGGGGAGCGGGCGTTCGCCTCGGTGCCGGTGTACGACGGGCTGGCCCTGCGCTTCGGCAATCGCCTGGCCGGGCCGGCGATCATCGAGCAGGTCAACACGACCGCGTTCATTACGCCCGACTATAGAGTGCTGATCGATCGCTTCGGCAACTACACCGTGTATCGCGCCGATCGGGAGTCCGACGCCGAAGAGAGGGTCTGGCAATGGCAGAAGTAACCATCGATCGGGTTCTCGTCTCCATCCTGCAGAAGCGATTCGAATCAATTGTCGAGGAGATGTCGATCGCCCTGACCATGACCACCCGGTCCCCGATTTTGTGCGAGGCGCGGGATTTTGTCACCGGGCTCTACGATGCGTCGGGCAAGATGCTCGAGCAAAAAGAGAACCTGCCGATCCTCTCGTTTTCCCTCGGACCGGTGTGTGAGTACATCATCGATTACTACGGCGATGACATCCATCCCGGGGATGTCATTTTTCACAACGATGTGTTTTCGATGGGCAACCAGAACAACGACGTGGCGGTCTACAAACCGATCTTTCACGACGACGTGCTGGTGGCCTGGGCCGCGGCCAAGGGACATCAGGCCGATATCGGCGGCGCGGTTCGCGGGGGCTATAATCCCAAGGCCACGGAGATCTGGCAGGAGGCGCTGCGCATCCCGCCGATTAAGGTGTACGAAAAGGGAAAGCGGCGCCGGGACGTGTGGGACCTGATCTTCGCCAATATCCGGTTGGACATCGTCGAACACGATCTGAAGGCCCAAATCGGCAGTTGCGTGGTGGGGGAGCGGGCGATTCAAAAATTGGTCGAGCGGTACGGCCGGGAGGTGTTCGAAGCCCACAAGAACCACCTGTTCGAGGCCACCGAACGGATGATGCGGGCCGAGGTGCGCACCATTCCCGCCGGCGTGTATCGCGGAGAGGCGACCGGATACGAAGACGGCCAGACGGCCGATTCCACGTACACCATTCGGGTGGCGGTGACTGTCGACGATGATGAAATCGAATTCGACTTCAGCGATACCGATCCCCAGACTCCCGGTTTTGTCAACGGCACCTTCACCTCGAGCGCGTCGGCCACGATGCTCACCTTTTTGCAGATGGTCAACCCGGACATCCCCCACAACCAGGGGATGGTGCGGCCGGTGAAGATGGTCATTCCCCAGGGCACGATCTTGAACGCCGCCTATCCCGCGGCCACGACCTACGGCAATCACCTGTGCCCGCTGGTGGCCAGCGCGATTATGCGCGCCCTCTCGCCGGTCATTCCCAAGCGGGTCACCGCCGAGTGGAACCCTCTGCTCTGCTCTTTGACCACCGGCACCGATCCCCGTCGGGAAGAGCCGTACGTGGACATCTGCTTCATGGGGCTCAAGGGGGGATCGGGGGCGATCGACGGCTGTGACGGATATGATCACATCGGCATGATCGATGCCTCCGGGGGCGTGCTCGATCAGGACTACGAAATGTTCGAGCGCCAAACACCCCACCTGGTGCTGCAACACGAGTATCTCACCGACTCGGCCGGCGCGGGGCAGTGGCGCGGGGGGTTGGGCGTGGTGACCCGTCTCGAATTGGGCGGTCGGGACAACACCCTGGTCACCTTTGGCGAGGGAACCGTGGAGCCGCCGCTCGGTTCGGCCGGGGGAGGCCCGGGGACGCTCAATGTGATCAAGCTCGTCTATCCCGACGGCAAAGAACACATTCCGACGACCAAGGATCTGATCAACGATGTGCCTGCTGGCACGATTTACTATCAGGAGGCCGGCGGCGGTGGTGGCTGCGGTGATCCCAAAAAACGCAACCCCGAGCTGGTGCTGGCCGATGTGAGAAACGGCAAGCTGAGTGCAGAACGCGCCCGTGAGGATTACGGCGTTGAAATCGATAAGGAGGATTAAACTGATGGAACCCGGTAAGCAAAAATACCCCCATGTGTTCAGCGAGGGAAAGCTGGGCAAGGTGCCGGTGAAGAATCGGATCAAGTACGCCTCGACCGAAACCAATTTCAATTTTGGTGACGGCTTTGTCGCGGACAAGGAGGTGGCCTACATGGAGGCCCAGGCGCGGGGCGGCGCCGGGATGGTGACCACCCAGGGGGCCTACACGGATCCCCGGGGCGAAGGTCAGGGGTATGTGGGGATGATGGGCATCTGGGACGACAAGTACATCCCCGGCCTCAAGCGCATCGCCGATGCGATTCGTCAGTACGATTCGGTCTCCGTACTCCAGCTGATGCACTGCGGGCGCGTGGGGGGGATCAACCTGGAGTACACGGTGGGACCGTCGGTGGTCAAACAGCGCATCCCCCGTTTTCGCGAGCCCGAGGAGATGACCCGCGAGCAGATCCAAATAGCCGTCAAGGAGCACGTGGACGGCGCGCGGCGCTGTCAGGAGGCCGGGTTCGACGCGGTGGAGATCTCCGGTATCGTGGGCTACCTGGTGTCCAACTTCATCTCCTCGTATACCAACAAACGCACCGATGAGTACGGCGGCGATATCAAGGGTCGGGCCAAATTCATGACCGATATCGTCAGCGGCATTCGCGGCGCGGTGGGCCCGGACTATCCGATCGTGATTCGCCTCTGCGCGGACGAGCTGCTGCACGACCGGGGGGGCAATACCCCCGACGAATCGGCACAGGTGATCAAGCTGGCCGAGCAGGCGGGCGCCGACTGCCTCTCGATCACCGCGGGGTGGCAGGAATCGGCCGTCTCGGTAATCTCCCGGGACTGCCAGATGGGCCAGTGGCTCTACCTGGCCGAGCGGATCCGCAAGGTGCTCGATCCCCAAACGACCATCGCGATGGCCTATCGCCTGTTTTTGCCCGACTATCCGGAAAAGGCGATCGCTGCGGGCTATCTCGATTTCTGGGAGTCCTGCCGGGCGATGATCGCCGATCCCTTCTTGCCGACCAAAATCATCGAAGACCGGATTGAGCAGATCATCCCCTGCATGGCCTGCAACATCTGCCTGGCCCGCCTGTTCCGGGACGCCGAGCTCAACTGCATGGTGCGTCCGTCGTTGGGTCACGAGGCGGATCCGGAGTACGGGTTCTACGGTTTTCCCAAGACCGAGCACCCCAAGAAAGTGTGGGTGGTCGGCGCGGGACTGGCCGGCATGCAGGCCGCTGCCATCGCCGCGGAGAAGGGCCACCAGGTGACGATCACCGAGAAGAGCGATCGGGTGGGCGGCCAGTCGGCAATTGCGGCCAAAGGTCCCTGGGGGGATGAGGAGTTCATGCGCCTGGTCAACTATCTCAAAGACTATTGCGATCGGGGCGAGGTCAAATT
>JANQET010000262.1 GCA_028278265.1 Myxococcota bacterium
GGCGGAAAAATGCGCATCGTCGCCGCGGTCACCGAGCCCGCCTCCATCCGCCAATACCTAGCGGGAACCGGACGGTCAGCCGAGCTCCCGGTTTTTGCCCCGGCCAGAGCGTCGCCGCAGGAGGAATGGGACTTCTAACCCAGGAAAATCGAACCGATAAGGCAGGTCAAAATGAAGGCCAAAGGCCAAAGTGCGCAGTCTGTCCGAGTGTCAAAAGCGCCGTCTCAGAGTTCTTCTAAGCCCGCAACTACACGAAACATCGTGCATTCGCGAGACGACGGGACGTCCGCTCTTCCGCCGAACCAATCTCTCCCCAAGCTGGACATTGATAACGCCGAAGCATCCCAGCAAAAACGCCGGTCTCGGCACAAAGCCACCGATATTGGCCTGAACCTCACCGATAACCCTTCCCACCAAGCTCGAAAAATCGGTGACAATACTTGTTACAAGCCTCAAAATAGGCTTTTATTCTACCTATGTCTAAAACTAGGTCGAGACCAAAAAGAACTATGGAGTATGTACCTCCCAAGTCTCTAAAGAAAAAAACCCGTAAGTCAAAACCTAAATGTATCGAATTGTACGGTCGTATCGTTCAAGACGGTGACAATATAAACCCCAAAGGAATTATTTCTTCGAAGGAAAATATCAATTACTATTTCTTCCCAAACAACGTGGAGTTTAACCACGATTTAATAAAATCAAAGCCTCTTGTCTGTTTCTTTAAAACTGGAAATTCACTGAACGTATCAAGAGTCCGTCTGCTCAAACAAGTTGATGATCTGAAAGTACTAGAAAAATGGTTTCAAAATGACAATTTTCATGACAGCGCTGACTGGAAGGAAACCGCAGCCGAGTATTTTAATCGTCAAAGCGACAAGGGCGAGCTGAAAGTTCAAATTCGAAAAAAGTTGAGCACTCTTCCTGAACCTCATCTCGAACTTTTCTTTTCTACTCTACCATCCGGTTTGTTCTCCGCACTAGACATCCTCGACATATTTGAGAGTAGACATTTTAATCCAGCCCATGAGATTGACATTCTACAAAAGGTTCGCCCTCTCCATATTGTAGAAGACCGAATAGTAAAATGCGTGCATAAAGTAGATATACAAACGAAAAATCGCTTTTGGAAAACAATACCACATAGCCAAGCCGTTGACTGTGAAAAACTATTTCAAATTGCGCCTTACGAAGCTAAGTGCAGGATTATCGATTGCAAATACAAGATATACAACGATCTCACAAAGGCTTTTACAGTAAATATTTATCCTAGAATAGGATTCTCTACTCCCGCCTCATATGTCAATATCGACGACCAAGATTTACAGCTTACTGCCCTTTGGCAACAAGACAAAAGCGATAACCATGAATATAATCGAATGTTATCTGCCAGACTTGCAGAGAGAGTTGCAATTACATTTTATCGAAACGTGGGATTTAATACAGAAGACATTTCAATTCACCAGCTCAACAGTTTATCAGAGGACTGGAAAACTCACGATATATTGTTAGACGGTACAATTCCTGTTGATGTCAAAAATGCTCGAACACCAGTTAATAACAAACACTGCTATGTTGAGCACTGTGTCCCTCGTTTGAAAGAAAATCGTGAAAAAAAATTCGTTCTCATCACTGGTGTTATTTCGCCATATTGTAGATTCGATAAAGGTCATTACCATGATATGGAAGACATCCGTGTACTTGGGGAAACAGATCAGAAATCTATTGAAAAAATCCAACAACAATATTCGTCCAATATTTTTGAAATTAAGATATTGTCTTCAAGAGTAAATTACCCACCAAACAGCAGAAGGACGAACAATACGATTCCTCCTTGGGTTTTCGATTACCCCGGTGTTTTCTACAGTTCATATGACAAGCTTGCAACTTCAATATGTAGATTAGATGCATCGAAAATACCATCACAGAATCACGCTAGAAAGTTCGATTTGGTCAATTCCATCCCCTTTTTTATTTATAAAAATAAATTACCACCGTCTCATACAATGGATGGGCTTCAACCATGGCAGATAGAACTTATTGAAAGTATAGTATCTAATGAAAAACTGACCTTACCAATCCTATTTATGGAGCTACTAACCCATTTTATCAAGATGGCAAGTAACCCTGTTGATACTGGTTATTCTCCCGAAAAATATCGCGACCTTTTCTTTCATTCAAAAAAAGTTAATAACATTCAAAGACACCCTTTGGGAATATACGATCCACTAAATACTACCGATAATTTGTGCACTTCACTGGAGATACTTTGGAACTCCGATTACAAAGATCGGTTGAAAGAATACCATAGTTTTCGTTTTCATGGTCTCGGCGTACTACGCGGGAAACCGAACTCTTCTGACAAATATGAAACAATACTTGCCTACTGTGGAGGTTATATTCGAGACTATGGTAAATGTGGTCACAGCCCACTGATTATTGGACATAACGATATCTGCCCATTGTGCAGAAAACTGATTTGCAACAAATGCTCGTGGTGCTCTGGGACGAGACAACACCCATGTCGCAGTTACGAAGAGCGAAAAAGTAACTGACAACGCTTTAACAATACTACCTGTGCCTACATCCAAGCTCGTCACAGTGATGATCCGAAATCCACCATCCTGGAAGGTGCCAACACCCCCCGGCGACTCATAGAGTCAAGAAAGCGATCTTAGTCCACTTCTACAACGACGAGTTGCTGATTCAATACCTGCCGCCCCATTTCCGGGTCGGTTAATACTTCAGCCAAGTACATAGACTCCAACCGTTCGGACAGACATGGCTGGAATTTGGAGAGGCGGCCTCGCGCGCAAGAGTCGGCAAATCGAAGGGCATCCTGTTCGTTTGGCCGGTTCTCGCAGGAGCTGCTCCATCAAGTTTTGGTCGCGCACTTGGAGACGTTCCTTGATCGGGTTCGGGCGGGCGGCAGCGAGCTACCTCGGCACGTGGAGCAGGAGCTTCGCGACTTCGTAGAGTGCGGGGTTTTGGGCTGTGGATTCGTCAGGGTCAAGTGCGACAGCTGTGGCAAGGAAAAGGCGGTCGCCTTCTCGTGCAAGGGGCGCGGTTTCTGTCCATCTTGTACTGGAAGACGCATGGCCGATACCGCAGCACGCCTCGTCGATGACGTGTTCCCGGTCGGCGTCCCTGTCAGGCAGTGGGTGCTCAGCCTGCCCATCGAACTCCGATTGGCCTATGACGGCAAGCTGCTCTCAAAGGTTCTCGCCGTCTTCCTACGCATCGTGCGGGGCTGGTACTACAAGCAGGCGCAAGCGGCCGGATACGAAGATGCACGCTGCGGCTCGGTAACCTTCGCGCAGAGATTCGGCTCATCTCTCAATCTCAATCCACATTTCCACGTTTTACAGCTCGACGGGGTATACGTGCAGACACAGGTGTCGGTCATGAAAACTCCATCCGAGGCAAAAATGGTCAGCAACCAAACCAGAAGAGATCTCGTTAGGCCCGACAGGCCTCGTTGGCCAAGGAATGTAATCGGAAAAACCAGGGCGAAAATCGAGAAAAATGGCACTCCAGATATACCGATGCACGTCGCCAACTCGGCGATAGTATTCTGCACGGCATCTGCCCATAATGAAGCGTTAGGCCGCTTTCCGGGAATAGTGGTGGTGCAACCCACCCAAAATCGGCAGCGAGATCACGGCTCCGTTTTCGGGCGGCTCAACCACTCTCGATATCGGACAGTCTTTGCCCAAGCCGATATGCATTCTTCTCGGGTTATAGTAGCTGTCGATATACTCTCTGAAAATCCGAATGAGATGAGCTTCGTTGATGATGATGCAGTGGTCCAGACACTCTCGGCGAAAACTGCCGATCGCTCTATCGGCGTAAAGATTTTGCCATGGACTTCTGCGGGCAGTGGTGATCTCCTCGATGCCCATCGCTTTCATGCGATCCCTAAACTCTGATCCGTAAATCCGGTCTTGATCTCGGAGCAAGAAACGTGGTGCGGAATCGTACGGGAAGGCGTTCACAACCTGCTGTGCTGTCCACTCTGCGGACGGCGAATTGGTCACGTTGAAGTGCAAGACTTTGCGCCGATCGTGGGAAATCAAGAAGAACACGAACAGGATTCTGAACGTCGCGGTGGACACGACCACGGTTGACGGTTTGACGATGACCAACGCGTCGGACCATTGAGGCCAGATCTTTTTCAGTGCGACCCAAAAGGATCGATCAGTGATGGTCAGTTTTGGACGCTTGGCCGACCGGGACAGCACGGTGAGTTGCTGACGTAGGGCCAGATTTTCAAGTGCGAGCTCACGTTGTGTTTTCAGCAGCGAAGATCCAGTTAGTAGCCGAGATTTTATGAGGTCCAACATGGATTTGGGCTTTTTTCTCACTATACGGGAAAAGTCAATGGTTTCGGCTGATACGGAATTTTCGGGATCGACAGGGCTCGTTCGGCACATTCTCTCAAAGGGCCCGCTTGGATGATGAAACTCGTCAGGGACCTTTCCGGGTGATCGAGCCCTTGCCAAACGATTTGGGAATCAGCTGGAAGTTCTTGAAAATCAAAGTGCTGTTGTATCCCGGCGCTGTGCTATCGCTGTTGATCTCTTCGTAGACGGAAGTGTAGGGGTGGCCCAGCGCTGTTTTGAAGAATTCTCCATTGTAGTCCAACCACTCGGAATCATCGCCATGTCCGTCATAGGTGCGCATCTGGTAGATCCACCAATGGGATGAATTGGCCCTGAAATAGAAGAATAGGCGCATCTCGTTGTCGTTTTCGTGCCAGATCAGCTCGAGCGTTGCATACGTGTCGTCGCCGGGATCCGAATTGATGTCGAGATTGTCTACCTTGGCGTAGTAGTGAACGCCATCCACTTTGAGCAGAAAATCATCGGCAGTGAGCAGGACGATGTCTGTCTCCCATTTGACCGGATTGGGTTGGGAATCGGTGTCGGTATCTGAATCCGAGTCCGTATCCGTATCTGAGTCAGTATCGGTGTCCGCGTCGGAATCCGAATCCGAATCCGTATCTGAGTCAGTATCCGAGTCCGAGTCTGTGTCAGTGTCCGAGTCGGAATCCGCATCCGAATCAGTATCCGCGTCCGCGTCTGTGTCAGTGTCCGAATCGGTGTCCGAGTCTGCATCCGAATCGGCGTCCGAATCCGCGTCCGAGTCTGCATCCGAGTCAGCATCCGCATCGCCCCCTGTGGGATCGGGCGAATCCGAGCTGCTGCAGCCGATAAAAGCCAACGCCGATAGTACCAATAAAACTGTAGTGCATCTGATCATTTTTCCTCCTTGCGGCAAGCATGAACCCAACATTCTGTGAATGCGGTGTTTCAAAGAGACCTTCCCAATTTGTGAAAAAAAAGAGTGAGGGCTACGAACGGTTGGATGCCCTGATCGTATCGGACAAAAACAACACCACCCCCAGCCAGATCATCGCGAACGTTATTTGGTGGGCGATGGTGTAGGGCTCATCATAGAGGAACACGCCCATCACGAACATGCTGGTCGGGGCGACAAATTGGAGAAATCCCACCGTGGTGAGCGGCTGGTGGCGAACCCCGTAACCGAATAAGAACAGGGGAACGGCCGTGACCACCCCGGCACCGATGAGCAGGGCAGCGGAGCCGAGCTCGTCGGTGATCGGCGATTGGCCCGTGGTGATGGCGTACCACCCCATCACAGCCAGGGCTGGAATGGTGAGGATGCTCGACTCGATAGCCAGTGCTGGTAGCGCTTCGACGCGACTTTTTTTGCGCATCATCCCGTACAGCCCGAACGCGGTCGGCAGCACCACCGCCACCAGGGGCAAGCCCTGCTGCGCAATGGTCAAGACAGCCACACCGCTGACGGCGAGACCCACGGCGACCGCCTGTCGAGGCCGTAGTCGCTCGCCAAAGAATACGCGACCCAACAAAACATTGAACAGCGGATTGATATAGTACCCCATGGAGCACTCGGTCACCCGGTCGGTCAGCACAGCCCAGACGAAGACACACCAGTTCACCCCCAACAGGACGCCGCTCAAGGCCAGCTCCCCGATAGAGTTTAGTCGGGTCAACGGCTTGATAAAATCGCCGAGGCGACGGTTGATGGCCAGCGCCAAAACGCACAGCACCGCGCACCAGGCGATCCGGTGGGCCATCACCAGGGTCACCTCTACTCGACTGAGTGTCTTCCAGAACGGGGGCAGGATGCCCCAAATGGAAAAAGCGGCGGCCGCAGCAAAAAAGCCCCCACGGGTGGTCACCTTAATGAGATCGGGTCGATTCATCCGTCGGTTATAGGAGCCTCGCCTCCGGAAGGCAACAGCTGATCGATCCGGCTTAGAACCCCCGATCCCCGTGTTCAATCTTGGTCAGCCGGCCGTTGTTGAACCGGTAGATTCTCATGAACCGGCGGGCGCCCAAATTGTAGGTCCACACCTCCACCGTGGATTGAATCGGCAGGGTGACCCCCTTCTTCTGACTGATCACCGACGTCTCGATCCGCTCTTCCTTGTGCGAAGGCGGTCCGTATAGCAGTAACAAGCGAACGGTGGGATCACCGATGTCTATCTTTTTGCTGAAATCCGGTTCTGCTCCGTCAACGGTTCCGTAACCGAACGGCTTGATGCCGATCAATTTGTCGTTTTCAAAGGTCAACACCATCACAAAACGATGAGGCCCGAAGTTGTAGAGCCAGTCTTCGACCGTGACGAATTTTTGCAGGACCGCGGTGGTGGTCTCGGCGATGCGGGTGACCTGACTGTGGTCTTTGAATGTGGGTTCCCCGCACTTGTGCAGAATTTCGTATTTCGAATCGGTAATCTCGACCACCCCTTCATCACAGCGCAGCTTTTGCCCGTGGCACAGCCCCGAGAAAAATATCCCGCTGCAAATGAAAATTGAAAAAGCCAACCGTTTCATCGGACCCCTCATGATCGGTTCGTTCGGCCTCAACAGGCCGTCATTTTTTTTGAGTATACACTATCTGGTGCATTAATTGGCGCGCAGCCGACCAATCGCCTCGGCCACTTCCCGGCGAAACTCCCTCCAGCGCTTGCCCGAGAACTGCTTGCCCAGTTCATTCTGACCCAGCTCGAACGAATCGAGATACTTTTTCACCACTGCCGTGGCCGGGGCATCGTTCTTCTGTTTAGCCAATCCGGCCAAGGTGTGCAGGTAGCGGTAGTCATCGATACCTTCACGCATCTCCCGTTCGAACTCCACCGACATGATCAACGAACCGTCAGGTGCTGCATTGGCCCAAGCGTAGTCGTCGGCCCGGCAGTCCAGCGCGTAGTAGGGATCCCCAGCGGCCAGGTTCCAATGCCAATGCAGGCGAAAGGCCATGCCGTACTGTTTGGCTGCCTTGTACATGTAGATGCCGTAGGTAAAGCGGTTGCCGTCGTTGTAGTAGGCCCATTTGGATCCCGCCTCTCTGATCATCTCAACACTTTTTTTGCTGTGGCCGCAGAGGTTGGCGATGTGAAGCGTCTTGGCGTATTGATAGCGTTCGTCGTCTTCGTCATCGGTGGCAAAACTGGTCGCCGCGGTGAAATAGGGGGGACCTGCCGGAAAGGCGTCCCGGTAGTGGTTCGAATTGTCGATTGCCCGTTTCAGATCCTTGCCCAACGGCTCGTCGCCGATGTTCCAGTAGACCGGCAACCAGTTGTTCGCCTCGGCGTGCCGATGAATTTCGGAGAAAATAGCCTTGATGAACGCGGTGTAATCCGACTGTCCGGATTTGTTGAACCGCCGCTCGTCTTTGTAATAGAGATCGAGCCCGCGAATTCTCTTGTACGTGACCACCGGCATGGTGAAGCCCACCTCTCGAGCCATCTTCATCTGCTCGTCCCCCTGCTCGAAATCGATCACCGGCCGGCCCTCCTCGAACCCCCGATAGCGCAAGATGGGTAGACCGGTAAAAGAAGTGAAGCCGTTCTCGCGCAGTGCGACCATGCTCTTTCGCGCCATTTTTCGGTTCCACTCGTCGGTTCGGGGATCTCTCTCGAGCCAGGGCAGATCGATCTGATGGCCCCACGGCCCCACCGGAATATCCAGCTCGGCCAACTGTCCCGGATAGACCTGAAACTCGATCGGTATTGACGAAGGCGCACGCCGTGCCAGGCGAACCGACACCTGACCGCGATAAACCCCGGGCGCCGCATCACGGGGTACGGTCACTGTCAGCCAGAACCGGCGGGTGGTCTGTTTGTCGATCACCACCGAGTTTTTAGGCATCACCAAGCGCGGTGAAATGGTGTACACCGTGCCGTCATCAGTGACCCGAGCGATGCGATTGGACACGTACCCCACCGAGATGGCATCTGCGCCGATGGTCGCCGGCCCGACCAAGTCGCTGACGCTGATCGTCACTTCTCCCAGATCCTTCCTGGGATAGATGGAGAAGGTGAGGGGCTCTTTCTCACCGGCAAAGGCGGCTCCGCGAATCGCCCCCCCGATCTCTTCGGGCAGGGGCACTTCGTCATAGTACACGTCTTCCATATAATCCCTGGTGAACTGGACATAGTCGGTCAAGGGGATCGATTCCCCCTGTGGGACTTTCGTGTTCTTGGGTTGGTGCAACACCCGTTTGAAAAAGCTGTTGAACAGGGCCCGCCGTTTCTCGGTCACGTGCTCGAGAAAGGCGACGCCCTGGGACTTTTTCTCCACCGGAAAGAGGACGATCGCCGAAACGCTACAGGCCCAAGCTCGCCCGCTGAACTCCAGGTTGAGTTGTCCATCGGAGACTGTGACCTCAAATTCCTTCTCGTCGAAATACCGCTGCTGGTACTTGTCGAAGGTGTCGTCGCCAGGAGTGTCATCCACATCCCAGAACCGAAAATATTTCTCCTTGAACGACTCGAACGACATCGTCTCATCCACCATCGGTTGGCCCTCGGCGAGGATGGTGCGTTTTTCGTACACCTGGTACTCCCCCCAGTACCCGGAGGGGTTGTCCATGTTGATGAAGACTCGGTAGGTTCCATTGGGCAGATCGACCGCCAGTCCTCCCCGTTCGATACAGATGAAGTCCTGGTAGAGCGGCTCGGGCTGCAGGGCATCAAAGGAGCGCCAGACTTTAACATCTTTCAATCCATACCCCCGCCCCTTGGTGTAGATCGCGCTGGGATCGAGCCGGGTGAACCCGGGCATCAGCGGGCTGTTCGACAACCCCAAGTCAAAGGCGTGCAACCCCTCGAACAGTTTGGCCGGTGTTTCCAGGTCCCGCTCGAGTCGGAGGTTGTCGATGTAGAGCGGTGAGACCGGCGTTTCACCGATATTCAAGACGAGCCGCTCGATGTCGCTCAGCAGGAGCTTGCGTCCCGGTCGGGCCTTCTCCCCGACGAACAATTGATCAATCGGAATGCTCACCGTGTTTGCACCGGGGGAGACCACGGTCTTCAGGTTGACCCGCGTCCAGTAACCCGTGGTCGACTTGTCGCGAATCTCCACGTAGAGATCCAGCGCTTGATTGCCTTCAACGTAAAAATCGCCTACCAGAAAGTCGTACCCGGACCAGTCCATCGGCTTGACGATGCTGAGGAACTGCCGATCCAACCGATAGGACTTGGCCCCCTTGGTGGCGTGTTTCTCTGTGGTCGCGCCATCGCTCATTCCGACCAATGATTTGAAAAAACCGTCATCCCAGGAATCCTCCTCAAAAGAGGTGATGGGTTTAACCGGATCATTGGGGACCTTCTTGGTCTGTTGCAGCTTTTCACCACAGGCGTAGCAATGGGCCTCCTTTTTTGGGTTTTGATAGGCGCACAGGGGACAGCGCACCGGGTCGTCGCCGAGCTGGCCTGCCGTGGCGAACGGTTCGGCCTCTTCACTCAGCACCGGCTCGGGGGTCAGCGGTACATCATTGCCGACCCGCACCATCTCCACGTCGTCGACCCAGAGAAAACCCGGGGCCATCAGACCGAACGACGGACCGGACAGCTTCTTGGTCTCGCTCACCTCGGTCACATAGGTCAGCTTGGTCCAGCCGAAGGTGCCGTTCTTTTTGAGCTGAATGTATTTTTCATCAAAGGCGAATTCGGTGGTCTGTTTCCAGCGACCGACACCAATATCGAGCCCGCGGAGATAGGCGGTGATTTTGTAGCGGCCTGCCGGCACGGATTCGTGCTTGCGAAAAATGCGGATCTTGGGCTGGCTGGCACCGAACAACAGGCACGAGGTTTTACCGCTGTGGGCAATGGTGCTGACGCGGAATTCGCAATCCCCTTCGTACTTCCAGCCGTGCCACTTGGGAAAGACCTGGCCGAACTGGTTGGGGGGCATGGTCTGCTCGAACGAGGGATCGGGGATCAGCGCACCGTCCTCTTCATCCGCAGCGAGAGCCCCGGCCGCGGGTTGCTTCGGATCACCACACCCGCCGAGGAAGAAGAGCCCCAGGGCCAGCAGAACGATTGTCTCGCCGTTTCTTTTCAAGAGCTCCTCCCTTCTGATGACTTGGGCCAGGGCCTCAACCCTTCGGCGTCGATCCAGGCTTTGACCCACTCGGGCATCGCGAAATCAGTGTCCGCTGCGCCGAGCTCTTCCATCACTTGAAGCGCCGGAACCAACTTGCCGTGATCGGTAACCCCCACTTTCATCAAGCCCGATGAACAGATTTGATTGTTGCAGGTGATTTCTTGAAGCAGGTAGAACCAGCGGCCGTCGTGGCAAATCGGCTGACAACTCACCTCGTACTTGGCACCGAAGGGGACCCGACGGCGATACCGAACACTGGCGCCGCCCACGGTCAGTCCCCATCGCTTGCGAGCGACCAGGCCGAGAAGTCCGCATCTCATCGAGAAATCCCACCGGGCCAGCTCAAAGGCCACCAGGTGCCGGGCGTTGTTGAGCTCCAGCAGAATGTCGATGTCACTGAGGCCGGCGCGAAGGCGCAACTTGGCGCTCTCGGTAAACGAGATCTTTGGACGAAAATTTGCTTTTAAGAGCACTGTCGAGAGTCTAAAAAATGGGTACATGTCATCCAGTCCGTTCAGCCGCGGTTTGCGGGGTTCATCCCCCCAACTCTCTTAGCACAATTTGCGAAAAAACGGAGCAGCGCGAACCTGATCGCCACCCCAGACCCGGTGTATCCTGAAATAGTCCGGCGCACACTACTACTGCCGAAATTGCCGTTGCTCGCGGCTGATTGACCCCACCTACAATTCCTGTTTTGATACGGCCATTGAAATTCTCGAAAAGGGGTAAACATGGGCCATACCGAATTCGCCTGGGTCGACGCGGTCGATGGGTACAAAATCGCGCTTCACGGCAACAAACTCGTCTGCATGAACAGCAAGGGCAAGCAATTGACAGCCGTGCCGAAAAAGGCTCGACAAAGTGAGGCCGCAGTGAACCTGCTCGCTCTGCGGGACTGGTTGACCGGCCACCAAAAGGAGTGTCGCGATACAGTGGAGATGTGGCTGCTGCGCTCCCTGCCGGTTCCCCGGGAGGTGTTGCTCGCCACCTGGGACGATCCGGCCTGGCGGGGCCCGTTGGAAAATGCGGTCGTCGCACCGGTGAGCCGCAGCGGTGAAGTGGACGACGAGACCGCCGGCTTTCTCAAAGGCGTGGACGCCGAGAAGGGGATCGGCGTGGTGGATTTGGATGGGGAGACCGAGTGGATCGAGGCAACTCGCGTGGCCATACGGCATCCGATCCTGCTGCCGGAGCTCGACGATTGGCGGGAGCTGGCCACTGAGCTCTCCATCACCCAGGGCATCTCCCAACTGTTCCGCGAGACCTTTGCCAAAGGGGCTGAGCTCGACCCATCGAAAACCAGCCTCGATGACTTTGCCAACGGCACATTCGAACAGCTCAACCACGTGCTCGGCAAATGCCGCACCTTGGGCTATCGTGTCCGCGGTGGTTATGCGGTCTGCCCCGTGTGGGAGGGCGGTGAGGTGGTGGAGGCCCGGTACTGGATCGGCGCGGAGAGCCCGGAGAGTGAAACCTGGACCGGTGAGCTGCTGTGGGTCGACAAACGGGAGCGGTCGAAGAAGATTGCCGATGTCGGCCCGGTGGCCTTTTCCGAAGGCATGCGCATGGCGAGCGGGCTCTACGCGGCGCGCGCGGTCGAACAAGAGGAGGCCTAGACATGGGAAGCAAGCAGACGACGGCGCAAATTGTCGAAGCCGGCGGGCTCATCCCGCCGGGAGCCAAAGTCAAGAGCGACCGGCCGGTGGACACCCTCTCTGCCCGGGCTTACCTCCATCCCGGACTGGGCGACAATGTGGTGGTGCGGCTCACCCCTTCGGCCCTGGCCATCGGCGTCGATCTGGAGATGGATGTGCTCGGGTTCGGCAATCCGGAAGACCGCGGGAAAGTGGGCCAACAGCGCCGCCGCACCCTGGGCTTCCCCGGCTGGGCCCTGATGAACGATCCGGACCACGCCCAACACGCCCTCGACGTGTTGAAGGCGTTCAAGAAAGAAGCGCGAATCGCCCGCTCCAAGCCCGGATTCGCCGTCCAAGGAATCGGTGAAATCGGAAAACGGCTGGGGCGATCGGTGCCCCATTTTCTTCCGTCGTTCTACGAGGAAGCCGGCCGCACCTTCATCGAGCTGGGCAACATGAACTACGCCGCCCAGATGTTCGAAAAAGCCCGCGAGGCCGAGCGGGTCCACGCCCTTGCGATCGATGAGAATCTCCGCCGGGAGAGCTTTCTCGAATTCGCTCTCGCCGGCGCGGTGACCATCAAGTCATTGACCAACTATGCCAAGGATCTGGTCAAGTCGTTTACCGCTGCTGAGGCCTATGACCACTTCCGACAGCTCGCTGTCCAGCGCACCTTGGGGGGCATGCCCCCCTGGGGAACCATGTCCAAAGAGCTGCGCAAGCTGGCCAAAGCGGCCGGTCACGATGTTGGGAAAGAGGAAGAGGCAGTTCTCAAAGAGATTATCGATTCCCCGTCGCTGGCCAAGGCGGCCCTCGGATTCTGGAAGGGATATCGCAAATCGATCAATCGACTGGCCAAGAAGGACGCTGCCGTGCGGGTGGCGTTGCTCAACCTGTTTCCCTCACCCCCCCAAGAAGACGACGGTTTCGAAGGGGATTGGCTCGACCTGCTCGACGAGTGTGGCGCTTTGGATATGCTGGTGACGCCATCGAAAAGCGCCGAACTCGCTCCGGCGGACAGCCCGGCGGCCTGGTTCTCCAAACTGATGAAGCACAACTTTTGCAGCTGGGGGTGCAACCCGTCTTCGCCCCAGGCCTTTGCCCTGCTCCGACGGTTGGCCCCGACATTGAAAAAAGGGGGCGAGCCTATTCGCTGCACCGATTGGTATCGAAAACTGGATTTGGACATGACCGACCTGGCCTTGGAGCTGGGTTTGGCGGTGGTCGACGATCCGGAGCGGATTCGTCTGGATTTGGACGATTGGTCAAAGGAGGCCCAGCTCCCCCAGCGGGGGCGGGATCCGGTGCACGTGGCAGCCAACGAGAACCTGGCCGGAATGCTCTATGCGGCCCTGGATGAGGTGATGGGCAGTGAACCGTTCGAGGGGGTGACCCGGGGGATGAGCGGCTTTAAGGCAGTCAAGGAAACTTGGCTGCTCGAACGCATCGAGGAGGCCGGCCACGGTGGCCTGCCCGATTGCTCACGGGCCCTGGAGCGATTGCGCAACGCCACCTCGGCCCAAACCTACTCGGAGTTTCCCGATGCCTACGCGCGACTGAAGGAGATTCAACTCTCTCCCCCCTTGCACCGCACACTCAAGGAGGGGATCCTCGACGAGCTGGGGTGGCCGGCCCTGGAAATCGCCGTGGCCGGATTCGACTGCCCACCGGAGAAACTGTTCATCACCGGTTCGTTTCCCCATCTCATCGTGACCGATCAGCTGCGCGTCGTGGTCCTCGGACCGGGCGGTGTCGTAAAAGAGTTCGAGCTGAGGCTGCCCAAACGAAAGCAGCTCCAGGCGATGCGGTTTGTCGACGGGGAGGTGCTGGTGGTGTTCGGGGAACATTACGATGCCGAGGCGTATTGGAGCAATGCGCCTCAAGCACTATTCAAGCTCGGTTACATATACGGCTATGATTCGGTGGGGGGACTCACTGTCCCGGTCGCTGGGGGAGGCGTTGTCAGCGGCAAGAGGGCCCTGCAGGTCGGCGACACGGCACTGCCGGAAACCGAGCACGTGCTCTGCGACGGAGAGGTGTTTTGGCGACGGGACTGGCACAAGGAAGACTATTGCCTTCGTGAATTCAATCCCCGCACCGGTGAGAAAGGACGAATATCTGCCCCCACCTTTCTCGAGGAGTACTCCCGGGACGGGATGCAACTCGATCTATCGAGCAGTTGGATCGCGCCGCTGCCAGAGGGGCTGCGGGACTCCCCCTTGGGAACCCGAGAGGGGCTGATCGGCTGGCGCGCCCGGCGCAGGGACGAGGACTCCCCCCTGGCTTCGTCCGTTCCCATCAGAGAGCACGAAGGGATCGACGGTCGCCGCTTCGAAGGGATGTTCAATGATAAGATTCCGATCGGGTTGTTGTCCCTGCCCGGCACTGGCAAGCCGCTTCCCGTCGCGCTGACCAGCTACTGGGGGGATGACGGGGACGCCACCTGGATCGGCCCTGGTGAGGGGAACTTCCACTGTTCGAAAATCGACGACGAACAGCACTACTGCGCCGGCACCCCGGTCGTTCTGCCGCCCGTTTTCTGGCATCTCTTTGAACCACGGGATATCGAGGGATCCCGGTTTCTCCGGGCGCTGAAAAGTGATGGCGCCGTCGAGCTTCTCCGGGTCGCTGCTGCGGTGCTCGAGGAGACGGATGAGGAACAACTGAAAAAAGCCGGGGGACTGGGTAAGCTCCTCATCCACCAAACTGAGATCATCGACCTTCTCACATCGATCGACCACTCGGGTCTCAAGGCCGGGGTGGTGGGCATCACGGCGCACGCCGCGCAGATAGGGCAACAGTTGCAGGCGTTCATCGAACGGTGTGCCCCCGGCAATGCGCCGGAGGTGGCCCCGGTGTTACTGGATGAACAGATCGCGCCGGTGTTGGAGAGTTTTCTGGACCACAATTACTACTACAGCGATGATCTGGCCAGCCAGCTGACCCAGGTGGCCGATTTCTTCACCCGCGAAGAACGGCAAAACGGACAGAAAACCGAAGTGGCCGAGAGCCGGGTGACCTGGGAGCGATTCATCGGGGCCATGCAGACGGTTGCCTACCTGGCGTCGATGGAGCTCACCAGTAAAGAGCATCGGGAGCTCTTGCTGTCGTTGTTGGAGATTTGGTCCCAAACGCCCTTTGCGGGGGATCTCTCGAAATATCGCCTGATCCGATTCCAGATCGACGAGAAATTCTGGGGGGACCATCCCCTGTTCACCCAAAACGGCAACGACTACTTTGTCCGCCCCGAAGAGCGGTATTGGGGATCCGGCGAGCGGTGCATTGCACTCGAGTACGCGGCATCGGGCCGATTCAACATGATCGAGGGGGCGACCCTGTTGGGCGAGCACAAGCCCACGATGGGTTGGGGAAGTCCCGAGCAGTTGGACGCGTTCAAATCCCTCTTGAATGAAAACGGACCGCGGGTGTGGGATCCCCAAGCGCCGATCGTTCTCGCCGAGCAGACCGGAATCCCCCGTGCAGAGGCCTGCCTGCTGTTGTCGGCGTTTGTCAATTTCGAGAGCTATCAGAACAACTTTCTGCCCAAGCGCCTGCGGGAGCAGATGGGGTTGAAGGTTGCCGAGGCAAAAGCGGCCAAACAAGGGGTTGAGCGGCTTCCCTCCTGGGAGCGGGCGATCTTCATCGGCGCCGCTTTTGACCAGGACCCGGCCTCCCTGTGGAACCCGGCGGATGCGGACGATGCGCCGGCCGGGAGACTGGCCCAGGCCTGGATCGCCAGATTCGGCAAGCGGGCCGCGATTCCCGAAGCACTGCTCGCTCACACGGACAAAGCGATTCCCAAGCGCCGCTGGGGACGGTTCGGCAAAACCCTCGCCGCAGTGGATGCGCTGCCGATCATCGCCGCTCCGCAGGATGCGCCCTGTTTGGTCAATGATTCGAAGTGGGAGGTCGATCAGGAGGGAAAGGTGATCACCGCCGACGACGAACCCGGCTTTGACAGCGCCACGTTGTATGCGGTGGCCACCCTGGTCCCCTATCTGTTCGAGCAACTGCCGGTGGGCGATCCGATCAGAAACCAGCTCCCCCAAGCGGTCAACCTGGCCCGGCAGCGCCTCGAGTCGAAACAGCTCCTGTTCAGTTTGGGCAGTGATTACATCTGGAGCGATGACGATGACCTGAAGACGGTCGTCGCCCGCGCCTTGGACGCGGTGGGGGGAACGCCGCTAGCCGAGCCGTTGGAGGGCAGAGACACCGGCGCCTGCGTTGTTGTCCATCACAGCAATGAAATGAAGGTGGCCTTCAGGCCCCACCAGGTGAAAGATCCCTCTTCCCTGCGGCAAATCGAGTCTTTGTCGGCCAAGTACACCGGCGCCCAGGGGACGCTGGCCCAGGTGAAGTTCGTCCTTTCCAAGAGGTTCGGGGGATTTGCCAAGCGGGTGGAGAACAGTCCGGTAGAGCTCGGGGGCTACGAAGCCAATCCGGCCCTCTCGGTGCCACGGCTCGTCGAACAGGTTGGGGCCCGGTTCGATATGTCCGAAGATGCGGCCGTGCTCTACCTGCAGACGTTGGCTCTGATCGCGCCGACCAACAAGTCGATCGGCCTGTGGAACGGGTGGAAGCCCGCTCGTCTGAAAAAAGCGGTAAAGGAGCTCGCCGAGAGACGGCTGGTCTTGGAAGCGAAGCGATCCCGAGCCGGACGGGGCCACTTTTTACCCGGCGGATGGGAACCGCTCAAGTCCCCCCATCCCCCGTTGGAAACCTGGAAGATGCCCCTCTACCAACTGTGCCGCGTCGAGGGTACGATTCAGGTGGACTCGCCGATCGGCCCGTTTCTCCCAATGATGCCGCACCACGAGTTGTTCCAGCAGGCGTGGGATCGGGTGCTCTCCGGCGACGCCCCGGCCTACGAAGAGGTGAAGTGATGAGCGACCAACAGACCATTAACCGGCAGATGCCCCCGGCCGAAGAGATCCACCACCAGGAGCTCGCCTTTCTCGAAGTGTGGGACAAGGGAGAGCCGCCCCCGGGATTTC
>JANQET010000270.1 GCA_028278265.1 Myxococcota bacterium
GGCGCGGGCCGCCCGATCCGAGCGGGCGCTGATCAGCCCCATCACCGCCTCCGCTTGGGTCAAATCCATGCGGCCGTTCAAGAACCCGCGATAGGTGAACTCCCCCGGCTCGGCCAGACGAGCGCCGGCATCGAGCACCGCCTGGAGCAGGCGCTCCATGATCAGCGGACCGCCGTGCCCCTGAATTTCAGCGGTGTCCTCGCCGGTGACGGTGCCCGGTCCGGGGCAGAAGAAACACAGGGCGCGGTCGATCATGGCGCCGCTGCCGGGTCGACGGGCAACCGCGACAACCACCTGCCGGGGATGGTGGGTGGCCCGATTTCTGGGCATCACGGCGTCGAGAATCGGTCCGGCCTGCGGACCGGAGATGCGGATGATACCGAGCGCCGCACTGGCCCGGGCCGTGGCGATGGCCGCGATCGTGTCCCCGCGACGATCCATGGTTCAATCCTTTGGGTGGCGACCTTTTTGGAGGTGGTTTTCGAGCTCGGCGCGATGGGCTTCGATGTAGTCGGTCACCTGCTGATCGGTCACGCCGAGATCCTTGATCGTACCGTGGTAAACGGCGCGGAACCCGGGGTTGTCGGTCATTCCCTTTTGAATAAAGGAGAGTTTCAGAATGGCGGCGCCGAACAACGGATCATCGGTGCGCATCGGCATCTGTTCAGACGGGTATCACGCGGACGTACCGCTCGTCGTCCTGGCCTTGACTCTCGGTCCTCAACCCCTCGATGTCGGCCACGATCATGTGCACCAGGCGACGCTCCCGCGCCGACATGGGCCGAAAATCGCGCGTCTCGCCGCTGTCCAGGGCCTCTTCGGCCAGCCGTTGGGCCGTTTCGCGTAGGCGTTGTTCCCGGCGCTCGCGGTAGCGCTCCACGTCGATCACAATGCGCTGCCGCCCCAGGTTGGCGTGGATCGATGCCGCAATGGTCAGGTGTTGCAGTGCCTCGAGGGCCTGACCTTCCCGGCCGATCGCCACGGCGCTGTCCGAACCGCCGAGCTGAATCTTGAGCACATCCTCGTCGTCGAAATACATCTCCTCGAGGGTGAGATCGAGCCCCATCACGTCGAGCAGACCAGTGATAAAATCTTCAACCCAAACTTCAATATCGGTGTCGTTTACTGCCATCGGTGCAATGCCTTTCTCAGGCCGTTTTTTGCCTCAGTCGTCTGATTAATAGCTGATGAATGATCGAAAGCACGGTATTGACGAGGATGTACAAGGTGAGCCCGGAAGGCAAGAAAAGCATCATCGCCGTGAACATCACCGGCATGAAGTACATCATCATCTTGGCTTGGGCCGCGTCTCCGGCCATCGGCGTAAAGCGTTGTTGGAGAAACATCAGCGCACCCATCACAATCGGCGTGACAAAGTACGGATCCGCTGAGGAGAGGTCGGTGATCCAACCGAAAAATTCGGCGCGGTACAGCTCGGGACTGGTGCGCAGGGTCTGGTAGAGCGCGATCCAGATCGGCATCTGCAACAGCATCGGTAGGCAACCCCCGAGGGGATTGACCTTGTTCTGCTTGTACAGTCCCATCACCGCTTTTTGCTTTTCCTGGGGATTGTCCTTGTATTTTTCGTTGATTACATCGACTTGGGGTTTGAGCGCCTTCATCCGGTCAGCGGATTTGAAGCTCTGGTGGGTCAGCGGCATCAATACAATTTTGACCATCACGGTGAGCAGGATGATCGCCACACCCCAATTGACCACCAGGGATTGGAAAAAGAGCAGCAAGGAGAGCAGCACCCGACAGATCGGCCACAAATAGTCGCCGAAATCGACCGCCTCTTCGAGAGAGTGTCCCACGGAGCGCAGCAGGGTGAAGCGTTTGGGACCCAGGTAGTTCTTGATTTTGAACACCTTGGACTGCCCGGGATTGAGCTCCACTTCGGCGTACCGCAGCTGGGCGACGGCCGTTGCACCGGCGGATTGTCCGGTGGGCGTCCAATAACGGGTCGCGTTAATGAAGCAGGTGACCGGGGTCTGGTCGCCGGGAATCATCGCATTGAGAAAATAGTTGGTCTCCACCCCGGCGAAGCTGATTGCACCCACGCCGGAGAACGGTTTTTCAATCTCCTGCCACGACTCGCGGTAGACCTCCTCATTGTGTCGACAAATTCCCTGCAACAGGTTGGGCTGCTTGGAGAAGATGCCCCCCTCGGCTTCGGTCCCGTGTTGATACCCCACCTGGTTGACCGCTGCCCGAAATGCGATCTTTGTCGGGCCGGTGTTGGTCACCTGGGTGGTCATCCACAATTGGTAGGGGGCGTTGGATTTACCCAATTCGAATTTTTTGGTGATCACCACCGGCACGTCGGGTTGGGCGTAGCGGAAGACCACCAGCTGCTCGCTCTGTTCGACGAGTTGAAAGTCGGCATCTTCGAGCAGGCCGTCCAATCCCTCGTAGATTGTGAAGCGCAACGGGGCATTGCGCTCGAACTTGGCAACGTCGGTGGTCACCAGATCGACGGGCGTGTACTCGGCCTCCTCGTCGCGCAGGGCGGTGGTCCAGTTCCGCGGTGGCTCGAGGTATTGTGGGTTCTTCAATGTGAACTGCTTGAGGGCAGCGCCTCGGGTGGTGAAAACCGCAGTAAATTCATCGGTTTCCAGTGCGACATCTTGAGGGACCGGGCGTTCACCGCGGGCCGCACGCGCCTGCTCCTGTTTTACCTTTTTCTGCTGTTTGGCCGCCGTTTCCTTTTTGCGGGTGTGTTCCTCGGCGAGCTCGGCCCGCTTCTGGGCTTGGAGCTGATCGTAATCCGGGCGGTCTTCTTTTTGGCACTGATACACCAGGAAAAATATGCCCAGACCGACGATAATGACGGTGAATACTTTCCAGTCCATCCTAAGTTCCGTTCTTCACTTGTAACGGCGGGGGGGGATCATAGCCGCTCGAGCCAAAGGGGTGGCATCGACTGAGTCGTCGAATCGTATAAAACAGCCCGCGCAGCACGCCGAAGCGCTCAATGCACACCGCGGCGTAGCACGAACAAGTTGGGGTAAAGCGGCAATTCGGCCCGAGTAGCGGAGAGACCAGCCGTTGGTACAACCAGATAATGGCTAAGAGCACTCGGCCTATCACGATAGTTGCTCCGTCCCTCGTTGTGCTTCACGGCCCAAACGGCGCAGGTCTTCGAAAATCGATGCCGTGTCGAGGGCTGCGGCCGATTTTTTGGCGATGACGACAAAATCCAACTGGGACGGGATATTGAACAGCCCTTGGCGAAAGGCCTCCCGCACCAATCGGCGAATTCTATTTCGCGTGACGGCATTGCCCATGCGTTTCGTCGTCGTAATGCCGATCCGCGCCGTTGCTTCTTGATCTGTCGTCGCGAAGCCCTCGTTGCGGTTTACCATGAGCCCGACAAAGGCTCGACTGTGCACTTTGTGACCCCGGCGCTGTACCTCAAGAAATTCCCTCCGCTTTCGCAATCGCCGACACTTTGGAAAACGCATGCCAAAATGACAGCCCATCGTGAGCGCGGACCCTATTTCCGATACGTGGCGATCGACAACCGGCGTCGTCCTCTGCGGCGACGGCGATTTAAAACTTTACGTCCAGATACTGTAGCCGTACGAGCCCTAAAACCGTGTTTGTTCCGGCGTTTACGGCGGTGGGGCTGATATGTGCGTTTCACAGCACGCCTCCCAAATCAAAGGGGCTTTTTTAGCCCGAAAAGAGTGGTGAACCAAACCATAAGCCTCCTAATGTGTCAACCAATTGTCGAACAAGAATTGGGAAGCACACCAAATTCGTGTGTTTTCGCCGGCCAAAGATACCTCAATTCCCATTATTTGGTTTGAAGATTGTACCGAATTGTGCATATGATTGTGTATTCGCGAATAATGAGAAGGGGGACAAAATTCCAGTATTTATTAAGTTATGCAATTTTTTTTTTCGATCTTATAATGTAATGTAAGGTTTGATATGGAAAACCGTTGATGGATTGAACCGATTGTAGAATGTTGAGTTGCTTTCCTGAGTTCAATCGATCGGTTCGGGTTAGACTAAGTAATGATTTTTAAAAGATTTTATCTGTTTATCAGTTGCTATCTTCCCTGTAGCGTCGTCGCCGTTGTCCCTTTGGGGCAAACCGGGTGTACCCTCGACAGCGCCATGGGCTTAGACGATGTGGATGCGGCAACGGCGGGTGAAATCGTCGTCAAGCCGGAGGATTTCATCGTCGTCGGGTATCTCGAACGACGGACAGTGAACGTCACGGTTCTCGATTCAAGCGGCGTACCGATGGTAAACCAACCGGTCTCGGCCAGTTTTATCGGTCCGGCCCATAACGGCGATCTGTTTCCCGCGGAATTTTTCACGGACGAGCGGGGAGGGGGAGCAGTTGAATTCACTGCACCGAGTCAAACCAGCAACCTCGCTGATTTGAGCTTCCAGATCAGGTTTTCCAGCCCGCTGATTCGAGAAGCGGCTTTTTTGACCGTGGAGGTCGATCCGGATAGATTTTCCATCCTGACCCGTGCGGTCTATTCCGGAGATCGGGAGCTCACCTCAATCAATGCGGCGATATATCGGGATATCACCTGCGATTACCTCGCTGAGTCCCCTTTTGTCGAACCGGTCGAGGTGCTCAGTGAAGCGACCCTTCCCAGTCAATTCGAGTTTTGGGGGCTGTGGGCGGAATTGACCTATGCGGTGATGATTCAAGGCAACAACAGTCAGGGAGAATTGCGAGCCTCCCGCTGTCGCGATGGCCTCGTGCCCAGCGAAACCTCTTCGATTATCGAACTCCTCGATCTGCCTCTGAGTGTGATAGGACTGTTCGAGGTGGGGTTGCAGATCCGTGCAGAATCCGCGCAGTCCCAAGCCCAGCTTGCGGTACCGGTGGACGAGGTATTCGCCGTGATCGAGAGCTTCGACAATGACAAATCGACCCAAATCCTCGATGCCCTTCACGATACGTTGAATGCCGAGGATTCCCTCGCCGCCCAAAATTTCAATCAGATCCGCGCTGATCAGCAATTGGACACCGCGTTGACCCAGGATTTCATTGACCGGGAGGTGGACATCTCAGCGTCTCTCTCCCTGATCCCGGGCAAAATAAAGGGGCAACTCGCTGAGATGAACGCACGGGGCACGATGGAGTTCACCTCCCCCGACGAACACGGCAAGATCGAAGTGCATCACCAAATCAAGGACCTGTCGTTCGGCGGTGCTGATGACGATGTCTATTCCCTGCCCAACATTGAACCGGGTCAGGGCACCTCGTCGATTGACGAGGCTGACGTCAACCTGCTGAACATCGATGAATTCTACGTTTCTGTGGAGCTCGGCGACGTGCTCGGGTTTCTGTACCAGCTTCAGTTTGACAACGAACCGTTGGCCACGGCGGTCGAGCAGATCATCGAGTGTGACAAAGTGGCTGATTTCCTGGAGGGATATCTCACCTCGGTCACCGACCTGACGACGATTCGCATCGGCTGTCAGAGCGCGTTGCAAAAGCTCGAAGAACAGGTCGAATACCAGCAGTCGCAGATCTCAAAACTGTACAGTGTGTTGAGTTTCAGCGGTACGTGTAGCCTGGTCGATCCCCTGACCGGAGATATTGTCAGCGGCCTCACCCAGGGGATGCTCGAGACCTATTGGCAGGCCAACGAGCTCTTACCGCGGGATGCGCTGCCGGAGGTTATCGGCCCCCTCAACACCACCTTCGAAGCCACCCTATCCGGAGCGACCAGGTAGGGTGTGGAACGCCGCCGCGCACGAACCCTTCGCACAGTGTATCGACGGGATCGCGCCCAAGCGTTGAACGAGCTCGCCCGGGCCCAAGAACAAGCAGACGAGTTGACAGTAGCACTGGATCAAGTGGCGCAGGCAATCGAGCAGCTGAAACTCGAAGCGACGGAGCTGAAACCGGGGCAAACGGTGAACGCGGGTCGGCTGGATCATCAATACCGCGATCAATCGATACGGGAGTCCGAGCTCGCCGCGCTCGTCGAAAAGCAGCAAAGACTGACCGATCGGATGGACGCGAAGCGCACTGAGATGATGGCCCTGCGGGAGGCCGCGGCCCGGGCGACCAAGGCGCTCAAAGCACTCGACGATCAGACCCCGTAGTCCGGGCTATTTGAGACCCAGCCGCTTGGCCTCGGTCGGGTGATCGGCCTTGAACTTGCTCCAATACTCGACGATTGATTGCTTCATGTCCTTGTGCAGCATGAGGATGCCGAACAGGTTGGGCACGGCCATCAACACAATCGCCACTGCGGCCAGCGACCAGACAATGGTGGTGTCGGCCAGGGCAGCGCCGAAAAAGGCGATGACATAGGCCACGCGGTAGGGCAGGACGTACTTGGAACCCCATAAGTAGGTCACCGCCCGGTCCCCGTAGTAGGACCACGAGATGACGGTCGAAAAGGCAAATAACAGAAGCCCGATGGCGACGATATAACTGCCCCAATCACCCAGGGCGCCCTTTTTGAACGCTTCGGCGGTGAGCACTGCGGAGTGAACTAGGGAGTGGCCCTGGACCTCAATGGCCTTTTCGGCGAGTTGCCCGTTGACCACCTTTATCGGGCCATTGATCGGCGTTCCCCTCTTGGTGAACCGGATTTCTTCGGCGATCGATCGCGCGTGAATCACGGTGATCGGTTGGCCAGGGACCAGCCGGCCGTTTTCGAGGGAGAGGGATCCGTTGAACGGTTTGATCGGGTCGTCGTCTTCTTGATTGATGTGCCGGGCGAGCGCCAGGACCTGTTGTTGATCGTCCTCCTCGTAGACCCCTTCAATGACCTCCATGTCCGCGCGCTGAAAGACATTGGGAACTTTTTCCAACCACACCCCGGAGGAGAGAATCGCCAGCCCGGTGATGGTGCAGATGATCAACGTGTCGATGAACGGCTCGAGAATCGCCACCATCCCTTCGGAGATCGGCTCATCGGCGCGCGCCGCGGAGTGAGCGATCGCTGCGGAGCCCTGTCCCGCTTCGTTGGAATAGAGCCCTCGACCCACCCCCTTGGTGAAGGCGAAGGCGAATGACGATCCCAGAAATCCGCCGGCAGCGGCGGTGCCGGAAAAGATATCGGAGAAGATGCGGGCAAAGGACGGAAGGATGTTCTCGTAGTTGTAGAGGATCACGGCAAACGCGCCGAGGACGTAGACCACGGACATAAAGGGTACGATTTTCTCGGTCACTTTGGCAATGCGCTTGATGCCGCCGATGATGATCAGCGCCAGGAGCACCGCCAGCAGGGCGCCGGTCAACCAGGCGGGAATACTGAAGGTGGACTCCACGGACGTGGCGATGTTGTTGATTTGGGGCATGTTCCCGGTGCCGAAGGAGCAGATCAGCGTGGCCGCGGCGAAGATGATCGCCAGCCACTTCATCTTCAGCTTGCGCTCCATGTAGTACATCGGTCCACCGGCGATGGAGCCGTCCTCACTGACCGTGCGGTATTTGTGGGACAGGCTGCACTCGACGAATTTCGTCGTCATGCCCAAAAAGGCGGTGGCCCACATCCAGAACAGGGCCGCGGGTCCGCCGATGTACACGGCCAGTCCCACCCCGCCGATGTTGCCTGTGCCGATGGTGCCGGACAGGGCGGTGGTCAGCGCCTGAAAATGGCTCGTATCCCCTTTCATGCTCTCTTTTTCGTAGCGGCCGGTCACGATGCGCAGGGCGTGGCGGAAAAAGTGGATCTGGGGGAATTTCAGGTAGAGGGTGAAAAAGACACCGGTTCCCAGAAGCAGGTAGGGAAACCACGGGCTGCTGCCGAGATACCCATCCAAAGAAACGAGAAATTCGTTAACTATGTCCACGTTGCCTCCTCAAAATACCGACAGCGCCGCTCGTCTGGGTGGTAGTGACCGCGGATGATACACAAAAAAGCGGCGAAAACAAACCGGCGCTGAAAGTGGGTCGAGGGGCTAATTGCGCAGGTGTTTGTTCTTGGACGGGGATTTTGGGGGGAGCGCCGCTTCGGACGGCTTGCCGTTGGTTCGCTCGAAACGGAGCACGTTGTGCGCGAAGATCTCCATCCGAGCCTGGGTGCTCGGTGGGTAGGGCTGGCCGTCGTTTTCCAGGGCGATCACCGGATAGCCGCGAGCCCTGGCCCAGGGAGCGAATACCCCTTCGATCAGCCGTCCGGGGAGGCAGGCGAAGGGGGCGATGATCACCACTCCGGAATAGCCGTCGGCCATCGCCGCGCTGGCCACCCCTGAGGAGACGGTCGCCTCGCTTTCGATTTCCGGATCGATGAACTCTTTTTCGGCTCGGGCGACGATGTCTTTCATGTCGTGGGGCGCCGGGGGAATGAACCCGGTCTTGCTCAGGTGTCGCGAGACCTTGTGCTCCACCATCTCTTTGTAGAATTTTTCGACGCGGAACCAGGCCTTCTCCTTGAGCAGACCGCACTTGAGAGAATGCCACAGGCCCTCCCGCTCCCGCTGTTTGTCCATCAGATACTTGCGGGAGAAGTCGGTGTAGCTGATCCACTCGGTGATCCCGGTGACCTTGGGGAAGATCCCCTTGGCGATGAGGAATTCGGTTATTTCCTGCACCGAGAACGTGTCGCGGCGCACATAGATTTCACCGACCACGAGCACCCGCTCGATCTCTTCGATGGTGCGGCGGCGGGGAATGGCACTCAACTCCCGCTCGGCGCGCGCCAGGACCGGGTCCAAATCGCCGTTGACTTTGAGAGTCTCGATGATCTCCCGCCAGATATCTTTGAATACCACCATCGCCGACGGTACATCCCTCGCCATCAGGGCGATACCGGTTCGGATGTCCGTGAAGTAGTCCCCGAGGACCATCGACAGCCAGGCGTCCCGGTTGAAGGTCGGTCCCATTTCCCGGTACGAGGTCTCCGAGCCGCTGATCAGCACCAGCGCATTCTCCCAGCCCAAATCCTCGAACAGCCGTTCGTAGAACACGTAGTATTGACCGGTGCGACAGGGACCGAGGGTCGACGGTACGAAAAAGAGGAAGATCTCACCTTCCCGATTGGGTGGGTTGGCATTGAGGAACTGCAGAATCGAACCGAGGACCAGCAGGGAGGGAATGCACTCCTTACCCGATGCCACGTTGCGCGCCAATTGGGTCGTCTGGGCGTCGGGCACGGGCAGGGAGACTGTCTTGATGCCCTGTTTGATCGTCCCTGCACAGGCGGCCTCGGCGGCCAGGTCCCCCATCGAGGGAAAGACCAGGGTGACCCGCGGATCGCGGATGTCGATTTTTTCACCCGAGCGCAGATCGACCACATCGAGGTATTCGGATTTGCGTTCGATTTGGTAGCGCTTGGCAAACGGCTTGTGCTCGGCCGGCGCCGTGGCATTGCGGTAGCTGGTGACGATGTCCAAGAAGGCTTCGATGCGGGTGTCCAGGCCCGCGTCCGCCGAATGGGAATCGATCTCCAGCACCAGGTAGGGTTTACGGCCCATCATCCAACGGACGTAGTGCAGCATGAAGGAGTCGGGGGCACAGGAGAAGTTGGAGATCCAGGTGAGATAGAGATTGGGAATCTCCTTGACCCGTTTGACCGCCTTCATGTTCTGCTGCCCGTAGTACCAGTACATGTTGGGGAAGATTTCGGCGTCTGGATCAAAGATCATGTCGAACGGAATCACCGAGACACCGTTGGACATGATCTTGCGCGGAATGCCCATGTTGGCGTCCCGGGTAAAGGCGTTGTATGGCCGGCCGAGCAGCGCGACGTACAGGGTGTCGGGATCGGAACGCACTTTTTCGAGCACCTCGAGGCCCAGCGCCTGGTAGGCATCCAGAAACCGTCGGTAGGCCGCGATACCCAGGTCGTAGGCCCGGGCCCCATCCCGCTTGGAGAAACCCAATTGCTCGGCGAGCTTCTCGAACGCTTCTTTGCTGGCCTCCCAGCCGTGTTTGATCGACACCACCGGTCTCAGGGCGGGACGGGCGTCGGGCTCGAACGCTTGACGGGCGAAGAACGGCAGCCCCTGTAT
>JANQET010000397.1 GCA_028278265.1 Myxococcota bacterium
ATCGAATTCTTGCCCCCTTGGGAAGCTGCTGTTTCAGCCACTTTTTTCGATTTGCCGCGCTTCGGTGGAGCTGGAGGTTTGGTTCGCGCTTTCGTCGAGCTCTTCTCTGCCATCGGGGACCTCCTGAAGAGTGGGAAACTGATCAGACCAACTAATATAGTTTATCGTTTATCAGCTGATGACACGTATTTTTTTTGAAAATAGTCGATGGTTTTACTGGCGTTTTCGCGCGGGTCGGCCCGGGTCAGAGCTCAAGTACCATCAGGTATCGCTGCTCACGGTGGAAGGTGCACTCATCGAGAAACTCAAAGCCCATTATTTCATAGCCCCGGCGCCGCTTCGGAGAGCAGGTGCCATAGGCCCTCTCGACACCCCTTTGGCGCAGTTGCTCGAGAACGTATCGCTGGTGGTTCAACGCGATCGACCGGTTACCCACGAAAAAGTTGAGATTGAACAGGGCAAAGCCCTCGCAGATATTGGGCTGGCTCTTGTCCACCGTGAACCCGACCTGTTCCAGTCGCAGGGTGTCGGCCAGATTGTAGTTGATCGCCGCTCCGGAGATGACCTCGCCGAGAAACTTGCAGACGAAGATCTCCTGCCCCCCGTACGGAATGCGGGTGCGCAATCGTTTTTGCCGGCGATCCACTTCCCAAAGCTCTTCGTAAATCTCGGTCTGGTGGGTAGCGAACGCCCGGTACAGGGAGCGCTCGTACTTGGCTCTTTCATCGGGATCATCCAGTTGCAGCAACTCAAACGAAATATCACTCACACCCCGTTTTCCTCTCCCGGCCGCCCCGGCAGGAGCACCGACGCCCGCATCGTAGATCGGTCGTAGAACAAATCAAGAGTTTGGCGGATTCATTGACATCCGCCTGCCGGCCGCATAATGCTCGGTTTGCTATTCCGAGACGAGGTCAAAATGAACAGATTCACACCGTACAACACGGCCGACAGGGCGCGTCTGCTACAGATTCCGATTCTGCTGCTCGCCGTGGGGTGCGCCTGTCCGACCCGGCCGGCCGTACCGCCCACACCCCCTTCCCCCCAATCGACACCGGCCCAGACCGGAGGTGATCCCATGATCCGAACAACCCCCCCGATTACCGGGAGCTACATCATGTTGTACTACAAGGAGTTGACCGAGCCGGCCCGGTTCTACGGCGACATGCTCGGTCTCGAGGAGACCTTTGCCGACAGCTGGTTCAAGATGTTTCGCCTGCACGGGGAGGCCCACGTCGGCCTGATCCGCGAGGGCCCCGGCGCCCGCTTTCCCGCTCGGGAACAGAACTCGGTGATGGTGAGCATCGTGACCGACGATCTGGACGCCTGGTACGCCCAGCTGTCCCAAAACGAGGAGATCCTCTTCCTGCGCCACCTCACCGAGAGTGAGACCGCCCCGATTCGCTCTTTTCTGTTAGCGGATCCCGGGGGCTACGCAGTGGAAATATTCGAGTGGAAGCGGTAGAGCAGCCGCCCTCCGGATTGGAGATCACTCAATCCACAAATCCCGCTGCTCGTCGGTCCAGAATTCCATTTTCATCCCCTGGTGGTGGAACACCCCCATGTAGTAGGGATCGTGCTTCTTGTATTCCGCGTACGGGCCCTTGTAATCTGCTCGACGTTTTTTATACGCTTCGAACGCGGCCAGGCTGTCGTACTCCCAGATGACGAAGTGCGCGGCAAATTCGTTTTTTTGGGTAATAGGTGGCGTGTTAGGAATGGCGGGCCACGGCGACGCTGGCCGGGCGGAGGGTCTCCTCATCGATACAGTAGCCCTCGCGGATCACCTCGACGATGCAGCCGTTTTGGGCCGGGTCGTCACTGGGCACCACGGTCAGGGCTTCGTGCTTGGCCGGGTTGAACCCCTGCCCCAACGCTTTCATCCGCCGCACGCCGAAGCGCTCGAGCTTGGTGATCACCATGTCTCTGATCATGGTCACCCCGTGTACAACGGATCCCACATCATCACCGGATTTGGCCGATTCCAGCGCCCGATCGAGGTTATCGAGAATATCGAGAAATTCGATGATCACTTTGCGCCGATCCCGCTCGTTCTCCTTGGACATCTCCCGTCCGATCCGCCCGCGAATCCCGTCCAACTCATCGCGGGACTGCTTGTGCAACTCGGCGTATTCGCTGAGCAACTGCTCCTGTTGGGCCAGCTTGGCCTCCAACTGGGCCACATAGGTCGGCTTGCCGGTCGATCCGCTGGTCTCATCTGCGGACTCGTCCTCGGGTTGCCTGACCCAAAATCGGCGGTCCCTGATCTTGAATCCCCTGGTCTGATAGCTCGTGTTGTCGCTCATTCTCTCTCCCTGTCAAAGATCTAACCCCTTCTATAAGTTTGGTCGACTTCGCGGGTATTTCAAGGTCTCCTGTACATGTGCCGCCGGATTGGGTATGAGTCCCGGTGAGATTCGGCACGGCACGAACGCGGGAGTTTCGATGGCGATAAACGGAGTTGTTTTTGACCTGGACGATACATTGCTGATGGAAGTACCTTCGGCAGAAGCGGCCTTCATCGAGACCTGCCGATTGGCCGAGGCCAAACACGGGATCGATCCTGAAAAATTGCATCGGGCGCTGCGGGAGCGGTGTCGGCCGATTTGGTACGCGGCGCCGGCCCGGGAATTCTGTGTCCGCATCGGCGTGAGCTCGTGGGAGGCGTTGTGGGCCAAGTTCGAGGGAGACCTGCCCGAGCTCGTCACCCTCAGGGAATGGATCCCCACCTATCGGGTTCAGTCCTGGTCAGCCGCGCTCGCCGCGTTCAATATCGAAGATGTCCCCCTCGTCCACGAGCTGAGCGAAGCCTTTGGCCGTTACCGACGCCGGCGCCACGTGCTCTTCGACGACACCCTACCCGTGCTGCAATCCCTGGGCAACCGCTTCCCTCTGGCCCTG
>JANQET010000399.1 GCA_028278265.1 Myxococcota bacterium
CGCGAAGCCAAGAGTGGCACCGAGACGGACCCGGAAGCAGAGCGTCGCCCGGCCGACGGAAACACCGAGCCGGCAACGTACGCCGTCGACCCCGAGCCAGCGGCGTCGGCGACGACGAGCGCTGACCCGTCACCAACCGAAGACGAGCCGGTCACCGACCAACCGGAACCCGATCTGCCGACGCGACCGATCAACCTGGTGCATCAGGCCGGTCACGCGGCGCCTGAATCCTCTGCAGACGAGATCGACGAACCCAAAAAAGAGCCCGGGCTGCTCGAGCGGGATACCAAGCCCTCACCCGATCCCACCGACCCTCCCCCTCCAACCGAGGCCCAGGAGCCCACGTCCGCGGCAGAGCCACAAGCCGAGCCCGTCACCCCGGAGGGGGCCGACGATCAAAGCGCCGCACCGGCCAAGGGAGCGGGTCGATCTGTGGTGGTGGCGATGAAAGAGGAGATCGATCACCTGGTCGATCGCATCCTCAACCTCGACCAGTATGACGAAACCGCCGCCGAGCTGCTCGTCGGCATCGGCGACGACGCGCTGGTCAAATTGGCCACCCATTTTCCCGGCCCGCTGCATCACAATCGTTACCTGGAGCCCGGGGATCTCCCCCCGGTCGAACAGCACGGACCGGTGCTGAAAACGCTGCTCAAATTCGGCAAGCAGGCGGTGCCCCACCTCCTGCCGCTGCTCAACAGCATCAGCTCCGACGTCCGATTCTACGCCACCTACCTGTTCTCCGAGCTGGTCTATCCCGAGGCCTTGACCAGCCTGGTCTCTCGGCTGTTCGACAATGATCGACAGATTCGCCTGCTGGCCACCGAAGTGATCAAGCAGTACACCAAGTACCCGGAGTACCGCTGGGCGATCAAAGAGGTGGCCAATATCCTCGGCAGCAACGCCTCGACCCTCAATACCAAGCGCGTCGCCGCAGAGGTGCTGGGAGAGCTGGGGGAGCCGTTGGCGCTGGAGGTGGTCTCCGATATGCTCGGTTCCGTGGACAGCGTCCTCGCCGAGCGCTGCTACAATGCGCTGGTCAAAATCACTTTCAACGACTTCGGCTTCTCCCGGCGGCGATGGATGTCCTGGTGGAAGAACAACCGGCTCAAGCACCGCATCGAATGGGCTATCGAGTCGCTGAATCACAACAAAGCCGAGATTCAGGACCACGCCCTGAGTGAGTTGAAGCGACTGATCGGAGATGCGTTCGAGGAGTGGCCCGATGGCCCGCTGAACCCCAAGAAACAACGCGAGCTGAAGAAACGTCTTCTGAAGTGGTGGAAGCAGGAAGGTTCCATTCTGTTCCCCAATCTGGACAAGGAATAGGACTCGCATCATGACCGCCGGGCAAGACGCCGACACCACCACCTACTGGTCCAAGCTGGCCCAGCGGCTGTTGCAGGATCTCGAATACGAACTCAAGCTGCCCCGCCGCATCAGTCTGCTGCACGCCTTGGCCCGGATTTACGGCGAGCAGCTGGACAATTGGGACCAGGCGCAAAAACAACTCAACACGGCCATCGAACAATCACCGGCCTATCCGGATACCCTCTGGGACGGCTGGCGCAACGCCAGGCGCTGGGGCCCGACAAATCAATTGGCCGTACTCAACAAGTTGGCCCAGACGCTCAAGCAACCCACTGACCACAAGGATTGCCAGCTTCGCCGGTTCGAGTTGGCCTACCAGCTGCCCGAACACGCCGACGAAATCAATGAATGGATCGAGCAGGTCGACCCGGCGCTGGAAGATCATCGCGGCGTGCTCTGGGCCCTCGTCGCCCACCACCTCGATCAGCACGATCCGTTCGCCGCAGCCTATCCCCTGGAACGCCTGGCCCGGTTGTCGAGTGATACCACCTGGCGCGCCGCCCTGCTCATCGAAGTCACCCGCCTCAAACGGCTCGGAGAAGCCAACGACGAAGAAGTGATTTCAGTGATGAAGGACGTGCTGGCCGAACCGTGCGCCGACTGGGAAGTGACCAACGAGATTCTCCACTTAAGCGAAGCACTCGACGACTGGTCGATTCACGAACAGGCGCTGGAGAAGATCGCCCGCGCCGCCCTCGATCCCGATCCGGCGACCCATCCCCTGATGCCCCTGGGCCACACGTTCAGGGGTTACGATCGGGGACAATCGGTGGCCGCGAGCACCTGGTGGCTGATCTCCCGGATCCGTCTGGCTCGACTCAATCAACCCGCCGAAGCGCTCAAAGCAATCGTCCAAGCCCACGAGCTGGCCCCCAACAGCGGGTTTTTGGCCACCGAACGGGCACGGCTGCTCAGAATAAACGGGCAATCCGCCGAAGCCCTCGACGTCTTGGCCAAGTACGACCATCCCTTTTTCAAGGCCGAGCTCGCCCTCCACGCGGGGCGACCGGACTTGGTTCCGGCGCTGCTCGCAGAAGCGCCCGACGACGAGCGCAGCATCATGCACGACGTGCTCCAGGAATTGAGTCACGCCGTCGATGAGCCGGCGCCGAGGGAGGATGCGCAGCTGGACGACATGGTCACCTGGTTTCTGACCAATCCGGGCGATGCCCAATCCGCCGAGGTGGCCCGTCGTATCGCCCAAACCCAGAGCGATCTCCTCGTCGCCCAACTGGCCACCGCCGAATCGACCACTGCCCCCTGGACCTGGTCCACGCTCCGCACCTCCGAGGAGGACAGCACCTGGTGGTCTGCGGTCGATGCGGTATTGGGTCAAGACCACCTCCCGCCCCCCTCTCGTTCCGACGCCTACCGGGAGTGGGGGGATCGTCTGTCCAACTCCAAATTGAAGGCAGCCGTGTACGCCCTCGCCGCCCGGTTGAACGAGCAGCATCCCGATCGGGTCGACGATGCTCTCGATCTGTACGAGAAGGTCACTGAGCTTCACACCTCGTACCTGCCGGCGCAGAACGCCATCTTTCGTCTGCTCCGCGCCCATGGGCGCACACAGGATCTCGCCGGCAGGCTGGCCGAAAACGCAGATGTCAAGAGCGGGCTCAACTCGGTACCGGCCACCCTTTACGAGCGGGCCTTTGTCCTCGAACAAGAGGTAAAAGACAGTATCGGTGCTGCTGAGATCTATATGGATCTGTCCATGCGCGATCCCCTCGACGTGACCGCGGTGTGGGCAGCGGTTCGCCTCGCTTTCCGCTCCGCGGATTTCGCGCTGATGCTTCGCCGGCTGGAGCATTTGATCGACCTGTGCCCTAAGGACGCCCCGAGGCTGCACCTGATCTTCGGCGAGGTGTTGTTCCACGTGACCAATCGGCCGCAGCAGGCACTGTCCCATTTCGAAAAAGCGGCCAAAACAGAAGACGCGATCATTGCCCAGACGGCACGTCTCTACCGGCTGTTCATCCTCCGACAAATCGACGATTTGGATGTCCTCGATCACTCGTTGCAGGAGGAGGCACTGAGCGCACCGGCCGAGCTGGTCAATATGTTCATGCCCGCCCTGCTCGATGTGGGCTGGGCTGCGCGCGGCGCCAACGCGATCGCCGAGATCATCAATCCCCACGAAGAGCTGACCCTGAGCAAGTTGTTCTGGCTGCTGATGGTCGGGGTCAATTCACCGGATCCGCTGGCCGTGCCCAAGAGCTTGTGCGATCTGGCCAACGCCCTGCCCACGGGGGGAATCGCCAACTCGTGCCACACCGCCGCTGCCCTGCTGTTGAACGAGCAGCCCGCGGTCAAGTTCAACCCGGACGAACCGGACCTCGGCTCACCGGATATCCTCTGGCACGTGGCCGACCGGCTCGAGAACGACGACGATCCCCTGCTCCGGCTCTCGCTCTACGCCGAGCAGGCCGAACAGGTCAAAGGCACGGACGACGACCAATGGGTCGATTGGATGCTCTACCTGAGCGAAGCACAAGAGGACAACGGCGCGACCGAAGCGGCACACCAGACCGTTCTCGCGGCCCTGGAGAAAGCCCCGGAGCACCCCGGTCTGCTCGACGCCCAGGGACGACTGGCGCAGGCATTGGGACTTCACCAGGAGGCTGCGCAGAGTTTTGAAAAACTGGCCCGGTTCTTTATCAGCGGTAAGGAAAAAGCCAATCTGCTGGCCGCGGCGGCCCTGATTCAATTCGAACGGTTGGACAACGCCCAAGAAGCGGAGAGCCTCGGCCGGGAAGCGCTGTTTCACTCGCCGGAGAGCATCGAGGCGCACGACGTGCTCGTTCGCGTTCTCCGCGCCCGGGGGGACGAACCGGGCCTGATCGCCCTGACCGAGCACCGTCTCTCCGCCCAGCAGGACACCCAACAAGCGGTGGTCGCGCTCCAGAACAAGACGGACGAATTGCTGCTGACCAAGGACTATCAGGAAGCGCTCGAGCCGATAGACCAGTTGTTGTCGTTGACGCCCAAGAACCTGGTGGTTCATCAGACAAAAATCGACATTCTGCTCAAGTTGGAGCAGTGGGAAAACGCCATCGCCGCGATGCTGGACTACATCGCCGTGGTGACCGAACCGACCGAAATTCGCTCGACGACCTGGCAGGCGGCAGAGCTCATCGCGGACAAGCTCGTCAACCCGGACGAAGCGCTGAGCCTTCTCGGTGAGCTGATTGCCAGTGGGGACCGCCACCCGGAGAACGAACGCCGCGCCGTAGCCCTCGCCCGACGCCTGGGAAAATGGGAAGAGGCGGTCGACTCACTGAGCCGACTGGCCGCCCTGGTCGACGATCCGTTGGAGCGATCGAAAGCTCAGAGCGAAGAAGCAAAAATCAGGTTGGAGAAGCTCTACGACGTGGACGGCGCGGCGGCAATGATTGACGACATTTTGGCGTATGCGCCGGGCGATGTGACCGCGCTCAGGCTGTCCAAGCAGTTTCGCGACCCCGAGGAGACCGAGCACGCGCTGGACATCGCGGTCAACAGTATTCGCCACGAGCTCCGCGAGAACCCGGCCGACGAAGACCTGATTATCGACCTCAAGGAGATCGCCAGGCTCAAAAAAGATGACGAGCTCGCAGGGATCTGCCAAAGCGCAATCGACACGTTGACCAACGTGCTCCCCGAGGAGATTTGGGGTCAGCCGTTTCCCAAACCCCAGCCGGATCACCTGCTCATCGCCAATTGCGTCGCCCACCGGGACGAGCGCTGTGCGGCGGCCGATCTGGTGCGGATGACCTCCAGTATTGCCGGCGATGAAATGACCGGCGGCGATTTTCTCGCCCCACCGCAAGGGGCGACGCTGTTCGACCGGGATCCGGCCGATCCGATTCGCCGGTGGGTCCACACCCTGGCCCGGCTGCTCGATTCCCCAGACGAGATGCCGCGGGTGCACGTCAGCTCGGAGTTGAACCCGCCCCTCCAGGCACAGGACCGGTTCTTTGTCGCCCGCACGTTGTATCGTCACATTCAAGGGTTGGGTCGGTTTCCCGAAGGGGACACCATCGGCCCGATCCGCTGGGTGCTCGCGGTGACCGCAGTGGTGTTGGGGGACAAGGTCGATCTGCCGATGCCGACCGATCGCAACGTGGTCATCTCGGCACACAAGGCTATTTCCCGCAAGACCCGCCGACGGTTGATGCCGTTTTGTGAAAAGCTCGTCGAAGAGGGCCGAGATACGCTGCGGGCCTGGGGCAAGGCGATATCCTACAGCGCGGATCGGTTCGGCCTCCTCGCTGCGATGCAGCTGCCCCAGCTGATGCCACTGATCATCGAGGATTCCGCCGGACCGGCCGGCGTCGATCGCTTCAACAGCGACGCCACCGGTGCAATCGCCAACAACCCCCGCTGTCTGGCCTTACTGAGCTTCTTTTTATCCGAAGAGTACCAACAAGCGGTCCACGCTATTGGCTTCACCATCACCCGTGAGGAAGACTAATCGTGCCAATCACCACCCCGTCCAGATTTCCGTCATCCGCTTCAGTGATCTCGCCGTCGCTGCAGCCGATGAGCCTGCCCTGTGACGGCGAACCCTTTGGACCGGCCCCGGCCGATTTGGTCACCGCGCAGCTCCCGGTCTCCCGCGTGCCCCCGGCGATCAGCCATCGAGTGCGGACGCTGGTCGAGAATGCCAACCATATTCAACAGCACTCACCGAAGATCGCTGCCGACTGTTGGCACGAAGCCGGCCGCATTCTCGGTGGCCGGGGTGGACGACCGGGAGAGGCTTGGGAGTGTCATTCCCGAGCGCTCGCCCTGCGCGAGGACCACCGACCCGCGTTGAACGCCCTGCGGCGGCTGGCCCGCCGCGCTGACGATCTCACCGGGTTGTCCCACTTACTGGAGTATCAAATCGAGCGGTCGGACGATCCGGTGGAGACCACCTCGCTGCTCTGTGAACGCGCGGTTCTGGAGCTGAACCAGGGGCTCACCGAGCCGGCGATGGAAGCCCTGCGGCGAGCGTCGGAGTTGTCGCCGACGAGCCTAGTACCCTATTTGCTCCGGCTGGGGGTGGCCACCCGTCAACGGGACGAACAGGATCTGGCGCGGACCCTGTCGGTGCTGGCCGAACATTGGCCGGATCTGGAGGGAGCGACCGAGCTGCGGCTCATCCTCGCCCTGTTCCAAGAACGGCTCAATCAACTCGATGATGCGATGGATCACCTGGCCTCAGCGGACCGGCATCAGCCCAAACACCTCGCCGCCCAACTCGCCCGTTTCCGGCTGGCCCTGCGCCTGCAAAAACGGGATGTGGCGCAGCAGGCGATTCAGCGGCTGACCGAGGCCAACACCAATCCGGTGTTCGGCTCGGTGCTCAAACGGATGAGCGCCGCGTTGGAGGTACTCAATCCCGAATCGGTCAGCGCAGATCCGGCCGCCGGGGCCAAACCCCACGATCCGGTCTGGGAGTTGGTGCTCCTGGCCGCTGTCGAAGCGGACGATCCGGCGACGATTATCGACGCTGTGCAGCTGCTCAACCGGCAGATTCAATCATCGTCCCTGCAGTCCGCTTTCGCAGTAGACGAGGCCCTCTGTCGCCATCGATTGGGGGAGAAAATAACCACCATCCCCCCGACAATCGATGCCAAAAGCCCCATCGGAGCGTCGCTGGCCTCGTTTCTGGACATCGAGACCCCCCAGCCCGACGAGCCTCAGCCCGAAGGGGAGCATCCGCTCTACACCACCGTCAATTCCCTCGACGATGCCGTGGTGGCCGAGGATTGGTCCGCCGTGGCGCAAACCCTGGGGGAGATGCGGCAGTATGCCAACGATGAAGCGGATCACTGGTCCATCGCGATGGCCGAAGCGGCTATTCGCATCGATAAGCTGGATCAGACCACCGAGGCGATCCAAGAGCTCAAATCCTGTGCTTCGGAGATCTGTCAGCGGCCATTGCCCTCGCTGATTCGCCACCACGATCGCACCCCGGCCGCACTGGCCGAGCTCGCTCTGGCCGAGGCGCAACTCGCGCGAGACGACGATGAACGCGCTTGGTTGCTGGCCTGGGCCGGTCATCACTTGGAGGCGGTCGATCGGGTGCAAGCCATTCGGGTGCACCAGCAGGCCTTGGAGCTTCGCCCCTCGCTCTTGCTCTCCATCGCCGCGGTGGACCGGTGTTCCAAGAGTAAGGAGGTGCTGGCCGAAGCCTACCTCAACGCCGCTTCGACCACTGACGATCCCCAGGAGAGTGCGCGGTTCCTGGTCCTCGCCGGTCAGCGTTACCTGCTGACCGACGCGGGGGTTCCGGCGGCCGACTGTCTGCTCCGGGCGCTCAAGCTGCTGCCCGAAGACAAGCCGTTGCGGCGCTCCTACCTCAGGCTGGTGCTCTCCCATCCGAGCATCGAACCGCCCGCTGTCGCGCTCACGATGGACCAGGATGCCTCACCTACGATCTACGACTTGATGCTGATGGGCGCCCTCAATCTCAAGCACAATCCCGGCGCGGCAATTCCCCAATTCGAAAGCGCCTTGCAGACCCTCCCCGACGATCCGTTCGCCAAATTGGGGCTGCACCGGGCGCGCATTCGCTCCGGCCGCACCGCTGAAATCTCCAGCAACTTGCTCACCAATCTGCGCAACGCCGCCTCCCCGGCTGCCGAGGCGTACATCTACCAGCGTCTGGCAGACATTGACAAACGGTACAACAATGATCAGTCGTCTGCTGTGCTCTCCCTGCTCATTCTCGACGAGAAGGTGCCGGGACACCGTCCGACGCTGGCCCAATTGGTGATGCACTACCTCAGTCGAGGACGTCGCCACGAGCTGTCCACCGTGTTGCGGGGGTTGATCGGCAGCCTCGATGACGAGGTCGATACCTCGACGATCGCAGCGATGGCGTGGCGCAGCAACCCGACGGACATCGATTTTCTGCGATTGGCAGTGCAGAAGAACCGAACCTCCCTGCTCGAGCTGGTCGAGTTGGAGGGGTTGACCACCGAGTCGAGCGAACGCTCGGCCCTGCTCGATCGGATCATCGAGCAATTGCCCGATTCGGCGGTGCACATCTCCCGTCGGGCCGAGATGCTCCACCACAAGGGCAATCATCTCGAGGCTGCGGCGGCATACGAGCAGGCCCTCGAACTGAACAACAACTCGATCTATGACCTGCTGGGCGCTCTTCGCTGCTACCAGGCACTGGACGACTACAAGGCGATGGTCGACACCCTGACCCGGGTCGCTCAAATGACCCATGTTCCCGAATATCGTCACGAATGCCTGCTCAAAGCAGCGCAGGTGTCCCACGATGCGTTGGACAATCCCGGGCGGGCTGGCCGTCTGTATGCCGAAATCGTCGCTGCGGATCCGCAAAACACCGACGCCTTTCTCGAGGGCAGTCGGGCCCTCAAGAGCGCGGACGATCAACTGGGGTTGATCCAACTGCTCGAGGCGCGGCTCAGTGGTGATCACACCGACGATGAGCAAATCGGGATGTTGCTCGAATTGGCCGCATTGCTGGACGAGACCAACGACCGGGCCCGGGCCAAGAAGATTCTCCTCGAGCTCACCGGGCTGATGCCGGCCGCGATGGATATCCACCGCTGGCTGGGCAAGCTCCACCGGCAGGACGGGGACTGGGACGAAGCGATCAGCGCCTATCTGGAAGCCGCCAAACTGGCCCAGAATCAAGAGGTCCAGGTAGACATTTTCTTCACCCTCGGCGAGCTGTACATGGACCACTCGACCCATCACGATCTCGCTGAACGAAGCTTTGTCAAAGTGCTCGAAATAGACCGGTACCACCTGCCCGCCCTCGATCGGCTGGTCAAGCTATACATCGAGATCAAAAACTGGAACCGTGCGGCCAAGGTGCTCGAGTTTCTGGCCCAGCAGACCCCACGCCCGCAGGAAAAGATCGAGCGGCTGGTCACCCTCGCCCGGGTAATGGATCAGCATCTCAACCGATCCAAAGAGGCGGAGTTCATGCTGCAACAGGCGCACGATATCGATCCCCTCGATTTTGCCCCGGTCAAGGCCATCGCCGAGATCTTCAAACGGCAGGGGGACTCGATGTCCTACCACATCCACTTGGATCGCGCCCTGGCCAGTCAGACTCAAGCACTGATCAAGGAACCCGATCGAGAGCAAATCTACGGCAATATCAGGCGAATTCTGACAATGAAGTCAGAGGACACCCTGGCGGCAATGGCGGCGGAGGCGACTCAAATCGTCGGCGATTCCGACGATGACGAACCTATGATCGAAGTGACCCAGGCCGCCGCGGAGGTGACCGTTCGCATAGCCGACCCCTCGTTCAACGACAGTCTACGGCCCAAGGGGATTACCGCTGGGCTTTGCGAGACGCTCAAGGCGGTACAGGGGGGCATTGCAGCCCATTTTCAGATTTCCGCTTCGCAGATCGGTTTCCGCAAAGGGGCCATGCTCGATGAAGGGGAGGCCCTGGTCCGCATCACCACGGATCTGGCCCCGGCCTTTGGCGTTGAGCCGCCGATTGTGCTGGTCAGTCCCAACCAGGCGATTCGCGTAGCCCCCGGCTCCCCGGCAGCGATCCTGGTCTCCCAATCTGTGGTCGAAAACGAGGATCAGGGCGTCTTTCGCTTCATTGCCGCCGCCTGTCTCAAAGTGATTCAAATGGGGTTGAGCCTGGGCACCATTCTGGGGGACGACGAGCTCCGAGCGATCCTCACCGGTATCTCGCGGTTGGCCGTCGAGGACTTCGAACCCAAGCACCCCTCTCCCGACGAATTCTTGACCAAGCCGGAGAAGATGCGCCAGCTGTTGTCGCCCGAGACCATTCAGCGGATCCACCCGTTCACCGTCGACTGCATGAATGCTCTCGAGCAACAGGATTTGATCGACCAGCTTCTCGAGATCGGCTATCGGGCCGGATTTATCTACTCCGGCTCTTTGAGCACCTCTGTCAACGCCCTGCGGACCGGCGCCGGAAAACCCGCAGGTCGCCTGGCCGGTATCCCCGGTGCCGGCCGGCTGATGTCCTTTGTCTTCAGCCGCGATCACGTCGAGCTCCGACGCCAGCTGGGAATTTCCTTTGACTATTGAAACCCCGGTGACCACCATCGGCGTACTCGGCGGCACTTTTGACCCGCCCCATCTCGGGCATCTCGGGGTGGCGCACAGCGCGCTCGCCTCTGAATTGATCGACCAGGTCTGGTTTGTCCCGGTCTTGGCCCACCGGCTGGACAAGACTCCGGTGAGCTTTGACGACCGGGTGGCGATGAGCGAATTGTTGATCGCCGGTCGAGTCAACCTCCGGGTGCTGACGATCGAACGGGAGCTCACCCACCCCGGGCGGACGTTGGAGCTGGTCAACGTGCTGCAGGAGCGGTATCCCCGGTACACGTTCCGGCTGTTGGTGGGCACGGATATCTACTTTGAGCGGGAAAAGTGGCATCTGTGGGACGACATCGCCGCATTGGCACCGCCGGTCTATGTGGAACGCCAAGGGGTGGGTCCGATCCCCCACCCGACCCTCCCGGCGCCGCCGCCCTGGAGCTCGAGTGGGATCCGACGGGCGCTGGCCCGTGGGGAGGACGTGTCCCAGGCGGTGCCGTCGGCCGTACTGAGCTACATCCATGAGCACGAACTATACCGATAGGGCGGAGGATGCCCGGGTGTTCATGCTGGGGGCCGGGGCCGCAGGCGGATCGCTGGCCGTGGCACTTTTCCAGAAAAACACAAACATTACAGGAGTTTACGACATAGACGGTTCTCGCGCGGCCCACCTGGCCGAACAGGTGGAAGCGCCCGCTCACCAAGGGCAGCTCCCCGCGGCAATGGCTGATGCGGATATCGTGATCATCGCTGTCCCTGATCCGCTGATCGGCCCCACAGCGACCCGGGTCGCCGCATCCCACTGCTGTTCCTCAGAGCAGGTCTGGCTGCATCTCGCCGGTTCCCTGTCCGCGCAGGTGCTCAGTCCTCTTGACGGATTGGTGGCCGGCCGGGGGACATTTCACCCGGCACTGGTCTTTGCCCCGGGGACGATTAGCGCGATCCCGCCGGGCGCCCGTTTCGCAACCGACGGTGATGGGGAGGCCTTGCGGATCACGGAGCGGTTGGCCACTCTCCTCGAGGGGCGGACTGTGGCGGTGGGTGAGGCGGACCGACCGACCTACCACGCGGCGATGGTGATGGCCAGCAACTACTTGGTCACGGTGTTGAGTCAGGCGCGGAGCATCTTGTCGCACACCGAGATACCTGCCGATGACGTCGAGCCGACCCTGCTCTCTCTGGCCCAAAGCGCGCTCAAACGGTCGACCGAGATCGGGCTCGATAGGGCGCTCAGCGGACCGATCCGGCGAGGCGACGCCCAAACCGTGGCCCATCACCTGAACGCCTTGACCACCGCGCCCCAGGCCCGCGAGCTCTACCGCCAACTGGGCCTGGCCACCGCTTCGCTGGCCCGCGGTTTGCCCGGTCTGTCCGATGGTGATCTGGAGGCGATCATCCGCCTGCTCACCGAACAGACCGAACCCGGCAACTGACCTTTTTTCTGAACCACTGAGGGCATTCCCCTTTTGATGGTTCGCGATACGGCCACTGCGCTTATCTATTCGGCGCCTCTGCCGATTATTAGGGTGAGGGAGCCCCCAATGAGTCCAGCAGATAAACAGCTGTCGACCACCAACAGCTCGCCGCCACCCCCCCCAGCGCCGTCACCGGACCGCGGGGATATTGCTGGGGAGAATGAACCGCTCCGATCCAATGGCGATGTGGCCGCCGATACCATCGCCGAGAAACTGAAACGAACCTGCCCCATCGGCAGTCCCGATCGCCCCCGCAGCATGGATTTGCGGGGTGCCCAGTTGGCCAATCAGGAGCTGGCCGGGTTGGATCTGTCCGGCTTTGATCTGCGCGAGGCCGATTTGACCGGCGCCAATCTGACCGGCGCCAATCTGAGCTGGTGCAAGCTGGCCGGGGCCGATCTGTCCAAGGCGGTGCTCGATGGATGCGAGCTGCTCGGGGCTGATCTGCAACGGGCCACGTTGAATGAATGCCATGGGGTTCGGGCCGGATTCGGCGCGGCCAACTTGTCCGAGGCCAGTCTGATCAATGCTGATTTACAACAGGCCACACTCACTGAAGCCCGGCTAAAAGGCGCCGATCTTCGCGCCGCCAATCTGCGCAGCGCGAGTATCCGCCATGCCGATCTCAACGGGGCCAACCTGACCCGGGCGCATCTGCAGGACGTGGACCTCAAACAGAGCGACGTGCGCGACACCGACTTCCACGTCGCCGATCTGCAGGACGCCCGGCTATTGGGGCTGCGCAATTTCACCAAGGCCAACTGGATCGGCGCGGACATTCGCGGGGTGGACCTTCGCGGGGCCTACCTCATTCGCCGCTACATCCGCGATGAGAACTATCTCTTCGAATTCCGCACGCGGGGCCGCTACCACA